>CAYUIZ010000182.1:0-4837 GCA_964444885.1 uncultured Sphingobacteriaceae bacterium | reverse complement strand
AACTCCCGTCTCCGCTACATTCGAAAAGCTCCGATGGTTAGGTCGGGGCTTTTTTGATTGTGTGCGTGGTTCGGATCACGGGTTCAACTCCCGTCTCCGCTACGTAAATAGAAAAAAAGAGAATCAAGAAAGAGGTTCTCTTTTTTATGGCTTGTATTTCGGTATATAAGAGGTCTGGGGCTGGTCGCGACCGTATTTTTGAAAGATCAAGGAAACTATTGTTTTTTTGTGTTTGTTTTTTTGGTATCTTGGTACTTCGACGCCCTGCGACTATACGGGTATTGGGCCGTTTGGCAAAACTCCATTTGATAAACCACGAGGGTGCTGTGAGTGAAACATGGCTCGCTCGTAACCGATCTCAAAAATGAGGGGATATTCACTGCTTTTACTGTTGGTTTTATTCGGAATCCGTGCGCTGCCACAGGCAATGTACGCCCTCAACCCGGATAGTACCACCTTATTTCCCACAACGCACGGGACGTTCGAAGGTTATGCGTTTGTGTTGAATGGAAAGATTATCGAGCAGCAATCGTTGGCCGATCACCCACGCGCGGTACTGAACAACGTGTTCCCTTACGCCATCCGGCTGGATGGGCAGCGTTATCTTGGGGCGGTGTACTTCCATACGGAAGAAAAGTATGCGCCGCCCATCCATCATGCCAACGACCCGGCCTACTTCATCAATGGCCAACAGGTTAGCCGTTACCATTTTCGTTTGAGCAAAGCAGAATCGTACATCCGGATCGAGAAATCTGTACGGGATACGGCGATCAATGGCAAGCCCTACAAAGGATCTGTACACGTATATACGGATGAGGATTTTTTTGCCGATCGAATCAACTTATCGGAGCTCATCGAGCAGCATACCGGCTTGCCGCCCGAACAGGTTATCGTCCACTGGCGTGGTTCCAGATCCCGCTATACCTATGAAGCAGATATCGGCATTATTATTCGGGATGATTTCCCGATTTATTCGTTCAGCACCGGCAGATTGGGCCTACGGGCCGTGGAGGTCGATTGTATCCGCTTTGCCGAGAGTGAACGATACGTCGTGCACCTGGTCGACAACAATTATGGAAGCAGCAAGCCCAAGGCGGCATTGCTTTTTACAGACCCACTGGAAGTTGATACGGTCTTTCCGTGCTATGTGGCTGATTTTGACCAAGCGGGCCATGCTATTTTTGCCTCCACGGACATCACTTCCCAACCTTATCCGGGGAAGGAGGCTTACTTGGAAAAGCTGTCCGCTACGATGGGTCTGCCTGTTGAAAAACCCCGTTCGACCACGGCGCCGGATTCCATCACCGTGCAATTCATCCTGTTGCGAGACGGCAGGCTAGCCTCGCTGGAAAGCATCGGGCCCGACAAACCCGGCCATGATGCGATACTCACGGGCATCAAGAAACTGGCTTGTGCTTGGTTGCCTTCGTTACAGGGCGGCCGCCCGGTGCTGGCCTGGCGAAAAATGGCCGTCTTCTACAGCAAGGATAGCCAGGGGAGTATCCGCTCTTTGGATAGCCTTGGGTATCGGCGCGACATCCTGCCGCCGCAGCGCAAGGAACGGCCCCGGCAGGAACCTTCCGGCACACCGGATGGCGCGACATTATTTCCGGTGGCACAAGGAACCTTCGAAAATTACGCATTCATGATGAATGGGGCCACGATCGAGCGCCATGAGCTGGCCAACTACCCGGGGGCAAAGCTGGGTAGGATGCTTCCTAACTATAATTCCCAAACCGACGGTTATCAGGGCGTTGTGTATTTCCATACCCCTTGGTATCCGCCTTCACCCCCCGATCAATATGCGGACGATCCGGCTTATTTTATCAACGGCGTGCAAGTCAGCCCGTACACTGCCCGCGCCTCCCATGTGGAAGCGTATATCCGTGTCGAGCGGTCAACGCAGGATACGGTTATCGATGGTGTGCTATACCAAGGATCCATGCATATCTATACTGACGAGGATTTTTTTTCGCATCGCGTGGCGTTGCCGGAGATTATCAAAAAACACAGCGGCTTGCCGCTAGCGGAGACTATCATCCATTGGCGTAGCCATAGTTGGAGTGCGAACAATCCCGGCGCAACTATCCACGACCGTTTCCCCTTGTACTATATTGACCCGAGGGGTTTGCAGGACGTGAAGGTCGACCGGATCCGCTTTGCCGAGGGCGAACGGTATTTCGTGCAGTTGGTGGGTGAGGGGTATCGGTACAGCAACTTGACGGAGCGCGGTTGGCGAGCGCCCCGCTGGAGTTATTTGGTGTTCAATGACCCCTGGGCCTTCGATCCTGCCGGGCCGTGCTATCTTGCCGACTTTGATACAGCCGGCAAAGCCATCCATGGCCATGCAAAGGAGGAGTCCAAGCCCATTGGTGGAGAAACGGCCTACCTGAAAAAGCTAGTGGCGATCATGGGGTTGCCTGCCGATAAGCCCGATATGGCAACGGCGTGGGATTCGATTACTGTACAATTTATTGTGCTGGCGAACGGGCAACTTACCGGACTCGAGTCCGTCGGGCCCGACAAACCCGGCCATGAAACAGTTCTACAGGCAATCAAACAGCATTCCTGTGTCTGGTCCGTCGCCCAGGGTGATGAACGGCCGTGGTTCTTTCGGCGAAAAATGGTGATATTTTACCGTACAGACAAAGAAGGAAATATTCTGTCGTTAGATGCCTTGGCATACCGCTATGATGGGGGCTGATCGGGATCAGAATACGACCGGCCGCAAGCGCGTTATTCCAGGGCTTAACGACAGCCGAATTCCTCCTCCATCTTGTGCAGGTTTCTCCTCGTTGCGCCACATGTGGCCGCGAAGCAACACAAATTCGTTTTTCTGGAATTTTTCGGGTATTTACGCAAGTGATTGATCACTAGTGTGTAAGCTGCTTTTTCAATAGCCGTCTGTTAAATATACGGCATTGTCATATTTTGGTTACAAACTAGATGTCTGTTAGGCCGTGTTAAGGAATAATTTCCCACCAAAACAGCCTGTATTCCATATTTCTGTCGGACCAAGGTTTCGTTAACAGGATGCGGCAGGACGGTTACTCCAATCCTTTTGGATAAGATTGTATAGAAAATGGATGCAGAACATTTACTGCATGCCGAAACAATTAAACTAACCTTAGTAAGGTAAAACCAGTGCAACGCTAAAATATAATTGCAGCCATTGAGATAAAACGAACCAGGCAAGGCTATCATAGCTTTTCTGATGTGAGCTTAATTTCAGTGTGTGAACGCATAAAATTCCTGTTTTAGGGGCGACTCGAACAGGGGCTGTCCAGAAAGTAGGAGGCGATACGGACCGATGCGCAGTATGCTGCGCGATGTGCCAGGTCCGAACTGCTGCCAGCGACGTCGTTGCAGTATAAGAAATTGACATTAGTATCCAATTGACAATCGAGGAAAGGGGGATGATTGATATGACCTAAAGAGTACTACCAAATATACTGGAAAAAACCACACCGGCGGCAACCGGCGTGGCAGAGTCGTCCAGCGTAATAACACCTAAATAAAGCTTTGTGATCACTATTAGGTTATATGATTATATAACTAAACGAAACCAAAATTATGCAAATTTTTTCTTTTGTGGGGAGAAAGTTATACCCACCCCCTGTCACTAGTTTTTTATCGTACCTGAAAATCACCGCGCTGTTTGTCCTTTTCGCCGGCTTCCATGCAACGGCTGATGCGAGAACTACCGGCTCGGACAAATCCAGTGCGCGCGCCACGGCAACAACGGATGGAGCAATGCATCGGGACGGGCTTTTCGAAAGCAATCAACAGCAGTTCGTGGTTCAGGGATCGGTCGCCGACACGTCGGGCGCCCCACTTATAGGAGCTACAGTGTCGGTTAAAAACCAGACAAATCTGGTGACGAGCACCGACCAAAACGGACGTTTTGTATTGCAGGTTCCTGACAACAATGCCGTACTCGTCTTCACCATGGTAGGCTACCATGCATTGGAAATAACGGTAGGTACCCAGCGCGAAATCGACGCCGTCCTCGAAATTGCTTCGTCCATGCTTGACGACGTAGTGGTGGTAGGCTTCGGCACGCAGAAGCGCAACGAGGTCGTCGGTTCGGTCACGTCGATCAACCCCGACAACCTGAAAGTGCCATCCAGCAACTTGACGCAGGCCCTGGCAGGCCAGGCAGCGGGTGTCATCGCGTATCAGCGAAGCGGCGAGCCGGGTCAGGATAACGCGGACTTCTTCGTTCGGGGTATCACCACATTCGGTACCAACACCAACCCACTGATCTTAATCGACGGTGTCGAGCTTACCCCCAACGATTTAGCGCGTCTGCGTCCGGACGACATTCAAAGTTTCTCTATCCTGAAGGATGCTACGGCAACAGCGTTGTACGGTTCACGCGGTGCCAACGGCGTGATCTTGGTCACGACGAAACAAGGTAAGGAAGGCCCGGCGAAGTTTTCATTCCGCTTTGAAAACTCGATGTCCGCGCCTACACAGACGGTAGATGTGGCAGATCCGGTCACGTTCATGAAAATGCATAACGAAGCGGTTCTCACCCGGGATCCCCTGGGCGTCATCCTGTATTCCCAAGAAAAAATAGAGAATACGGAGCTCGGCAATTACCCACTGATTTATCCCGCCAACGACTGGAAGCAGATGCTGTTTAAAGATTTCACAATGAATCAGCGCAGCAACGTCAACGTGAGTGGCGGTGGCGGCGTAGCGCGTTACTACGTGGCTGGTTCATTCAACCGCGACAACGGTATCCTGAACGTTGACCAGCGAAATAACTTCAACAACAACATTACCATCAACAACTACGATCTGCGTTCAAACGTCAATATCGATCTGACCA
>CAYUIZ010000181.1:0-4839 GCA_964444885.1 uncultured Sphingobacteriaceae bacterium | reverse complement strand
AAGCGACACATCATTGAGCCGGATAAAGCTCGCGTCATTGGCTTTGCCAAAAATACCCACGTTTCTAGGGTTGGCGTTGTCCCGGTTAGCGGGATAGTCATTGTGCGGGTTTTCGGGTGTCCAGAAATTATAGTTGAACGACCGCTCATTGCCATTGAAGAAGGTACGGGTCAGGTAGTTATTCTTGCTGATTCCCTGCACGGCGGTGATGAACACGCTGAGGGAGAAATCCTTGTACCTGAACGTATTGTTCAACCCCACGGTAAAGTCAGGGATCCGCGACCCGAGAATTTTCCGGTCCTGATCGTCTATTATGCCATTCCCGTCTTGGTCTACGACAATCACATCACCGATTTGCGCATCGGGTTGGGCAGAATTAAAGATTTGGTCGTCGGTTTGGAAGATGCCTCCGAATTCGTAACCGAAATTGACGGTTATCGGCTGTCCGATAAACCACCTGTTGGCCACGTCGTCAATGATTCTGCCGTCGCTATCGCGGAGGCTGACGTCCACAATGCGGTTTCTGTACGCAGCAATGTTAAAGTCGGTAACCCATTGAAAATCCCCGCCGGTGACATTGACTGAAGAGATTTGCAACTCGTACCCATTGTTTGCGGTTTCGCCGATATTCTGTCGGATAGACCCCGTGCCGTTGATATACGAGATATTGCGATCCAACAACAAGTCGAACGTGTTGGACCGGTAGTAGTCGAATGTGCCGTAAATCCTATTGTTAAGCAAGCCGAAGTCAAGCCCGAAGTTCAAGCTGGTCGTCGTTTCCCAACCTAGGGTCGGATCCCCTATTCCTGACGGATAGTACCCGAAGGCAGGCATCCCGGTCGCGTCGGTGTAGTGTGCGCCACCCAAGCCCGGCAAGGTGGAATACGCGCCAATGGCCTGATTGCCCGTACGGCCGTAGGACGCCCTTAGTTTCAACGCATTCACCTGCCTCAAGTCATTCATAAAATGCTCCTGGTCGATATTCCAGCCTAAACCGACGGATGGGAACACCCCATATTTGGTGTCGGATCCGAATCCGGAATACCCGTCCCTTCTGGCTGTGAGGGTCGCCATGTATTTGCCTTGGTACGAGTAGTTAACGCGAGCCATTTGCGAAATGTTGGACGTGAGGGCGTAATTGTCACTGCCGGTGATCAACGTGGCCGCACCGTGCTGGTAATTCGTCCGTGTATGGCTAGGGAATCCCATCCCATTGAAGTCATGGTCGTTGACGGTACGCTCCTGGGCACTGTACAAGGCGGTGACCCCGATGGTGTGGTCTCCAAAAGTCCGGTTATACAACAGGAGGTTTTCGACTGTCCAATCCAAATTTAGCCAAAAGTCCATGTTGGAAACGCCCGACTGTTCGAGGCCGCGGCGCGTGTTGGCACCGTAGTAGGTTTCGACGCCGCGGTACCGGTAGTCCCCGCCCGCGTTGAGCCGGTAGGAAAGCCCTTCCAGAAAAGGAAAGTCAATTTGCAGGTAGTTGCTGGTCAATACGCGATACGTACGGTCTTGGTTGAGGACGTTCAAACCCTCCAATGGGTTGCTGTAGAATGAGTTCTCAGGCCAGGGGACCAGCTTGATCGAACCGTCTTCCTCAAAGGGCACGGCAAAAGGGTTCATGGCGAATGCGTCTTCAAAATCCGCAGGCATACCATCCCGGTTGTAGTGGGCCAATTGCGTGCTGGTTCCCAGTTGCAACCAAGGCTTCAACTGCGTGTCCAGGCTGACCCGCAAGCTGGTTCGGGTAAAGTCGTCGTTCTTTGCAATGCCTTGCGTTTGGTGGTAGGTTCCAGAAATATAGTATTGTACTTTTTCGGTACCACCCGTAAGTGCGATGTTATGTTCCTGACGTGGCCCCAAACGCGTTGCCAAGCCTACCCAGTCGGCATCGCGGCCTTCCAGATGGCCCTCGCGCTCGGTGATGCTGATATTATCGCGCCCGAAGCGCAACAGCTTGGTTTCGAAAAACGTTTCGCCGTCCTGCATGTCGGGAAGGTTTGCAATCTCACTAACACCGTAGTAGGAATTGAGGGATACGCGCATCGCGCCCTGTTGTCCCTTCTTGGTCGTGATCAGCATGACGCCGTTGGCTGCCCGGGCGCCGTAAATAGCCGAAGCCGAGGCATCCTTCAAGATCGTCACCGATTCGATGTCGGTCGGGTTAATCTCGGACAGATTCCCCGCATAGGGCATGCCGTCGAGGACTACGAATGGCTCGTTATTGGCCGAAATAGAGTTTCGGCCACGGATTAGCATGTTGCTGCTGCCACCCTCGGCATTCGAGCCGCTGAACGTGACATTGAGGCCGGCCACCCGCCCTTGGAGCGCCTGGGTAATATTGATTGGCGGCATCTGCTCCAGCGCCTCGGCGTTGAACGAGGCCACCGCCCCGGTAAGGTCGCTCTTCTTTTGGGTACCGTATCCCACCACCACTACTTCATCGAGGGTAGCACTCGATGGCTCCAGTGCGATAGTGATTTCCGTCCGCCCGGATACCGGGACAGACGTGGGAGCATAGCCCATAAAACTGATTTCCAACACGGCATTCGCCGGTGCTTGGAGGACAAACCTACCCGCTTGGTCGGTGGTCACGCCATTGCGTGTCCCCTGCTCAAGCACGCTCGCACCCACCACCGGACTACTGGTTTCGCTATCGACAACGATTCCGTTGATCTGAATAGGAGAACCCTGGGCAAACGCGCACACCTGAAAAAATAAGACAGCGGCTAAACAAAAGAAGTATCTCTTCATAATTTCATAGATTTTATTTGGTTAATCGGCCTGACCGAAGCAGTGCTCCGATGTGGCCTTGCATTGTAATTGTATAGCGAACAAATATAGAACGGTTATGGCCTCCCGAATGGGTAATTATTGCTTGAATAGGGGGTGAAAAACGTTCGTGAACTCAAATTACTGACCCTACGACGCTCCGCACCCACCCATTTTACGCTTCCATTACTCCCCACTCACATCAAGGATCACGGTCGCTAACCCATCCCCTTTCACCGCTACAACGGCTTGCGCACCCGTACGTTGCAGGCGGATAATCGCCCGACCGTTATAGGCCTGCACGGTGCTCGCCCCGTCAGCCGTACCTAAATCCGCCAACAGGTGGCCGTCGCCGATCATCGAAAAATAGAAATAATCCTTTGAATCAAGACATGGCACTCCGTTGTCGTCCAAAAATAATGCTTGGATAGTGATGATATCATCTTCGGACGCCACGGCTTCCACACGGATTTGCGCGGGGGCGCCCCAGGTCTCGGTTTGGTAACGCTGGGTAATGCTGTCGCGCACGATCGTTTCGCCTTGGCGGGCCACGACCTCGATGAAGTTCTCACCGGGTGCATATTCGACCATCCACCGAAGGCCTGCCGCCGGGAAATCCTGGCTATCCCTTTGCCGCACCCCCTGGCTGACACCGTTGACAAACAATTCAGCTTCCTCGCAATTGGAAAATACCTTGACCATCTTTTTCTCACCTTCCACACCCCAACGCACAGGCCAAGTATGCCCGTAGATATGTGCCATCGGCTCCGTCGTCCAATAGGATTGAAAAACGTAATAGGATTCTTTTTTATTGAAATTTCGCTCGACCACCCCTTTTTGGTTCATGTAAGGCACCGGGTTCTCGGGCCGTATAGGCGTAGAAAAATCCTTGAACGGCCAGTAGGCCGTCCCGGTAAGCCAAGGCATGGTCTCCTGCTCTTTGAGGTGCCAATCGATCATGTCCACAATATAGCTTTCGCTCCAGTCGCCGTCCTTGGATGCCCGGGCTTGCCCGCCAGACAAGGAAGCATCGCCAGCCCGCTCATCCGCACGGATCGTACTGGCCACGTCAGCCAAGGCGAGGTACGGATCCTCGGCATGCCGCCCGGCATGGCTGTCGCCACCCCACTCCACATGCAGGAAATGGTCTACCCGCTCAAATTGATCCGCCGTAGCCGTTTTGTAATCGGTGTAGACACCTCTATACCAGCCTGCCCATATCGATGGGGAATACACATCGACGATATCCTTGCAAAAATCGCAACGGCGGATAGCCGTTTTCCGCAAGGGATCAAGTTCATGCGAGAGGCCGTTCAGCTCGGACATAAATTCGCGGATTTTCTCCCGGTCAAACTCCTCGAAATCGCCGGGCCAGTCGTTCTCGTTGCCCAATCCCCAAATAATGACCGACGGATGGTTATAATGCTGTTCGATCATGTTGGTCAACATCCTTCGCGCTTGTTCCTTGTAGATATCCCCTCCTAATCCACCGCGGCACCATGGAATCTCCTCCCATACGAGGATCCCCAGCCTATCACAAGCTTCCAGCACGATGCGCGATTGCTGGTAGTGGCCCAACCGAATAAAATTGACGCCCATTTCCTTCATCATCCGCATCTCTTCCCAAATCATCTCCTCCGTCATCGCTGGCCCCACACCCGCGTGGTCTTCGTGGCGGTGGGTACCGCGCAGCAATAGCCGTTCGCCGTTCAGCATAAAGGGGCCGTGGTGTACGAACTCGAAATGACGGAAACCAATATTTTCCGTGTGGAGGTACGTATCCGCATCCGTTGTGACCGAGATTTGCAGGCGATACAATTGGGGGTGCGCTGGCGACCACAACAGGGGCTTCGCGATATTGATATCATCCAGTACGACCTGGCCGTCAAGGTGGGTAAATGCATTTTCATACTTGGCAACCGATTGCCCGGTCGGATCGACCAATTCGACGACGATGTCCGCTTCTTTTATCTCGAGCGGATTGTGCAATCTTGCCGTTAATTGGACCAGTCCTTCTTCACCTGCCGGATCTATGGTGACTGTCGCAAAGGCTTTGTCGACCGA
>CAYUIZ010000180.1:0-4896 GCA_964444885.1 uncultured Sphingobacteriaceae bacterium | reverse complement strand
GATATTAAGCAGTAGGCCTCTGAATGTCTGACCTTGCTATTGCTAGAATAATCCCAGAAAGTATAATCAGCCATTGTTCGCAGAAAAAAAGGATGAAACGGACTGATTTCATTTGCGCCTAACCCGAATTTAACACAAACTTAACATAAATGCGTATGGTCACTTAGCGATTTAGTCGCATTATTGTAAACTCAAACTTACTTTATGGACTGGTTTCTTTTTTTGGTTATCGTCTTGTTGGCTCTGGCGATAGCCGATTTGGTTGTCGGCGTTAGTAATGACGCCGTTAACTTCTTGAACTCCGCGATTGGCAGCAAAGCGGCTCCGTTTAAGACCATCATCCTGCTAGCGGCGTTAGGTATTATTGCTGGTTCATCATTTTCGAGTGGAATGATGGATATTGCACGCAAAGGGATTTTTCATCCCGAGTATTTCACTTTTGACCTCGTCATGTGGATATTCCTCGCTGTAGTCTTGGCAGACATTGTACTGCTGGATATATTCAACACGTTGGGTTTGCCTACGTCAACAACAGTATCCATCGTATTCGAGCTGTTAGGCGCCGCCTTGATGGTGGGCATGATATTCACGACGGACAAACAAGAACCTATTACAGAGAGCCTGAAATACATCAATGTCGAAAGTACATTTTCAATCGTTTCGGGCATTTTCTTATCGATTTTCATCGCCTTTACGGCCGGTATTCTTATTCAATACTTTTGCAGACTTGCGTTTACATTCCAATATGAAAAGCGCCTGGTTAAAATAGGCGCATTGTTCTCCGGACTAGGGATTACGACTATTGTTTATTTTCTGCTGATTAAAGGGCTGTCTGGCACCACGTTGTTCGAGGCGGATTTTATAGCATGGATTTTAAACAATACAGCAGCAGTGTTGGTGTCTGTATGGCTTGTAGCGACCTTGATTTGTCTTTTTTTTCAACGCGTATATGGCGTAAACCCTTTAAAGATTGTCGTGCTGGCAGGCACATTTTCATTGGCCATGGCCTTTGCCGGCAATGATCTAGTCAACTTTATCGGCGTTCCAATATCTGGCTTAATGGCCTACCAAAATTGGGTCGCTAGCGGCGTACCCGCAAGCGAGCATTACCAAACGTTCTTATCAAGCAGCGATATCGTCGTACCGAATTATATGCTCTTAATTGCCGGAGTGACGATGGCAGCTACAATTTGGCTGAGCTCCAAAGCTCGCAAAGTAACCGAAACTGAGGTTAACTTGAGTAGGCAGAATGACGAGGAAGATGAGCGATTCAGACCCAACGCGGTATCCCGTAGTATGGTGAAGTCATGGATGCTGCTGGGCAATTTACTTTCAGCATTCGTGCCTCGGAATGTTCGTCGGCGATATAACATCAGCTTTGAAAAGGAAAAAATGCGGCAAGCATCGCTGGTGTCGGATGCACAGCCTGCTTTCGATTTAGTTAGGGCTTCCGTCAACTTGGTGGTGGCCTCCCTATTAATTGCTTGGGCAACTTCTCAAAAATTGCCCTTGTCTACCACGTACGTCACCTTTATGGTGGCAATGGGGTCTTCCCTGGCAGATAAGGCATGGGGGCGCGAATCCGCCGTTTATCGGGTGGCTGGCGTACTGAGTGTCGTCGGTGGCTGGTTTGTAACCGCACTTATAGCCTTTAGCGTATCGGCAATTTTCGCGCTTATTATCTATAAAGGCGGCGTACCCGGGACATTGATTTTGATGGGTGTGGTGTTGATATACGTCATTATTTCCCATGTGAGTTTTGCCAAAAGAGAAAAATTAGCAAAAACTGAGAAGAAAAAGCTTACCATGTTAGAGAGCAAGGATTTTGACGTCTATTTGCGAAGCAAAAAAATGGTTATATCCATGCTCATCGACTTATCACAACAGTACAGCAATATATTGAATGGGATCTGCAACAACGATATCTCCTTGCTCAAAAAAACGGCCAGCGAACTGAAGCAACTAAGCGTTTATTCGAGCAAGCTGAAACGGAAAAGCCTCCGAGCTATTCGCGAACTGAATGCCAACGATCAAAAGTCGTCCGAAGTTGTGGTGCATAGCGCCGACTTAATTCAGGATTTAATCCAATCTGCAAATTTCTTGAGTATAGAAAGCCTGCAATATTTCGAGAACCTGCACCAGCCATTACACCCCAAATTCACAATGATCGTTGAGACTGTAAATACAATGATGCACGGCCTATTTAATCGTGTAGTGGAAGAATTAAAGACTGACGATTATGGACCGGATATTGACCGCCTGCGCCAGGAGCGCAATCAGATCCGCACGTATATTAACGCTAATTTTGAAAATCAGCTAAATATAATCCGACGCGACAATACGGGCAGTAAGCAAGCGCTATTGCAAACCAGCGTATTTCTGCAAACTCGTGATATACAAGCCGTATTATTTCGTATTAGTAAGCTGTATGCTCGGTTTGAAAATTAGGCACTTCTGGCAGAAAGCTCAGATTATGCCTTAGGTCATGACAGCCACCCACTAATCGGCACCCTGATATACCTTCGTTCGTGCGCATCGTTTTACTCCGTTTTCGTAGCTATCGTTCGGAAAATACTATATTTGCCTATCCGCTATGCTATCTGCAGCGGACGGGGTAGTGCTGAAAAGCGTTAACGTATCTCGCTTAACTATTTTACCATGTCTAGAAGTATCGACCTTTCCTCTCCCAAAATGGCTAGGTTTTGCGCGCTTATCATGGTATAATCGGATGTAAACCGAAGGAACTGCATGCTTAGTATGACAGTCTCCCATCAAAAGAATCACGGATGAAAAAAATCCCATTGCACTGGCAGATCATCGCTGGTATCGCTTTAGGTATCGTTTTAGGAATCGTTCTGTCGTTAACTTCTGACGGCGTTACATTTGCCGCTAACTGGATCAAGCCCTTCGGCACAATTTTCATCAACGGAATGAAACTTATCGCCATCCCGCTTATTGTTACTTCTTTGGTGACAGGCATCACGAACCTCAAAGGGATGACGCAGTTTTCAAGCATGGGAAAAAAGACATTGATTATATATCTGTCTACCACTGTGTTGGCTCTAGCGGTAGGATTAATAATCGTGAATATTGTCGAACCGGGTGGATTTGTGTCTGAAGAAACACGTAATGAATTAATTGCAAGCTTTGGTGGGGATGCAGGCGAAGCTGTCGCGAATGCGGACCAACTACGCGGACGCGGACCACTACAATTTCTCGTGGACATGGTACCGGACAATATTTGGGGTGCGGCCATGTCTAACCGGAATATGCTCCAAGTGATTTTGTTCACGGTTTTATTCGGATTCGGGCTAATGTCTGTGAGCCACGAACGGGGCAAAAGGTTGATAGTGGTGTTCGAAGCCGCCAACCTAGTGGTGCTCAAGGTGGTCGACCTGCTGATGAAAGTAGCGCCAATCGGCGTATTTGCGCTCATGACATCCATGGTCACCGAGGCCCCTTCGGCAGATATATTTATCGCATTGGCTGCTTATGGGGCGACAGTGGTCCTGGGACTCATTATCCTGATGTATGTTTGCTATTCATTCTATCTGAAAGTACTGGGCAAAATGTCCCCGCGTTCCTTTTTTTCAAAAATGGTTCCTGCCCAGCTCCTTGCATTTTCTACCAGTTCATCCGCGGCAACCTTGCCCGCCACGATGACTTGCGTCAATGACCGTATTGGCGTTGATAAAAAAGTGAGCAGCTTTGTGTTGCCCATTGGGGCGACGATCAACATGGATGGCACGTGTTTGTACCAAGCAGTCGCTGTTGTGTTCATCGCACAGGTGATGGGCGATGATCTGACGCTCTCACAGCAGCTTGTTGTGGTGCTGACTGCTGCCATTGCCTCCATAGGATCTGCACCCGTGCCGGGTGCCGGAATTCTTATGCTGGTTATTGTATTAGAGGCTGTTGGCGTCAATCCGGCTGGTTTAGCGCTGATACTCGCTGTAGATCGCCCATTGGATATGTGCCGCACGGTCGTCAATGTCACGGGCGATGCGATGATATGCGTTGCTGTAAATAGACTAACAGGAAAAACGCTCACGCCGCAGATAGAAAACGAATAATGGCCGGGATAAAGCCAAGGCTATCGATAACTAACCAAGAGAAGGCCTGCGCCGCGAGGTCGTTGCCATTATTTGTAAGACATCAGGTTTATTCCAGAATTTGCAGTAGGCTAATGTTCCTGCCACGTAGCACAGCACATCTTTCCAATCTGCCGTAAACCTTGAGCTAATGATCGGGAAAATCCCTTCCGACAATATGGCTACCCAAATGCATATCACGGAGACCCTCCACCATTCCAACACATAGGAAGTGCCTCGCCCGAATATCACGCGGCGCTCCCATAAAACCAGCTGAAATAGTATGGGCATGACTACCAGCGGATCTAAATAGGAATCAAACCATGGTAGGTGGATAAGGAAAATTTTCTGGGCAATTTGGTGGGCTAGGGCGATGGCAACAAGAGCGATAAACCAAGGATACAGCAACAAATTCATAAAAAGCCGCTTTCGGATCATAGCGCAATAAGAAATACAAGTAGCATCACTATTAACAACAATGGTGAAAACAAAATGGCCAATAATATAATCGGTATTTTGATCGCCAGTTTTAACGACTGCCTGATCCAATGATCGTACGGCGACGGTTTTACCCAAGCGAAGAAGGCCTTGATCCGTGACCGAATCGCAGCCCACAATTCCCCACTTAAGGATTGCTTGCTTTTTTCACCTTGCATAGACACCTCATGACTTTTCAGACCGGTCATGATTAAAAAGAAACACCGGTACACAGGGATTAAGGATGATGGCACGTGCTAAGCTCTTTTTTGCTATCCGTTCAAAAAAGTTCCGCCCGCCTATCACCGTTAACAGTGCAAGGCCGGCC
>CAYUIZ010000179.1:0-4978 GCA_964444885.1 uncultured Sphingobacteriaceae bacterium | reverse complement strand
CGGTGACCTACGCCATGGGTTTCGCCCAATCCTTCGAACAGCTGTACTGGTTGCGTGCAATGATGGGTGTGAGCGAGGCTTTGTACATTCCGGCCGGGTTGGCCTTAATCGCGGATTTCCATACGTCTAAAACCCGGTCCCTCGCCGTAGGTATTCACATGACCGGCCTGTATATGGGTCAGGCATTGGGTGGGTTCGGCGCCACGGTGGCTGCCGCATATTCCTGGCAGTCGGCGTTTCAGGCTTTTGGTCTGGCGGGCATTGTTTACGCGGCCCTCCTCATTTTCCTGTTGCGTGAAAAACGCGACGAACAGCCTGTTGCCGTTTTGTCCGTGCCTACGACTGAAAAGCCACCGTTGTTCAAAGGTTTTGCAGTACTATTTTCCAATATCGCTTTTTGGATCATTCTATTTTATTTTGCTGTGCCGAGCCTGCCGGGCTGGGCCACCAAAAACTGGTTGCCAACGCTTTTTGCCGAAAACCTGAACATCGACATGGCGACGGCAGGACCGTTATCGACGATCACCATTGCCGCATCGTCGTTCGTCGGTGTGATTTTTGGTGGGATTTTGTCTGATCGCTGGGTACAGCGCAATATCAAGGGGAGGGTATACACCAGCGCGATTGGTATTGGCCTAACTATCCCTGCTATTATGCTGATCGGTTTTGGTCACAATACGTTGCATATCGTCGGGGCTGCGGTGTGTTTCGGCGTAGGCTTCGGTATGTTCGACGCGAATAATATGCCTATTCTATGCCAGTTTGTTTCGCCCAAATACAGGGCTACAGGCTACGGCATGATGAACATGGTGGGCGTGTTTTCGGGCGCGTTTATCACGGATTTGCTGGGCCGGTCGGCGGATGCCGGCAACCTGGGCCGCGACTTCGCCTTTCTTGGTGGCATTGTATTGGTGGCTGTTCTCATACAGCTGGCGTTCCTCCGGCCTAAAGTTAATGACTACCAGGATGCGGAAGATACGGCGCCGCAGCCAAGCAGTAATTGATTTTGAAGCTATATAAAAGCATGAAAATGAAGAACGTAAAAATGTTGATGGTCTGGGTTGTAGCCATGACCGCCCTGTTTGCTCACGCACAGCCCAGCGGCTTTGCCGTTAACGGCAAGGCACTCGTGGCACCCCTGATGAAGGGTGAGGAGGCTAGTCCGCATACGCGTTTGCGCATTTACGTGCCTGCCGGTGAGGTGTTTAGTCTGTCGGGTATCACCGTGGAACTCGACCAGCGAGCACTACAGGCGATCGACGGCTTGCAATTGCGGGCAACGGGAAGCGAAGCATCCTTTTCGGCCAGTCAGCAGGCGACGACACTTTTTGCAGAACTTCAGGGAGAAACGCACATTCCCTTGGCGCTGGAACTGCATCCAGGGCTCAACTATGTGTGGGTTGCTGCCCGTGTAGCACCTGACGCTGACATTGACCAGGCCGTGCGCATCCACGTAGCGAGCGTTCAAGGCCAAGACGGCCTTTCGTATCCTGTCCTGCACGACACGGAAATCCACGACACCCGCCTAGGTTTTGCCGTGCGCAAGCCTTGGGACGACGAGGCGCACACCTATCGGATTCCGGGTATTGCCACCACCAACAACGGTACGCTAGTAGCGGTTTACGACAACCGGTATGATCACTCGGGTGACCTGCCCGCTAACATTGATGTCGGCATGAGCCGCAGCACCGATGGCGGACAGACGTGGGAGCCGATGAAAGTCATCATGGATATGGGTGAGCCGCATGAAAATAATGGTGTGGGCGACCCGTCCATCTTGGTAGATCCAGCCACGAACACCATTTGGGTAGCGGCGTTGTGGAGCAAAGGCAATCGCTCGATCGCCGGATCAAAGCCAGGCTTGTCGCCCGATACCACAGGCCAGTTTGTGCTGGCGTACAGCAAAGACGACGGCATCACCTGGAGCGAGCCTTTCAGCATCACCGAGCAGATTAAGAATCCGATCTGGCATCTGTATTTCAATGGCCCCGGGGCAGGAATCGTCATGCAGGATGGTACCTTGGTTTTTCCCTCGCAATACTGGGATGAAACGACCAGCCCTAGCCGCGTGGGTATGCCCCATTCTTCGATCATCTACAGCAAGGACCATGGCAAGACATGGCATAGCGGGGTAGGTGCGAAGCGAAATACGACCGAAGCGCAGGTGGTGGAAACCACGCCCGGAACGCTCATGCTCAATATGCGCGATAACCGGGGATACTACCGTTCCGTAGCCACGACAACCGACTTGGGACAAACCTGGACCGAGCATCACACCTCATGGAGCGCACTGCCCGATCCAGTCTGCCAAGCCGCTATCATCAAGGCGTCGATGACGGTCGGCAACACCGAAAAAGACGTACTCTTTTTCAGCAATGTCAACTCAATCGGCCGGCGTGTGGATATGACCGTCAAAGCGAGCCTCGACTTGGGCGAGAGCTGGCCATCCGAATACACCTTGTTGATCGATGAGCGTGCCTGCTACGGGTATTCGTCAATGACGCAAATCGACGAACAAACCATTGGTTTGTTGTATGAAGGTGAGCGCGCACTGTATTTTGTCCGCATTCCGATGGGCGACATTGTGAAATAAAGGACTATGCACATCACATACCGATATCTCGCCTTATTGTTGCTATGTGTTGCTACGCAAGCTTGGTCGCGGCAGCCGCCGATCAAGGTAGCCTGTATAGGCAATTCGGTGACCTTCGGCTATGGGTTGCAGGAAGTGGCTGGAACCTATCCCATGCAACTGCAGGACTTGCTGGGTGACGCATACGCGGTTGGAAATTTTGGCCACAGCGGCGCAACCCTTTTGCGCAACGGCCACAATCCCTATTACAAAACGGCTGCTTTTGCCGATGCCTTGGCATTCGTGCCGGACATTGCGGTGATTCATCTCGGCCTGAACGATACCGACCCGCGCAATTGGCCCGAGTACCGGGACGAATTCGCGGCGGATTATGGCTGGCTGTTGGACACCCTTCGGGCAGTGAATCCCGAAATTAAACTCTATCTGTGCCGGTTAACACCGATTTTCAGTGGGCATCCGCGCTTTAAGTCGAGCACGCGCGAGTGGTACTGGCAGATTCAGCACCTATTGCCCCAAATTGCTGCGCATCACGGGGCGGCGCTAATCGATTTGCATGCCCCGCTCTATCATCGGCCCGACCTGTTTGCCGACAACTTGCATCCGGATGCGACGGGTGCAGGCATCATCGCGCAGACGGTATACAGCAAAATAACGGGCAATTTTGGCGGCCTGCAACTGGCGCCAATCTTTGCGGATCATGGCGTCTTGCAGCGCGATCAGCCCATTCGAATCCATGGCCAAGCCAATGCGCATAGCGCCATTGAAGTAGACTTTGCCGGCGAAACCCGGCATGCGCAGACGAACTCCGATGGGCAATGGGAGGTGAAATTCGAGCCCAAACCTGCTGGCGGTCCCTATGTCTTGGCGATCCGCGGTGGCGGTAAGTCGATCGAGCGTCGCGATATGTTGGTAGGCGATGTGTGGCTCTGCAGCGGCCAATCGAATATGGCATTTCCCTTGCGCGCCGCTATCGGCGGGGATAGCCTGGCGGCGGCAGCGGCCGATTATCCCAACCTCCGCCTCGCACATTTCCAGCCGGTAGCCGCAACCGACCCACGCGCCTGGGATGCCGACGTTTTGCAGCAGGTGAATGAACTAGCCTATTTTTCAGGCTCATGGCAGCGTGCCACACCCGAAAACGCTCGGGCGTTTTCCGCTATTGCCTACGCGTTTGGTGCCCAAATCCAGCAGGAGGAAGGCGTGCCCATCGGCCTAATCCAGGTCGCGGTAGGCGGGTCGGGCATCGAATCGTGGATCGATCGATATACCTTGGAACACGACCCGTTGCTCGTCGATATGCTCAGTGGCTGGCGGACGTCCGATTTTATCATGCAGTGGTCGCGCGAGCGGGCCGCCGTTAATCTCAAGCAAGCGACCCTAGTCAAGCAGCGCCATCCTTATGAGCCAGCGTACAATTTCGAGGCGGGGCTGGCTCCGCTTGGAGGGTTGGGCCTGAAGGGCGTGCTGTGGTACCAAGGGGAAAGCAATGCGCAAAACCCCGAGCTGTACGAGGCGATGTTTGCCAAGCTCGTGAGCAGCTGGCGCCAGCGCTGGGGGCAGGACCTGCCGTTTTACTATGTGCAGCTGTCCAGTATAGACCGTCCGTCGTGGCCCCGCTTCCGCGATATGCAACGCCAGCTCCAAGGCCGGATTCCTCATGTGTGGATGGCGGTGAGTTCGGATTTAGGCGATTCCCTCGACGTGCATCCTCCGCACAAGCTACCGATTGCAAGGCGTCTGGCCGACTTAGCCTTGCAACACAGTTACCAAAGAGATATGCAAGCCGGCAGCCCCGAGCTCGTCCGTATTCAGCAGCAGGAAGGGGAATGGATGCTGGAATTTGGCAATGCGGAAGCCTTGCGACTGGCAGGCCAAGGCCCTTTGCACGGTTTTGAATTTGTGACGGCCTCCGGAATCGCTGTTCCGGTACAAGGGAGGATTGTGGAAAACACCGTCATATTACCTATGCCTGAAGGTATCGAGGCCAGCGCATTGCGATATGCGTGGCAACCTTTCACCCGAGCAAACTTGGTAAACGAGCGAGGTGCGCCCGTTTCCACCTTTTTCCAACCATTAAATAGCGAATTGTGTATACGAAAGAAGAACTGACAGGCCTGCGGGACTTTTATAAGCGCCAATTGCTGGAAGATACCCTGCCATTTTGGTTTCCGCGCTCCTTTGACCATGCGCATGGGGGATTTCTGTTGATGCGCGACGCGGACGGAAGCCTGATTGACGATGACAAGGCCGTGTGGATACAAGGGAGGGCTACGTGGTTGCTCGCCACGCTGTATAATACCGTGGAGCAGCGTGCGGAATGGCTGGAAGGTGCCAAACTGGGCTATGAGTTTCTGACCCGGCATTGCTTTGATACGGATGGGCAGA
>CAYUIZ010000178.1:0-4982 GCA_964444885.1 uncultured Sphingobacteriaceae bacterium | reverse complement strand
TGGATCAACAGCCAAAACCAGCACACCATGTACAACTGGAGCGTCATGGCTGGCTTGCAATTCTACTTCGGCGGCCGAAACGACGGTGAACTGAGTGCCACGGACCAAGCCTACCTCAAACGATTCAGCAGTGGGTTATCCGGCACCAAGGTTACCCTATCGCCCGCTGGAAGCTACGTCCAGTTTGACGAGAGCAGCCCCTACCGGAATACGTATATGGCGGGTGGCATGCTCGGTGTAGAACTGACGGATTTTGTCGGCTTGCGCGGTTATTATTACCAAGCGACACAGGACGAAAAAGCCTCGCTGGATTTTGATAAACTCGCGATGTACGGCGCTGATTTTGTCGGCAAGCTCAACGTACCCCGCGGCATTGTGCCCTATGTTTCCATCGGTGGCGGTTACCTTCGCGTGCAAGACGACTATCAGGGCAAACCGATCCTGCCCACCATAGACGGCGATCCTATCCTGTCTCAGGAAGCGAATTCAGGATATTTTGCGAAAGGCGGTTTAGGCGTAGAAATTCCCCTCTCCCCATACGTGCACGTATTTGGCGCGGCCAATTTGCTATACACCATGAATGATGGTGTTGCCGACTTGACCCAGGTGCACAATACGAGTGAACTCAACAAACACGCAATGTATGACGTGGGATTGCGCCTCAACTTTGGCAGACGGGCTAGCACGGCCCAGCCACGCACCACCACGGCAGAACCACATTTCCCTCAGGAACGCTCCGAATACGACGGCCAAGTGCAAGCGCTGGAAGCGGAACTCAAAACCGCCTACGAAAACAACGACACGGAGCGGGCAATCGAAATCATGGCGGAGAAAAAATCCATCGATTCGCTTCAGCAAACGGTTCCGGGCAAAAGCGGCTTGATCCGTCTGACACCTGCCGAGCTGGAAAGCCTCATCGACAGGATACTGGATGGCATGGATGCGCGGGATACCCTTACTATCGAACAGCGGATCGAAAGGCTTGAGCGCCTTTATCAGCCCACGTATACGCCCTACCAGCCTGCACGTCCAGTAGTGTATGATACCGTGCGCCCTGCCGCGCCAATCGTTGCCCCCGGGCAAACGAACGCCGCGGAAGAACGCTTGCGCCAGGAAATCGATAATCTGAACAAGCAGCTCGAGGAGCAAAGAAGACAGCTAGAGACATTGCAAAACACACCCGCTCCGACCACCTCATACCAACCTGTGGCGATCGACCCCGTGCAGGAGAGCTATACCGCACGAAACCGGCCGGTTTTCGTGATGGCAAACCGGATACCAGCCTATAGCCGCAGCGGGCGCATGGGCTTTAGCCCCTACATCGGCACAAATTTTGGCACGGCCACGA
This sequence comes from uncultured Sphingobacteriaceae bacterium, assembly GCA_964444885.1. Classification (GTDB taxonomy): domain Bacteria; phylum Bacteroidota; class Bacteroidia; order Sphingobacteriales; family Sphingobacteriaceae; genus CAYRGQ01. Next base: position 3,634 of record CAYUIZ010000178.1, on the reverse strand, counting down.
CTTTTAACGCGGGAGTACGGGCCAACTACGGATTTGACAATACGAGACTCCTGTTTGTACCGGAGGTATATATCGCGTTAGGCGATCATACGGGGTTTGGCGTCAGCGCCAACGGCATCATCCCTTTTATGTCGCGGCAATGGATCACTAGCCCGTATGCTGGCGTAGGCGTTGGCCTGCACAAGCTCGGCCAGGACGTTTCCTTTGCCACAAACTTAATTGTCGGCGTAGCCCACCAGCTGGGCGTAGGCAGCGTGACGGCAGATTACACCGCGCGTGGGCTCTTTGACAATCATCAAATTGCGATGGGCTACCGGTTCAACTTCTAAACGAGCGCGCAATGGCAATAGTGAAACGATACATCCCCCTCTTTCTCGCCGTCTTGGCGTGGGCGGGTTCAAGCCGTGCCCAAACGGCTGTGATGGATACCCTCAGCAGCGAGATAATCATGACCGAAGCCGAGCTGGAGTCCTTGCTGACACGCATCGCGATCCGCAAAAAACAGCAACTGGATGAACGGAAACAAGCGTGGGAAGTGCAGCGCGCAGGCCTCGCTTGGCAAGCACAGCCCATGGCAAGCACCCTCTCGGAAGATCAAGTAGCCTTGCAAGGTCAGATCGACATACTCAACCGGCAGATAAACACGCTCACGGCCACGTTGCAGGCCGAACGACTGGCAGGCCGCAGCACAGTGGCGCACGAAGCGCAAATCACCCATATGCAACGCACGGTAGACGCGCTCAACAACGCGTTGGTCAGGCAGCAATACCAGGCTTTGGCGGTGCAGCCGCCCGTCATCGTGCAGGGCGGGCACTCACCCGACCGCCAGCTGCAACCCGCCCAGCCCGTAGTCGTACAAGCACCGGGCAACGTCGTTGCAGTGCCTGCCGGGCAGGCACTTGTGGCCAACGCCACGCAGGGAACACCGTCTGCCATGGCCGACTCAGCGCTGTCGCAGCAATTGCAGGCATCTACCCAGCTCAACATCCAGCTTCAGCAACAGATTGACCACCTATATGGAAAATTATATGGCATCGAACGCGACAGCTTAACCGACGCGGCCACCGAAGCGGCCTTGCAGGCCGAGCTTGACGCCCTGGCCGCGGAAGTGCAGCGCTTGCAGCAACACGCGCTAGCGTCTGCGACAGAAACGGAAAGCACCGTCAGCGACGCCCAGAATCCGGTGATCGACCTGTACAAGCATAGCATCTATTTTGCGAACAACTCGGTTTCCATCAGTGACGACGACGTTGCCGCCTTACGGCAATTATACGAACAGGTGCGCAAGGCTGCGTCACCTACGCGGGTCGTGCTCCGGGGCTATTCCAGTACCACGGGCAATGCGCAGTATAATGTACGGCTGTCAGCTAAGCGCGCCGAGGCTGTCCAAGACATTCTCGTTCAACTGGGGCTGGCACCAGCAAACATCGTAACGCTTTATCATGGGCCCGACGACTCCAAACGAGCTGACCTCGCCCGCCGGGTGGAGGTAACGCTGTCTGCCGATTAAAGGCAGCGGGCCAGACCGCAAGGATTTACGCACGCTATTCATCGATCGCAGAAACCCAGATATTGTCCATGCCATAGTGCGTAGGCTGCGGCGACGCCTCTATTTCCAGCAATCCGCCGTTGGCCAGCTCGTCCTTGCGCAGCCACACGCGGCCGAGGTCTTTGCCGTTGAGGGTCACCTTGGCAATAAACCGGTGGGCGTCCCCGAAGTTTTTCGTGCGTATCGTTAATGGTTTCCCGCCGTTGTCCAGACTGATCTCCGGGAAAAGTGGCACATTCAGGTAGTAAACCGGCTCACCAATCAACGGCTGATGCAACCCCAGGGCCGTCAGTACAAACCACGCCGACATAGCGCCCGCATCGTCATCCATGGTGCGGATAAAAGCTTTGGGCTCATTTTTGTAAATCCGGTCGATGTGCGCGCCGATACCCCGGCTGTTGTCGTTAAAATAATATTGAATAACGGTATCCAGTGCCAATTCGTGCACCAGCGATTGGTATCGCCAAGGCTTGGTACTGGCGTAATACATCGTGGGCGACTGGAGGTCGGGCTCGTTCGCCCGATTGAAATAGTGGTTGTCAAAAAAATCATCCACCTGCGCCGTAAAGGCGTCCTTGCCACCCGCCAAGGCTACCAAGCCCTGCACGTCAAATGGCACATTCCAACGGTATTGCCTGATGGTTCCTTGATACATGCCCCGCGCTGACATGCGGTCGACGTCATTCCGGGTCAAATCCTTAAACTCTTTGTTCCAAACGGATGCATAGGACCGAGCGCGATCTAAATACTGGACAGACTCCGGCCCATCGAAAAGCAGGCTCATCACCCACATGTCGTACGCCGCTTCCAAATACTTGTCGGGCCGCGAAAAATCAAACCTCGCCGTATCGCGAACCAGCGAATCGCGTATGGCGTCAAACTGAATGTCATATCCTTTTCGTCGCGCATCCAATAGCACTACAGCCGCATGTTCGGTGCGTACGGTATTAGCAGGCTCATTAGGCCCGGCAAAGTCATATTTTCCATACCGATAGAGATCGCTGATGGAAAGCACCATGTCTGTATATACATGCGGATAAGCCAAATCAATCAGGGGCAGTTGGGTTTTGTAGTTGTCCCAGATAGCCCAGCCATGATATCGGCTCTCCGGGGCCGTATGCACCTGACCGTCGGTTCCGCGGTAACGGCCGTCAGGTTCAGAAATCAAAAAAGGTGATTGGAGCGTACGATACAGCAACGAATAAAATAATCCCTTACGCGCTTCGTCGCCTTCTACCGTCACTTTCGATAGGTATTCGTCCCACCGCCCGCGCGACCGCTCCTTTACGTGTTCATAATTGACACCCGCATGGGACTGTAAGCGCTGCCGCGCATAGCTTGTATCCACGGCGGAAAACGCGACACGCAGTTCGATCGCATCGGCCGAGCCGCTCAGGAAAGCAGTGAGCACCTGCCCGTCCGCCTCCCAGCGCGCCGCTTCCGTCAGTTCAATAGCATAGTAAATCGTGTATGTCCCCGCATGGCAAGTCGTTTTAGACCGAACTTTGCCGACGATGGTCTGCCCGTCCCGAACGTATTCATTATCGACAAAGGCATTGTTAAAAGAATGGGAAAAATCAATCGTAAGGCCCTTGGCACCCGCAGGAAATCCGTACTCGTGTATGCCGAAGTCACCATCCACTGCGAATTTGGCGGAAACACCGTGGCTGAGCCCAATCTCATAAAAGCCCGGACCAGCGGATTCGCTGCGTTTGGTGAAATGCCCCCTGCCGTCAGCCTCGCCGATGAATGGCCGCACCAGCAACAGCCCTCCAGCCCCTTGGCACCCCACGCCCTCCATCCGATTATGCGTGAACCCCAAAATATCTTTCGCCAAATATTCATAACCCGTATGCGTAATGGGATAAGTCTTGGGCAAGATACTCATTTGACGAAACGGAGAAGACGCCGCGGGCGAAACCTGTCCGTGGTCGCCGGACGAGCCCAAAAACACATTGACATATTCGGCTTGGGATACGGCGACTAGGGGTGCTGCTACCGTAATAAAAACTAGAAATGGAATGAAAATCGGGCGCATATCGTCAGTTTAATGGATGATGTATACCGTCAAATATATTGAATTCG
>CAYUIZ010000177.1:0-5005 GCA_964444885.1 uncultured Sphingobacteriaceae bacterium | reverse complement strand
TGATCCGTCCCCAGCAACGCAAGCTCAAGGAACATAAGAAATATGTGGAAGAGCTTAAGTCAAACGACCGCGTAGTGACGACGGCTGGCATCCACGGTCGCATTGTGGAAGTAGGCGACACGACGTTCTTGGTAGACGTGGGCTCCGGCACGAAGATCCGGTTTGACAAGACCGCGGTATCCCTCGAAGCGTCTAAAGCCCTGAATACAGCAGGCGTTGACGCCAAGTAAGTAACAGTCGCTCAGAACACACAAGACCGGTATGCCGGGCTGCCACACCACCTGCGGCGTCCCCATGCCGGTTTTTTTGTTTTCGTACGTGGGCGTGGCGCGTGATATTGGAATTGAAGCCCGGATTGACTAGTTTTGTTCACATATGCCGCTTAACAAAACCCAGAAGCGCAAGCTTAGTATCTTTGCCCGATGCCTCATTTTTTCGGGCATCGCTTGGGTGATGTTCGCCACGGCAAACCACTATACCGATGCCCGGCGGATGGAGCTTCGCTACGTGAAGATGCCCGAAGACAAGGCTTTCCATCCCTTGCAGTCAGATACCGCTACGGTGTACGTGGAGATGACCGGCTGGCAGTATTTGATGAGCTCCTTTCGCAAGCAGGCGCCGCAGCTGGAGGTAGACCTCACCAACTTGGGAAAACGGAACTGGATTGCCTTGTCTGACCAGTACGAGTTTATGTCCGGTCAGTTCCCCGCCAACCACCGCATTGTATCCGTAGCGCCTGACACGCTTTATTTTGATTTCTCAAACCAGACCGAACGCAAGGTGGCCGTGGTACCCTCGTACGACCTCCAATTCAGGAAGCAATACGGCATTATCGATGAGGTGAGCGTTTCGCCCCAATACGTGACGATCACCGGCCCCCTGGAAGACGTCGTCAAAATCGACGGCTGGGAGACCGATACCATTCGGGCCAGTGGGGTAGACCGCACGCTTTCGGCCAACGTGTCGCTCAATAACCACCAGCGTGCCAATATCAACGTGTATCCCACCACGGTCGATGTGACCATTCCGGTGGGTGAGATGACCGAGAAGGTTATCGAAGTGCCGATCCGGGCCGAGAATGCGCAGGAGTTCAGCTCCGTGAAGCTTCTACCGGGGAAAGTCAAGTTGACCATCATGGTGTCGCTGCGGGATTACGCACGGGTGTCCGTCGGGAGTTTTGAAGCCGTCGTCAATATGGAAGATTGGGTGGATAAAGACATTCGGCATCTCCCCGTGCTCATCACCCAGAAGCCGGATTACTGCAAATTAATCAAGATCGAACCCCAAAACGTCGATTTCTTTGTTCGCAAATAGGGTATGTTGAAGATAGGAATCACCGGCGGGATAGGGAGTGGCAAAACCACCGTTTGCGGCATTTTCCGGGCACTGGGCATACCGGTTTATGATGCCGACCGCGAAGCAAAAAAGTTAATGAACAACCATGAGGGACTGGTACGCGCCGTGAAGGATGCCTTCGGGGAGGAGGCGTACGACGCAACGGGGCAGCTCGACCGGCAGTACCTCGCTGCCCGTGTGTTCAATGATGAGGCCGCGCTGGCCCGGCTGAATGCCATAGTGCATCCCGTGGTTATCCAAGCGGCTAACGATTGGGCCGACGCGCAGGATGCGCCCTATACCGTCAAAGAGGCCGCCTTATTGTTCCAAAGCGGATCCTTCGTGCATAATGATTTCAATATTGTCGTGGCGGCACCGGACGAATTGCGGATCAGCCGCGTCATGCAACGCGATGGTTCGACTGAGCAGCAAATACGGGCCCGCATGGATAAGCAAATGCCTCAAGAGGAACAAATCGAGCAAGCCGATTACGTGATTTGGAACGACGGCCGGCGCGCCCTTATCCCCCAAGTACTGGAACTCGACCGCCGATTCAGAAGCGAATGATGCGAGGAGATATTTTACCGGATTTTTTGGTGAGTCGGGACGAAGGGGGATATTATTGCCGTTACGGTGATTTTTTCATCGATCCGAAGATGCCGGTGGCTACCGCGCTGGTGTCGCATGCCCACGGAGACCACGCTACGCCCGGCCACGGCCGCATCTACGCCACGGCTGCCACGGTGGCGATTATGAACCATCGGTTTAAAAGGCAGCATCCGGATACGTTTCGCAAGATGCCGTTTGACGAGCCATTTGTCGTCCAAGGCGTGGCGATTACGTTTATTCCCGCGGGCCATATCTTGGGTTCGGCTCAGATTCTCATGGAATACCAAGGCGTGCGCTACCTCTACACCGGCGATTATAAAATGCAAGCCGATGCCACCTGCGAAGCGCTGAAAATCGTGCAAGCCGATGTGCTGGTCACCGAAAGCACCTTTGCCGACCCGGAAGTGCGCCATCCTGACCCCGTCGGCGAAATTGAAAAGCTGAATAGTACGACCCACAATATCCTGCTAGGCACCTATTCGCTGGGCAAGGCGCAACGCCTGACGTGGCTCATCAACCAGCATTGCCCGCAGAAAACCGTCCTTTTGCATCACAATATCCTGCCGTTGCACCGGATTTATGCGCAGCACGGCATCAAAGACCTGCGGTATCTGCCCTACGATCGCAAGGCGATGAAGCCGCCAAGCGAAAACAACATCTACATGGTGCCGCCGATGACGTTTAACAGCTACTTCCGAGCGACCAACGTGCTGCGGGTATTCGCGTCGGGCTGGCAGCGCCTGCACCGGCAAAACGACATGGAACTCTATATTTCCGATCACGTCGACTGGGCGGATATCCTGCAGTTTGTAGCAGCGGTGCAGCCACGGGAAATATGGGCCGTGCATGGCGATGGCCGGCATTTGAAAGCGCACTACCAGGATCATATCCGGGTGCGGAATGTGCTGGTCGAGGCGTAATTCCTGCGATTTCGGCAACGAAAGCGCGGTTATATCGACTCCAGCAGGGCTGCCAGTCCCGTTGCCAGTGCCGCCCCGATCAACGGCCCCAAAACAGGTACCCAAGCATACGAACCGTTAAAAGATGCTTTGTCTTTGATGGGTAGGATCGCATGCACAATGCGGGGGCCTAAATCGCGCGCCGGATTAATCGCATAACCGGTGGTGCCGCCCAGGGAAAGACCGATTACCCAAACGACGAATGCGACGGGAATGGCGCCGATTGATCCTAGACCGATTGGCGTAGCGGTGTCGCCACCCAGTTCAGCATCTTTGAAATAGAAAACAGCGAAAATCAGCACGAACGTACCGACGATTTCGCTGATCAGGTTGATCGGAAGGTTGCGGATAGCCGGTGCCGTACAGAACACGGCTTGCTTGAGGCCTGGGTCTGCTGTCCGTGCGAAATGGTCTTTGTACACGAGCCAGACCACCGAGGAACCGATCATCGCCCCGGCAAATTGGGCAGCTACGTAGCTAAGGGAATCTGCCAATGCCAAATTGCCCGCCAGGTACATGGCCAGCGTCACAGCCGGATTGATGTGTGCACCACTATATGGCCCGGCAATGATTACACCCACGAATACGGCGAGTGCCCAACCCGTGGTGATTACAATCCAGCCGCTGCTATTGCCTTTCGTGTCCTTGAGGACGACATTGGCTACCACGCCGCCACCTAATAGAATCAGGACGGACGTGCCGATAAGTTCTGCAATAAAAGGAGTCATGTCGATATCGTTATTTAGGTTATGGGTAAGGGTTTTCTTTGGAGGAACGGGGTTGGTTAATCCCCGTCCCATTACGGTTTATGGTTACTTTTTTTGCTGTCCGATTGCTTGCTGCCGCTTGGCATGGAATCTCGTGGCGTCTACGGCCGCCTGCCAATTTTCCAATACAGTCGTGGCATCGAACGTTTTCTTCGGCTTGAAGGTCTTATCGATTTTCCACTGGTTTTGGATGTCGTCGATGCTTTTCCACAAGCCCACGGCGAGTCCTGCCAGATACGCTGCGCCAATGGCCGTGGTTTCGGTAATTTGTGGGCGTACTACCTCCGCCTGCAAGACGTCTGCTTGGAATTGGAGGAGCTGATTATTGGCTGTCGCGCCACCGTCTACCCGGAGTTCGGTGATGCGCTTGCCCGCGTCGGCTTCCATGGCGCGCAGGATGTCGACAGTTTGGAAGACAATACTTTCTAAGGCTGCGCGGGCGATGTGGCCGGCTTCCGTGCCGCGGGTAACCCCGACCAGCGTTCCCCGGGCATGGGGATCCCAATGGGGAGCGCCTAAGCCTGCAAAGGCCGGCACAAGGTATACCCCGCCCGTGTCGGGCACCGAGTTGGCCAGCGCTTCGACGTCTGCGGATTTTTTGATGATGCCAAGGCCATCGCGCAGCCACTGCACCACGGCACCACCGATGAAGATACTTCCTTCGAGTGCATAACTTACTTGGTCGCCGATTTTCCAGGCCACGGTTGTGACGAGCTTGTTCTTCGAAAGGGTAGGCTTGTCCCCGATATTCATGAGCATAAAACAGCCCGTGCCGTAGGTGTTTTTGACCATGCCAGGCTGCGTGCACAGCTGGCCAAACAGGGCGGCTTGCTGATCACCCGCGATGCCAGCAATCGGTATCTTTGCGGCGAGTATATTGGGTTGGGTTTCCCCATAGATTTCGGATGAACTTCGTACCTCCGGCATCATGCTTTTTGGGATGCCAAAAAGTTTGAGCAGCCCGTCGTCCCATTCCATTTTGTTGATGTTGTACAGCATGGTGCGGGAGGCATTGCTGACGTCGGTGATGTGCTGGGTGCCGCCGGTCATTTTCCACACGAGCCAGCTATCGACCGTACCGAAGGCCAGTTCGCCACGTTCGGCTTTCTTTCTTGCTCCCTTGACGTTGTCAAGCAACCACGCGATTTTGCTAGCCGAGAAATAAGCATCGATCAGCAAGCCGGTCTTACGGCGTACGGTAGTGCCGTGGCCTGCTTTGCGGAGCTGGTCGCAATAGGCTGCCGTGCGCCTGTCTTGCCATACGATGGCACGATGGATCGGTTTGCCTGTTTTTCGGTCCCATACGATGGTCGTTTCACGTTGGTTAGTGATGCC
>CAYUIZ010000176.1:0-5067 GCA_964444885.1 uncultured Sphingobacteriaceae bacterium | reverse complement strand
AATAGTGGGACATTCAAGTTTTCTTCCTATTTTAGCTAAGAGAAGACGGCTCTTTTTTTCCATGTGTAAGAAAGCTGTTTCGCCGGATCTTTGCCAAACAGGTTAAAACCGCTTTCCAGCAAGAAAACATAGCCGCCTAAAACAACCTGATACGTCTGGGAAGTGCGGATGCATTTCCCGCCCGTGGGTAATCGAATCGTTCTGAGTGACTAACCAAGAACTAAACGCTTTCTGACGATGCGCATCCTTTTACCAAGCCAAGCCGTTACATTGCCCGTTGTCAGGAACACCTTACGGGGATTCCTGATGGGCCTAATCACCGTGTGGGCCACAGCCTTCCTTCCGCGCATCGGGCATGCCCAGCCATACAGCATTGCCGAAATCGACAGTATTCAGGCACTACCCTACCATGCTTGGGGCGACGATTTCGAGGCGATGATGCTGACCCAACTCGAAACCATCCAAGCATCCGAACAGCTCGGCCACGCCAAAGGCATTGCCATCGGGTACCAGCTCACGGCCACGGCCATGTTGGCCATCGGGAAATACGAGGAAGCGCTTCGGTATGCCGATCTCGCTCAGAAACAACGGTATACGGCAACGGACAAACCCCTGCAGGCGCGTCTATACAACGTGTATGGCCGGGGCTACATGGCCTTGGGCTTCTATCAGGAGGCGTCCGCACATTTTGACAAGGCCGTCCGGGAGTTGGAAGGCACTGGGCCGCAACATGCCGAACAGCTATCCAACGTCTATTACAACAAGGCAATGGTAGCCCGCATGCGTGGCGATTTGGCATCCGAATTCGAGACGCTGCAGCAGTTGTTACGGATTTACCCCTTGCCCACCGGCCACGGCCGTATGGCAATCAGCTACTTGGATTACAAGGAAAATCCGGATAGCGCCCTGCACCACTTACACGCCGCGAGCAAGCTGCTGGGGCGCGATTCGGCCTTGGTCCTGATCGATGCCATTATCACCCAAAGCTATGGATACTACTACGAATACCAGCTCCAATACGACAGCGCGCTGTACCATTACCACGAAGCGCTGAATTTGGCCAACAAGACCAACATGCCCGAGCGCGTGCGCCTCGCCTACGAGAGCCTAGCCAATGCCTACGAGCGGGCTGGAGACCGGGAAAATGCCTTGGAGTACAGAACCCGATACGTCCACATCGACGATAGCCTTAAGCGTGCGGAGAGGCGGGCGCTGAGCGTCCCCGTCGAGCAGTTCCTGCGCCAAAAAGAAAAAGAGTACGCCCAGGCCCGGCTCAGGATGTACTTGATCTTCGGCGGGTTGCTCGTGCTCGCTATTTTGGTTATCATCGGGTTGCGATACACCTACCTGAAGAAAAAGGCGGCCCGCGAGGCCTTGCTGGAAGCTCAGGCAGACATCATCCGCCAGCAGCAACGCGAGACCAAAACCCTGGAACAGAAAGTTAACACAGCCTTTGACGAAGTACTGCAACTGGCTAAAGAAAACGATTCGTCGTTTTTAACGCGGTTCCAGGAAGTGTACCCGGAATTTATCACCAAGCTGATGGCCATCAATCCCAAATTAGTGAATACCGAACTAAACCTTTGTGCGCTCATTTACCTCAACCTCTCGTCCAAAGACATCGCGCGCTTCACCTACATACAGCCCAAGTCCGTGCAAATCAGAAAGTACAGGCTCCGCAAAAAGCTCGAAATACCACAAGATGCCGACTTGCACGTCTGGCTGCAAAGCCTGGTGTAAATAACCTTGGCGGGGGCTTTGCAGCACCGGTACAGGGCTTTGCGCAGGCCACCGTAAGAAATGTTAAAAATAATTTTGAATGTCGGTAATCTGCACTATATTTGCAGTCCCAAATCACCCCAGCACCGGATTTTGGTCCGACGACAGGGCAAAAAAGGGAGATTAGCTCAGCTGGTTCAGAGCACCTGCCTTACAAGCAGGGGGTCACTGGTTCGAACCCAGTATCTCCCACAGAAAAGCCTCACACCATGTGGGGCTTTTTCCATTCATCTATCTTGTGTGCGGAAGTTTGGCTCAAGGCCGAGTGTGGTGTTTAGGCGGCTATTGTCGGTACTCGATAACGGGAAAACGCCACCTTTTTACCCCCTGCATTGGGCGCTAGCGGATTCGGCCGAGGCATCACGACCCATCCGTAACACAGCTTATCCCGCCAGCCACTCCAGAAAATCCTTCAGCTTATCCCGGCTGATGGTGATGGTATGCTCGAAAGGAACTTTCAAATGCACGGAGAACTTCCGCGATAAATGGTGCGACGCATCGCTTATTGCCTCGCGGTTAATCAGGAATTGGCGGTTGGCGCGGAAGAAATTGTCGCCGCATTGCTGTTCAAGCTGATCGAGCGTCTTGTTCAGGTAGTACACGGTTCCGTCCAGGGTCAGCAAACGGGTCGCTTGGTTTTCGATGTAGAATATGGCGATATCCGTTATTTTTATGGGGATGATTTTTTCCCGGTGGTTGACCAGAATGCTCGTCGAGGCGGTGGGTTTCATCTCCTTAAGCAAGCGCTGTATTTCGCTTACCGAATCGGTACTGCCGGAAAAGGCTTCGGACAAATCCTTATACTTGTCGAGCGCGGCCTTCACGGCCTCTTGCGTGAAAGGCTTGAGCACGTAATCAATCCCGTTTAACCGAAACGCATGAAGGGCATACTCATCGTAGGCCGTGCAGAACACAATCGGCGTTTTGATGGCGAGGGTGTCGAAAATATCAAAACTTAAGCCGTCGCCCAACTGGATGTCGCTAAAAATCAAGTCCGGCGCAGGGTTCTTGCCCAAGTAATTTACCGCCTGCTTTACGGAATACAGGACCGCGTCAATCGTTGCTGACGGCGCCACCTCCAAGATTACCTCTTCCAGGTCTTTTGCGGTTAGTTTTTCATCTTCTATGATTACGATATTCATCAGTCTTGTATCGGGGTGAGGGAAATTTACCGCGGTCTGGGGGGCTTGGGTCGCCGGCCACCATCGTTCAGTCGAATGCGTAAGGTCACCGCGAACGTACTGCCATCTTCGCTTATCTTCATCGGCTCGCCGGAGAACCGGCGATACCGCTCCGAGAGATTGGCCAGGCCGCTACCCGTTGACCCTTCGACGTCAGCTCGCCGTTGCAGGTTGTTTTTGACCGTAATCAGCCCGTCGGTAGCCTCCACCCGAATGCGCAGCGGCGCTTCGTCGGTCAGCTGGTTGTGCTTAATCGCATTTTCAGCCAATGGCTGAAGGGAAAAGAACGGAAGCACGCCGTCCAAATAGTTGTCCGGCACGTCAAAGCTGCAGGACAGCGCCTCGCCGAAGCGCATTTTCTGCATCTCCAGGTAATCCTGGCACAGCTTTACCTCCTCCCTGACGGTGGCCAGCCTTTTCTTCTGCTGGCTCAGCGATGACCGCAAAAAGTCGGAAAGCCGCAGTAGGTAGGCTTCTGCCGTTTTTGGATTTTGCTTGATGAGCGACTTCAGTACGTTTAGCGCGTTGAACAAAAAGTGGGGCTGGATTTGCTGGCGGAGCAGTTCATTCGTGGTTTCCGCATTGGCCGACCGCAAGAGCGAAACTTCCAGTTCCGTGCGGGTTTTCAGGTAGTGCAGCAGGATGAAATTGTGAAGCAGGTGTACCAAGCCATACACCATCAGCGATGGAATCGATATCAACAAGAGCATTTGCCAGGGCTGCAGCGCGTGCATCTGGGCGGAGACCTGCAAATTTTCGGGAATCAGCCCGTACCGCTCGCCCCACAAGCGCAAAAGATGATAGAAAAGCATCATGAGGATGCTCACTAAGCTTCCCAGAACAAGCCGCAGCCACCGCATGCGGGAAGAGTCCGTCGCGCGCCGTCGCTCAAAGAAAACGATGAGGATGATGCTCACTGCCGAGGTGTACAGCAGGACAAATCCGCTCACCAGGCCCCTGGAGATACTCGTTGACAGATTTAGGTCATGCGAATAGATAATCAGCGCCACAAACACGGCAATGGACACCGATAGGGCTAGGCTGTACCTAATCAATTCTTTAAGAGGGAATCTTATCCGCATGTACAAATATCATCAACTGTAACGGCAATGCCAATTATACGGAAAATGAGCCGGGCATCCTACTGCCGATTAACGCATTTTGCCCCGGACCACCCTTACAGCGGCCGGGGCAAAAGCTTACTTAACTACAAAAACTAAATTGTTTGCGATTAAAAGTAGAAGCTAACGCCAACAGTAGGAGCAAATGAATTTGCGTTCAGACCGAACTCGTTAGAACCTACTTTAGTGCCGTTTTCCGGCTTACGGGAATCGTACTCATAGTACAATCCGCGTACGGCCAATTCGATGCCGATTTTGCTTGTTGGGAAGTATGCAACACCTGGAGAGATCGCAACGCCATAACGCTCAGTTGAAGCAATTTTGTCGCCGTCTATTTTCTGGGTGCCCCAGCCCATCGGAACGGACAGCTGTCCGAAGAATTTCAAGTCGCCGTCACCTTTGTAAAGGCGTGCGAAAGGCGAAACCATGAACTCGCCCGAAACTGTTTTAATATCCGCGGCGTTCTTGATGGTAGTGCCGGCGTATCCGATAGCCAATCCAAGCGCAACGTTGTCCTGCACAAAGTAACCTGCCTGGGGTACAATGGCGTATCCTTGCCTATTGCCGTCAACGTCAACCACGTTGTTGTACTGATACGATACATTTCCGCCCAACATAATCGTTCCTTTGTCTGTGCTTTGGGCATTCGCCACGGTTACTAAGCCCAGACCTGCAATCATTGTAAAGAATAATTTTTTCATGTTTCTTTCTTTTTTATTTGTTGGTACAAAACTACGGCGGGTGGCCACCCCAACCAAGGCCTAAGTTGGCGAACCGGCCCAAATGCTTAGTCAATCGTACGAAAGCAAGGCTGAGCAGGCATGTTCCGTGGCCTGAATGGCACCGAATCCAACGCAAAAAGCCCTGCGCGGTCAGCACAGGGCGTTGTTTATCGGGTATACAGGGCTAAAAATCCAGCACGGTGACCATCGTCCGGCGGTTTGCCTGATGCTCCTCGCGCGAGCAGGGCACCCCGTCAGCACAGC
>CAYUIZ010000175.1:0-5085 GCA_964444885.1 uncultured Sphingobacteriaceae bacterium | reverse complement strand
TGACATTTTCCCGCGTAGAAGATGAACTAACCCTTTTTAATAAAGATAATCAACCTATTATTATTTTTAAGAGGAAATGAAAATCATACTTACGCTCACGGTTTTACTCCTCGGTATAGGTATATAGGCCCGGCAAAGAAAGGGCAAGGATGGCACTGGCCGCTGACGCTGATTACGGCGCCTTTGAACGGCGTGAAGCTACCAGGATACCCAGGCCATGATAAAACGGGGGAAAGACGCCATAAAGCGGGATGATACTGGGATTGGCCTAATTTTACTATTCGCCGAACAACTGCATATCGACAAGCTTGCGATACAAGCCGTTGGCGGCAATCAGTTCAGTGTGCGTGCCGATCTCCACGATCTGGCCCGCGTCGATGACCGCGATCTTGTCGGCATGCTTGATGGTGCTCAATCGGTGTGCGATCACGAGTGTCGTCCGGTTTTTCATCAGGTTAAACAAGGCGTCCTGCACCTGCTTTTCCGATTCGGTATCGAGTGCCGACGTGGCTTCGTCCAGCAACATGATGGGCGGGTTGCGGAAAACAGCCCGGGCGATACAGATACGTTGGCGTTGCCCGCCGGAGAGCTTGGCACCCCGGTCGCCGATATTGGTTTGGTAGCCGTTTTCAGATGCCGTGATAAAATCATGCGCATTGGCGATGCGCGCCGCAGCCTCCACGTCTTCGGGACGCGCGTTTTCCTCCGGAAACGCGATGTTATTGAAAATGGTATCGTTGAACAGGATGGATTCTTGGTTGACCAGCCCGATCAAGTCACGGAACGACTCGGCCTGCAAGTCCTTCACGTCTATCCCGTCAACCGTAACTTGTCCGCTATCGGGATCAATAAACCGTGGGATAAGATCGATAATGGTAGACTTTCCGCCACCCGACGGCCCAACGAGCGCAACAGTTTGCCCTTTTTCGACCGTCAGGTTGATGCCGCGCAACACTTCGTTGGTGTCGTAAGCGAATCGGACATCACGGAGGACAATCCGGTCATCAAAGGACGCGACGCGCTTGGCGTCCGGCTTTTCGATAATCTCGCTTCGCTGGTCAATCAAGTCCAGGACACGCTCGCCCGCCGCCAATCCCGAATTGATGGTACTGAACGAGTCCGTCAGCGCCTTGGCCGGACGCATGATCTGTGAGAAAATAGCGATATACGTAATAAACTCCGTGGCTGCCAGCTCGCTGCTGTCCGTCAGTACAAGACGACCGCCATACAGCAAGATAACGGCGACCATGCCCACGCCCAATAATTCGGAAACCGGCGACCCCATTTGCTGCCTGCGCACCATCCGCCGGCTCAGCCTCGAAAACGCTTTGTTTTCGTTGTGGAAACGATTTTTGACAAAATCTACAGCGTTAAATGCCTTGATGATACGAATGCCAGAAAGCGCTTCATCCAAATAGCTGATCATATTGGCGTAGCGTTGCTGCGCCTCGGTTGCTTGCCGCTTCAATCGCTTTACAATCAACGCAATAAAAAATGCCGACCCTGGAATAACCAACACAGAGAATAAGGTCAACTTGGGCGAGATCATAAACAAAAACACCAGGTAGGTGATAATTTGGAGCGGCTCCTTGAATACCACCTGCAAGGTACCGGTCACCGAAAACTGGACGACCTGCACATCGGATGCGATTTTGGAAATCACATCGCCCTTGCGCTGGTTGTTGAAATAACCCAAATGAAGGCCCATGACATTGTTGAAGACCGCCCTGCGCAGGTTCAACAAGGTGTGAATACGCAGGTTTTCCATCACCCGCTGAGACAAATACCGGAACAAATTGCTGATAGATACCGATATGATAATCGCCGCGCACACCCGCTTAAGTGCTCCGTAAGCACCATACTGCAAGTTAGCCTGCTGCGCATAATAATTGAAGTAGCCCAGGATGTCGTACCAGTCCTGCGGCCGCTCAGCAATTTCGGAGCCCGCTTCGGAGTTGAACAGGGTATGCAGCAAAGGAGCGAGCAACGCCAAGTTCAACGTGCTAAACACGACCATGACCGTCATACACAGGATGTAGGGGACGGCGTATTTCTCGATCGGCTTGGCGTAAGCGAGTAAGCGGAAATATGTTTTCATTAACGACTAAACGAGGTGCAAAGGTAATAAAAACCATGGACCTGCCCGCCACATTCGCCAACATGAAACGGTTAGGAAAGGGATGCAGGCGCGGGGTTCGGTAATGGCGGTGTCATAATTACGACCGAGTTGTGCCCTAGCCGGATTTTCAGGCGTCTTCACCTGCCGCGGCCAATTCTTCAAGAGCCGTCCACAACCTATCGGTGCGCCATATTATTCCGAACATATTTGTTTAATTTAGCGCACCAAAATGCAATCCATGGAAATCGAAGTCGCTAAGCGCCTCCAACATACGGAAGAATACTATTTTTCAAAGAAATTGCGGGAAATCGACGCCCTCAACCAGGCCGGTGCCAACGTGCTCAACCTCGGTATCGGCAGCCCGGACTTGCCCCCGCATCCGGACGTGGTGCAAACCTTGATTGACTACGCTTCCAAACCCAATACCCACGCCTACCAAAGCTATCGGGGCGTACCCGCCTTGCGGCAGGCCATCGCTTCCTGGTATGACCAGTACTACGGCGTAGCGGTGGATGCCGACACACAGGTTCTGCCACTGATTGGTTCCAAGGAAGGAATTGTCCACGTGTGCATGACCTACCTGCAGGAGGGCGACCAAGTGCTGGTGCCCAACCCCGGATACCCCACCTACGCATCCGCCGTACGGCTGAGCGGCGCCACCGTCGTGCCCTACACCTTGTCGGAAGAACTGGGGTGGTTTCCTGATCTTGATGCACTGGAGCGCCAAGACTTGTCGGCCGTTAAGATGATGTGGATCAACTATCCGCACATGCCGACGGGCGCGGCGGCCACGCCTGAATTTTTCGAGCGGGTGGTGGCCTTCGCGCGCAAGCACCGTATCCTGTTGTGCCACGACAACCCCTACAGCTTTATCCTCAGCGAACAACCCAGTAGCCTGATGGCTACCCAAGGCGCGATGGACGTGGCGATCGAGCTCAATTCGTTGAGCAAATCAGCCAATATGGCGGGATGGCGTATTGGTTTGTTAATAGCCGCTCCAGCTCGCATCAACGAAATCCTTCGCTTTAAGAGCAACATGGATTCCGGCATGTTCCTGCCGGCACAAATGGCGGCGGCTACGGCGTTCAGCCTGGGGCCGGACTGGTACCAGCACCTCAACCAGGTTTATCGGGAGCGCCGGCAGTATGTATTCGCAATCCTCGAGGAGCTCGGATGCAGCTATGACCCCAGCCAGGTGGGCATGTTTGTATGGGCACGGGTACCCGAGCGCTACGCGAGCGGCTATGCGCTGAGCGACGAAATACTCGATCAGGCACGTGTTTTCATCACGCCGGGCGGTATTTTTGGCGATGCAGGTAACGCCTATATCCGGATCAGCCTGTGTGCGCCCGTCGAACGATTTGAGGAAGCCATCGCACGTATTAAAACAAGGGATTAACGAAACTATCAACAGCACAAACTATGAATATTGCAATAGTCGGCGTCGGACTAATTGGCGGGTCGGTTGCCCTCACCCTGAAGGAGAAATCACCCGATTACCACATCATTGGGGTCGATAACAGCGCGCAAAACATCAAAAAAGCTACGGAACTGGGGCTGATCGACGAAGCCGCTTCCCTGGAAGACGCCGTGGCCAAGAGCAAGGTCATCGTGCTGACCACGCCCGTAGATGCCATATTAAAGCTATTGCCGGCGGTATTGGATAGGGTGACCGACCAAGTCGTCATCGACATGGGGTCTACCAAAGCTAACATCCTGGAAGCCGTGGCCCAGCACCCCAAGCGGGGGCGCATGGTAGCGGCCCACCCGATGGCCGGCACGGAATACTCCGGACCCGAGGCGGCATTCCACGGCTTGTTTACCAACAAAGTGATGGTGTATACCGATGCGGCAAACAGCGACGAAGACGCATTCGAGCTGGCCGACCAAATCACCGAACAGTTGGAAATGCAGACCACGTTCATGAACGCGACCGAACACGACATGCATACCGCGTACGTGTCGCACATTTCGCACATTACGTCGTTTGCGCTCGCGCTCACCGTTCTGGAAAAAGAAAAATCCCAAGGACGCATTTTTGAGCTGGCGGGGTCGGGCTTCGAGTCGACCGTGCGCCTGGCCAAAAGCTCGCCCGAGATGTGGACACCCATCTTCCGCCAAAATCGCGAGAACGTGCTCGAAGTGCTGGAGGAACACATCAAGCAACTGCAAAACATGCACGACTTGCTCGAAAAAGAAGATTACGAGAAGTTTTATAAACTGATCAAGCGATCGAACAAGATCAAGCGCATTATCAAATAGCATAAGGTGCCCGAGGGTCGACAAAAATCCCACAGACATGCAGTTGGCCTTGTTTCAAACCATAGCGATTGACCTAACAAGCCACGTCTTATCGACGAGGTACGATTTAAAAAAGACTCAATAGCGCGAGTTTGCAACTCGTGCCGAAAAAAACCGATATGAGGGAGGTTTGCCTGCCTACAGGAGGCTAGAAAGAATCAAACCATTAAGGGGAAGGCTAAAGGGGTCCGAGTTGCAAACTCGAACCATTGGGGTAAACATGGTCATTGTCATGGGATTCGTTTTTTATTTTACCCACAATAGCGCGAGTTTGCAACTCGTGCCGAAAAAAACCGATAAGAGGGCCGGTTTGCTTGCCTACAGCAGGCTAGAAAGAATCAAACCAATAAGGGGAAGGCTAGAGGGGTCCGAGTTGCAAACTCGAACCATTGGGGGCCCGAGGGTCGACAAAAATCCCACAGACATGCAGTTGGCCTTGTTTCAAACCATAGCGATTGACCTAACAAGCCACGTCTTATCGACGAGGTACGAGGAGATATCTAACGACATACGTGGTACGCTCGGCCGATCGCTTACGCATAGATTTCTCTTCGTCGTACCTCCTCATCGAAATGACGGCGTCTTTTTTAAATTTTATACGTTTACGCAGGGTAGTTTCTGGGATTTAATCGCACGAACCGATGAGAAACAGTATCTTTACGCAC
>CAYUIZ010000174.1:0-5089 GCA_964444885.1 uncultured Sphingobacteriaceae bacterium | reverse complement strand
AAAACAACCTATACCGCACTTTTCTGGGCTATTGCCATCGCGGTACTTTATTTAGGCGCCCCCGTACTGATTCCCCTGGCGCTCGCCGGCTTATTGGCCACGCTGCTCCAAAACTGGGCGGAATGGCTGGAGCACAAGGGCTTTTCGCGGATGTGGGCGTCGCTAACCGCTGTGTTGAGTGTGCTTGTCTTGCTAAGCGGTTTTGTGGCGTTGCTGGCCCTGCAGCTGCAGGAGTTGATCGAGCAGTCGCAAGACCTCAAATCACAGGTGCAGGAACAAGTGAACCAGTTGAGGATGTGGGTGAGCGAGACGTTCGGCATGAGTCTGGCCGAACAGAAGGAAGCTGTCGAATCGCGACAGGCTGACGGCAAAACTGGCGACGCCGTCATGGCCGTCATTGGCGGCATGGCCACCGTCGTTCTGAATACCATTTTAGTGATCGTCTACACGTTCCTCCTGCTGTTTTACCGCGACAATATCGCGAATTTCATCCTCCGGCTGGCACCGACAGAAAAACAGGAAAGGGCTGAAAAAATCATGGCGAAGTCGACGCAGGTTTCCCGGCTTTATCTGCGCGGGCTATTTTACATGGTGGCTTGTCTATGGGTGATGTACGGCGTGGGGTTTAGCATACTCGGCGTCGAGGGTGCCTTGTTTTTTGCACTTCTTTGTGGCTCCCTTGAGATCATACCCTTTGTTGGCAACCTAGTGGGCAACACGGTTGTCGTGCTCGCCGTGCTGGCCCAGGGCGGGGATAGCAGCATGGTACTAGGCGTTATCGGCATTTACATGGTGGTCCAGCTGACCCAAACTTATATCCTCGAGCCGGTGGTCGTGGGTCACCGCGTGAGCATCAACGCCCTGTTCACCATCCTTGGGTTGATCGTCGGCGAGCTGATCTGGGGTATCGCTGGTTTGGCGTTGGCCATTCCAGCCCTGGGCATCGTCAAAATTATCTGTGACCACGTTCCCGAATGGAAGCCATTCGGTGAGTTGTTGGATACGAAACGGCGAAGGCCGGCCAAACGGAGGTAGTAGCCGGCGGATATACCTGTTTTATTGGGGTTAATACGTGTTACTTCACCAGGTAATGGCGCCATATAGGACGTGATATTGATCCACAACGGTCGTATTCCCCTATAAATCCGTGCCTTACGAATAGGTAAGCCCAAGTTCCCGGCGGAATGGGCTGCGGGGTGCGTGGGCCGTCTAAAAAACCAATGAATTCGGAAAGTTGTTCGGTAAGCGGACAACAAATAAGTATGCAAATTTTTGGCACAATGAAAACAACACACCCTGACTTCCATTTGACCGGACTAAGACCGTTCATGGAAACGCTGCTTCACGAAACCTACTGGTGCGAAACTCAGCTTTGCGACGTACTCGAAAGCCTGAAAGGCAAAGCCAGTGCCGACCCACTGCGGGAAGCGCTCATTGGCCACTTGGAAGAAACCCGCAACCAAGTCGGGCGAATCGAAAAGATATGTTCCCTGTTGGGGTGGCAAAACGAGGCGCTGTTTTGTGTCGGCATGCAGGGCCTCATCGACGAGAGCTGGCAAGCTGTGGACGAAACACCCGAAGGATCGGCCGTCCGCGATGCGGCATTGATTATCGCTATGCAACGGATCCAGCATTACGAAATGGTGTCGTACGGCAATTTGCATGCGTTGGCGGCGGTCCTTGGATACCGTGATGTAGCCGATTTGCTCGAAATGAACCTAGCTGAAGAAAAGAAGGCAGACGACACGCTAACGCGCCTCGCCATCAGTTTAATCCATCCCGAAGCCACCCGTGAATCCGGCGCGGCCGCCCATGATGCTGACACGCCTGACGCGGCACTTCATGCACCTACTATTGCTGATGCATTGAATTACGAGCGTAACGGATAAGCTAACGTCATACAATAACACTTCCCATGAGAAACATGATTCCCCCGCACCTCGGCGGCAAGAAATTAGATTGCTTTGAGACCATTGAGTTCGCTCGTCGCGAGGAAGCGCACGCATTTTATGCCGTCGCACGGCAACGTTTGCTGAACGTGCAGCATTGGGCCGCCATTACGGATATTCCATCGGCTACGTTTAGGCTGATGGACAGCCAGCGTCAGGCGCTCGGCCGGCCTGCCGCCATTGGTGATTATATACGCATCGACATACCCGGCCCCGGATTGCCCAGCAGCGACGGATACGACTGGGTACGCGTGGAAGCCGTTGATGAGGAGTCGGCCGAGGATTATCAGCGGACGGTGCTGTCGCTCCGACCGGCTGCTGACCCGACGAACGACCATACGGACACAGCGCATTTCTTCACGGATCTAGCGACCTCCACGCTGATTGTCGAGCAGCGCAGCAACGTCGTGACTGCCCAATACGCGGGGCGAAACGAACACGTGAATACCGAAAACGAGGCACTAGCGGACAACGTGCGCAACTTTCTCGTCGGGCTAAGCGCAAAAATGGGTGCTTCATTCCCCCAATGGAAGTCGCTGGTCATGGCGATTGTCAAACCTGAAGATGAATCGCGCAATTAATCGCCGCTATGTTTAAACGCCTCGGCAAACACAAACGCCTTGTTAAGAAAATTCAAGCGGTTTATTTCGTCGTTACCGGCATTTGGCCGATAGCCCATATGGACAGTTTCATGGCCGTGACGGGGCCGAAAACCGATGTCTGGCTCGTGCACATGGTCGGGTTGCTATCGGTGTCCATCGGGATTTGCCTGCTGCTGGAACAGCGAAGCCTGCTGCTGGCGATTTGCGCTTCGTCGAGCTTTGCACTCATCGATTTGCTATACGTGATGGAGGGAACCATCTCCCCCGTTTACCTGGCGGATTGTGCCCTGCAACTCGGCTGTTTATTCGTGTATGCATGTCCCGCACCCGCCACCGAGCCGCCGCCCTACACGGAGTCACCGCCGCTGCCAACGGACGTACCGTAAACCAACGGGTAGATTATACGTTGTTGCTTGCGACCGAATTTAGCGGACCTCTTCGCCTACGTCAAACGCGTTCAGCTTGCCTAAGTGCGCTTCATCGGTGAGGTCGAGGCGCAAGGGTGTAATCGATACGAGTCCCTGCTCTACCGCCCAACGGTCGGTATCCGTTTCAGCGGGTTCCAATGCATTCACCGTAAACCAGTAATGCTTGCGGCCGAGGGGATCGGTGCCTGGCACAACATGCCCGTCATAGAAACGAACCGACTGCCGGGTCCAGCGTATCCCATGCGGATTGGGCGGCAAGTTGACGTTATACAGGGCAATTTCTCCGGGTTCGTCCAGAAGAAGTGACAACGTTTTTTCGATATAAGGCGCTAAGGCTTCGAAATCGGGTTCCGTATTGCCGACCGGTGTGCTGAAAGCGATTCCTTTTTTTCCAAATAGCACGGCCTGTTTGGCTGCTGCCAAGGTGCCCGAGTGCCACATGGAATTTCCCAAATTGGGACCCATATTGACGCCCGACAGGACAACTTGAATGCCGCGGCGCAGGTGGTTGCCCAGCGCCACGCAGTCGGCCGGCGTTCCATTGACGCGATACGCGTCTAGTCCATTAAATCCCGACGGCACTTTCTTGCAGGTGAGTGGCCGCGAATGCGTCACCGCGTGCCCCATCGAGGACTGTTCTACATCGGGTGCCACCACCACTACTTCCCCAAATTGAGCCGCAATATGGGCCAGCGCCTTGATGCCCGGGCTATACACTCCATCATCATTAGTCACTAATATCCTCATCGTTCTTTCGTTTTCAATAGCTTTTCAGACTTGACCATTTAATATTTCAAACAAGTATGAACGGATGATTGTTTTAGTCGCAAAAGAACTACTATGAAAAACCCCGTACATGTGCATATACTGCATAATCCGAAGGCTGGCGACCAAGACAATACGAAAAACGAATTGATTCGGCTGGTTGAACCCTTGGGTTTTTCATGCGATTATGCGTCGGTAAAGCAGGATGGCTGGCACCGTTTCAAACGGAACGCGTCCTTGCTCATCGTGGTCGGCGGGGATGGGACAGTCCGGGCGGTGGCTCAGAAAATCCTGAACAGGAAGCTCCTGGCGAAACGGATGCCCTTGCTGCTGTTGCCGGCCGGCACGGCGAACAATATGGCGGCTACGCTCGGCATATCCAGCCAGTTGGGCGACTTGCCGGCCCGCCTCCGCCTGAAGAAGCGCTGCGCCGTGGATGTGGGCGCGATTACCGGTCATGGAAAGGCTTCCTTTTTTTTGGAAGGCATGGGCTTCGGTGTGTTTCCCGCGTTAATGCAAGCCATGAAAAAAACCAAGCTGGCCGCCGACATCCCGCGGGAGGAGGAATTGCGGGTGGCTTGGGAGAAGCTCCGTGACGTGGCTGGAGAACACGAAGCAGCCTACGCGGAAATAACCGTTGACGGCAAAAAACACCAAGGCGACTTCCTGCTTATCGAGATCCTCAACACCCAATCTATCGGGCCAAACTTGCGGCTGGCACCCCAAGCAAACCCAAGCGATGGCGTTTTGCACGTGGCGATGCTTCGCGCGGACAAACGCGATGCGTTTTTGGCGTATTTGGCGGAAAACGCGTCGGCGACGGCGCACGGCGCGCCGGCTGCCAAGCTTCCCTGGGAGCTTGCCGAACTGCGCGACGAACTGCAGATCAGATCACAGCGTTCCGTTCTCCACGTCGACGACGAGCTCGTCGAGATTCGAAAAATGCAGACCTTAACCGTGGGGATTCGGAAAGGTGTGCTGGACATGGTCCTCTGATAACTCCTTAACTTCTATCCACTGACGACAAAAAAAGATATTGTGAGCAAAACCATTATAGTTTCTAACCGCCTTCCGGTTAAAATCACGCGCGACGAAGATGACTTCCAAATCCTGCCCAGCGAAGGCGGCTTGGCTACCGGACTGGCGGGCGTACACCAGCAGGGACAAAACCTGTGGATCGGCTGGCCCGGTTTACCGACGGAACAACTCGATAACCTCGGCTATTTCACGCGAAAGCTGAATGACCTGCGCCTCGTGCCGCTCTACCTCGACGAGGAAGAGGTGGAAGGTTTTTATGAAGGGTTTTCCAACGAGGTGCTCTGGCCAATTTTCCATTACATTTCCA
>CAYUIZ010000173.1:0-5090 GCA_964444885.1 uncultured Sphingobacteriaceae bacterium | reverse complement strand
GCGTGGAGTGCGGTGGCTGATCCAGCAGTGATGCAAGCCAGATAGAGGGCGGTCCAGTGCATGCGCTTCGAGTGTTCCATGATCTTTCCTTTTATAGGTTTCATTAAAAAAATTCCCAAGAACATTAGTCGACCTGGCCGGGTTCCCGGAGGTTCTTTCCTTTCGTCTGCGTCAGCGCGTCCCCCATGTCCTCGCGGGCGCGCTGCGCCAGGGCCAACATGTCACGAACGACGTCCGGGTGCTCAGCGGCCACGTTCGCGGTTTCGCTGATGTCGCTGCGCAAGTCGTAGAGTTCGGGCGCATCGATCCGGACCATGGTGTACTTAACCGGTATCCCGTCATCCCGGTGGGCCTGGCCGTCTGCCAAGGTACGGTAGGCATGCGGCAAATAAAGCTTCCACTGCCCCATCACCACCGCCTGCAGCTCGTTTCGGTTGTAATAGAGGTAGTAGGCCTCATGGGGTGAGACAGCATGTTCCGCCACCTGCATCAGTGGCCAAATATTGCGGCCATCGATCTGGCGTTCGGGCAGCTGTCCTCCCGTCAGGTGGGCAATGGTGGGTAGCAAGTCAATCGTCATCGCCGGTTGGTCCTGCGTACTGCCCGCGGGCAACATGCCGGGCCACCACGCGATGCAGGGAACCCGTACACCGCCTTCCCAGGACGTGCCTTTACCTTCCCGCAGGGGCAGTGCCGAACCTGAATGTCCGCTATAGGACAGCCACGGACCATTGTCTGACGTGAAAATAACCAACGTCCGGTCTGCGATTCCATGCTTGCGGAGCGCTTCCATCACTTGGCCTACTGACCAATCGATTTCCATAATCACGTCGCCGTAAAGCCCCCGATCGGATTTTCCGGCAAATTTTTCCGAAACATACAGCGGCACATGCGGCATGCTGTGTGCGAGATACAGAAAGAAGGGCTCGTCTTTCGAACGTCCGATGAAATCCACGGCCCGCTCGGTATACCAAGTCGTGAGTTCATACTGTTCAGATAACGTATCAACCACCGTTTCGTTTTCATAAAGCGGCAAAGAAGGATAATAATTCGGATTTTCGGGATGATGGGGCCACATGTCATTGGAGTAGGGCAAGCCGAAGAATTCGTCGAATCCCTGACGTGTAGGCAGAAACGGGGCATGGTGTCCCAGGTGCCACTTCCCGATGATGGCCGTGCGGTAGCCTAGCGGCTTGACGACCTCCGCGATGGTCGTTTCGTCGGGGTGCAGGCCATGCTTGCTGCGATGGTCGAGCGCACCGTGTATGCCGAGGCGGTTGGGGTAGGTCCCCGTCAGCAAGGCAGCCCGCGAGGCCGAACACACGGCCTGGGCTGCCCGGAAATTCGTCAGCCTGACGCCCTCTGCCGCCAATTGGTCCAAATGTCGCGTTTCGATATCCGGCGAGCCGAACGCGCCTACGTCTTGGTAACCTTGATCATCCGTGAAAATGATGATGATGTTGGGGCGCTCGGCGCGGGGCAAATCCGCAAAGGCGTATCCGAGGGTTAGCAAGCACAGAATCAACGAGGAAAATACAGTTTTTGGTGTCGCCATGGGGCAGTCCGAATTGGTTAATCACATTGCGGTAAAGGGCTAAGGTACAAAACCTTCGGCCGAATATCCCCAAATCGGGCAAAAAAACTGCGCACCAAACTCCCTGCCGTAGACCCTATCGCTCGAAAACGATCTCTACTTTCGTCAGTTCTTCCTCATGGACGAGGGTCATTTTGCGAACCGTACCTGTCAGGGTTTCCTGAATGGCGTAGTTCACCCCGTCATAGATCATTTGCTTCGTTGTGGGCATGCTATACGGAACGGAGGTGGCGTTGCCGTCCGCGCGGTAAGTCCACGCTCTTCCGTCCGATTTGAATTCGAGACGGTCTCCAGACCCCAGCATTTCTTCGGTATACACCGTCGCCATGTCGCCGCCAATGCGGGTTGTCTTCACCTGCTTGGTCCAGTTTCCGGTGCGGATGATATTGAGGACCGTATCCCGCCCGATATTGTCTATGGTTTCTTTACTGCAAGATACGCTGACGGCCAACAAAGCCAGCACCAGACCAATTTTACCGATAGTTTTCATCATGTCGCGTTTACATGCATCTAGCGCTATTGCCAGTATGCCACACGCTCATAGGACAATGTTTGTGCCAAGCGGCAGTCTACAGCGGGGGTTACGCGTGCCGGGAGCTAACCAGCATTACGAAGAACGAAATATACGTTGGCCGTTACCAGCGCATGAGCGCGCTAGCCCAGGTGAATCCTGATCCGAATGCAGCCATGCAGACCAGATCACCGTCGCGGATTTTTCCCGCTTCCCAAGCCTCGCTAAGTGCAATCGGCACGGAAGCCGCCGTCGTGTTACCGTATTTCTGGATATTATTAAACACTTGGTCATCGCGCAAGCCCAGCACCTTTTGTACGTATTGGGCGATGCGCAGGTTAGCTTGGTGGGGAATAAGCAGGTCGATGTCCGTTTCGGTCAGCTGGTTGGCGGCTAGTGCCTCCTTGATGACCTCAGGGAATTTCACCACCGCCTTTTTGAACACCGCCGGCCCGTCCATATACGGCAAGGTAGCGCCTGTATCGATCAGATCAGCATTCATAAACAGGCCGCCGAGCTCCTGGTCCGCGAAGCCGGGCTTGTCTTCCAGCCATTTGTTGGCGTGCGAACCCGGGTAATACATCGCCAGGATTTCCGCGTCCGCACCGTCACTGTGCAGGTGCGTGCTCATGATACCCCGACCCGGTTCCTCCGTAGGCTGCAACACCACCGCTCCGGCGCCGTCTCCGAAAATTACGGACACATTGCGGCTACGGGTCTCGAAATCCATGGCAAAGGAATGCTTCTCGGATCCCACGACCAGGATGTTTTTGTACATCCCCGTCTTGATAAACTGATCGGCTACCGAGAGGGCATACACAAAACCCGAGCACTGGTTGCGGACATCCAGCGCGCCGATCTCACCCATGCCCATCTCCCGCTGCAGGAGCACGCCTGATCCTGGAAAGTAATAATCGGGTGTAAGGGTGGCAAACACGATAAAGTCAATATCGGCGACCGTGGTCGATGCCCGTTCGATCGCAATTTTGGCAGCCTCGATGGCCATGGTCGTCGTGGTCTCCCCCAGCCGGTCGGCAAAGCGCCGTTCTTGTATGCCCGTGCGTTCTTGAATCCACTCATCGCTGGTATCCATAAAACGCGTCAAATCTTCGTTGGTATAGACGTTCTTCGGCACGTAATGGCCTACGCCTGCTATTTTCGATCGGTACATAAGCATGGTTTATGACGGTTTACATCCCGTTTATACGCCTAGGCAGGCGAGCCTGTACTCACCCAATCCTAACACAATGGTAAGGAATTTTTGGAATAAATCGTACTTTTGCCCTTATGAATGTCGAGACCCAGGAAGAGACCTTTACCCTTGAAGAGATATTGGCCGCAGTGAGCCCCACTCACCGGCTGATTCTGTGGAATGATGAGACCAACACTTTTGACCACGTCATCAACTGCCTGGTGAAGCACCTGCAGTACACCGAGAAGGAAGCCGAAGAAATCGCTTGGAAAGTGCATAACAATGGTAAGTGCCCCGTATTGGAAGGGACATTCACCGAGGTGGAAGTGTATCGGAAGATCCTGAAAGCCGAAGGACTGACGGTGAGTGTTGAGTAGTGAGTATTGAGTATTGAGATATGCCTGCCGCAGCTCCCCTGCACAGATATCTTTTGTGCCGTTCGCAAGTTTCCGGTTCGGCCATACGTTAGCAGCCAACATTATCGTCACTTGCTCAAATCACTACCTAGCGTTGCCGTTATAGGTTGCCTGCCGGTCAGGCGGGCTATCTCCCCCAGCTGGCGGAACGGGTGCTGACGGGCTGTCGGTAAATGCGGGGAGGTGAATTGCGCTAGCCAGCCTACACAATGTGGGTTTATTCCCAAATTGTACAAAAAAACATACACTTTCCCCGCCGCCGACTCGCCATCAAAACAAGCTGATAATAAACGGAATACCAAAAAAATAAACTTCGTGGCGCATATCTTGCACACTTTCTAGCCGTAGTCACAGACTACTTTGGTTTAGAAGTGTTATTAATTTTAAAAAGAACAGAACGTATGAAAAAGGTATTTTTAGCAGCAGCAGCAATGTTCCTTGCGGTAGGCGTATTCGCACAAGGACAACCATTAGGATTCGGATTGAAAGCAGGTGTCAATTTCCCCAAATACCACTTCTCCGGAGACAATGACGGGACTGAGACGAAGAGCACAACCAATTTTCACGTCACCGCGTTTATGGACGCGCCGCTCTCCTCCAATTTCTCCGTACAGCCGGGCATATCCTTGCAGGGCAAAGGCGCGAAGCTCGTGGAAGGAAGCCTTTTTGGGAATGATTTTGATGTGACCCAAAACACGATGTGGGTGGAAGTACCGGTCAATTTCGTCGCTAAATTGCCAACGTCGAATGTAGGCCATGTTTTCCTCGGTGCGGGTCCGTATGTGGGCGTCGGCTTGTCGGGCAAGAACAAGGTTTCCAGTGGCGACTCCAGCGAAGAATGGGGCGACTTTAAGTTTGGCAAGAACGAAAGCCAAAAAGGTTTCGACTTTGGTGTCAACTTCATCGGCGGCTACCAGCTCTCCAGCGGATTGCAGATTAATGCTGGCTACGGACTGGGCTTGTTGGACATTGCACCTGAAAACTCCGGCAATATTAAACAGACCAATCGGGTTTGGAGTGCCGGCATCGGCTTCTTATTTTAGGCAAACCGCCACACGTAGTGGCAAAACAGTTTCGAAAACCCCGACAGGCAATCTGTTGGGGTTTTCTCGTTGGGATTGTTTGCATTATGCGCGATTAGCGCTATATTTGCGAGACGATTTGCTTGACAAATAAAACATGGTTGCCATTTCGCGTCTTTCCGTACATGTCCATCATCGCCCTTGCGGCGATCTGTAATTTGTGTGTTTCTACGTGAAGCGACTACCCTATCTGTTTTATTTTCCCATTAACCCAGACACATTTGAAAACGTTAAAAATAGCCATCCAAAAATCGGGCAGGCTCAACGAAAAATCCGTGCAGTTGCTCAAAAGCTG
>CAYUIZ010000172.1:0-5105 GCA_964444885.1 uncultured Sphingobacteriaceae bacterium | reverse complement strand
GCGCTAAGCATCATCCCACTTAATTTTGCTATCTTAGCGCCTTGTATCGATCTCGTGTGAAAACGTGCGAAAATAGGCATTTATCCCTGTTTTTTAAAAGGAGCGATGCAATCTCCGCCTGGGGCACGACGTTTTACAGGAGATTATAACAGACAAATGACATGCCGGCGGCGGGCGGGCGCCAAAAGCCGCGCCGCGCAGCGGATGATTTTTCAGGATAGCGAATGGGTAAGATAATAGCAATAGCCAACCAAAAAGGGGGTGTCGGCAAGACAACTTCCTCCATTAACCTCGCGGCCAGCCTGGCCGTATTGGAATACCGCACTTTGCTGGTCGACGCGGACCCGCAGGCCAACTCCACTTCGGGGATCGGCTTTGACCCGCGTACCATCAAGTCGAGCATCTACGAATGCCTGATTAACGAACTGGACGCCCGGGACGCCATACAACAGACCGAGACGCCGAACCTGGATTTGTTGCCCGCGCATATCGACTTGGTGGGTGCCGAAATCGAGATGATCAACCTGCACGAGCGCGAGTTTAAAATGCGCAAGGTGCTGGAACAGGTCAAGGACGACTACGATTTCATTATCATCGACTGCTCACCGTCGCTGGGGCTGATTACCATCAACGCCCTGTCGGCCGCCAATTCGGTGATTATCCCCGTGCAGTGCGAATACTTCGCGCTGGAAGGCCTTGGCAAACTGCTCAACACGATCAAGATCGTGCAAAACCGCCTCAATACCCAACTGGAAATCGAGGGTATCCTGCTCACGATGTACGACGTGCGGCTTCGTCTGTCTAACCAAGTGGTGGACGAGGTGCGTTCGCATTTTGACGATTTGGTATTCGACACGATTATCCAGCGCAACACCCGCCTCAGCGAAGCGCCCAGTTTCGGCATCTCGGTGATCATGCATGATGCCAACTGTAAAGGCGCCATCAACTACCTCAACCTGGCACGCGAAGTGCTGCAGAAAAATGGGCTTTTAGATGTAGAAACGGAAAAGGTAAGTGTTTAACGATATGGCTGCACAACAACGAAAAATCGGATTGGGGAAAGGGCTGGGTGCCCTCTTAAACGACTCCGAAGAAGTGAAGAAAGATACTCCCGGAAGCGCCGTTGGCGACTCGCCGGCCCGGCAAAATTGGGCAGGTGGCGTCGGCACGATTCCCGTTGCTAAAATCAAGACCAACCCCTACCAGCCTCGTACGGATTTTGACGAAGTCGCCCTACATGAGCTTTCCGAATCGATCAAACTCCAGGGACTGATACAGCCGATTACCGTGCGAAGCAACGGCGACGGCACCTACCAGCTGATCAGTGGCGAGCGCCGGCTGCGGGCGTCGAAAGCGGCAGGCCTGACGGAAATCCCGGCGTACGTGCGTACGGCCAACGATCAGCAGATGCTCGAGATGGCGCTGATCGAAAACATCCAGCGCGAAAACCTCAACGCCATCGAAGTGGCATTGAGTTTCCAGCGGATGATCGACGAATGCGGCCTCAAGCAAGAACAATTGGGCGAGCGGGTAAGCAAAAACCGGACGACCGTGACCAACTACTTGCGCCTGCTTAAACTGCCTCCGGTCATACAAGCGGCGATACGCGACGGACAGCTGAGCATGGGCCACGCCCGCGCCATCGTCGGCCTGAACGAAGTGGACAAACAACTGTATGTCTTTCGCGAAATCGTCAAAAAATCACTTTCCGTCCGCAAGACGGAAGAACTGACCAAAGCACTGCAAAACCAAAGCTTGCCGAAATCTTCTGCCAAACGGCCGTCGGACGCCCTGTCATTCCAATACCAAAAGATAGAAGACGATCTGGCCTCGCGGTTCTCATCGCGGGTTAAACTGAAGGTGGCCGGCAAAAAAGGCACAGGCGCCATCGAAATCCCCTTCCATTCCGAAGATGACCTCAGTCGGATATTGGAATTACTGGACTGGTAAATGAAACTGCTCGTCACCGCCATGTTTTTACTTTCGGGGCTCCTAGCCTCGCAGGCTTACGCGCAGACGAGTGAGTTGCCGCGCGATACCATACCGCCGTTGGCAGACAGCCTGGCCGTCCCAGCGGACACGACGCAGGAAGAAACACGCCGCCAGCGCCGAGCACGTGAACGCATGGAACGCGAAGCCGAAGAAGAAGTCATCTTCAAAGACTCGGCCCGCTTGGCCATCGAAGCACACACTCGCCGGGCCTGGAGGCGGTCAGCAATCGTCCCGGGCTGGGGCCAATACACCAACGGCGGCCTGTGGTGGCTCAAAGTACCCGTCATCTACGGTGGCTATGTGACCGCGGGCCTCGTCTTTGAATTCAACCATCGCTACTATCGGGAAATCCTCGGTGAGGTACAGTTCCGGCTGGACAACAACGATGCCTTTCTAAACCCGCTGTACCAAAACTACAATACCCAAAGCCTGATCAATGCCAAAGACTTTTACCGGCGAAACCGGGACTTGACGGTGTTGATTACCGTGGGCTGGCACGCACTGAATGCCATCGAAGCCTACGTAGACTCCATGCTCAAAAACCGATGGAGCATCAGCGACGACCTGTCCTTCGATGTTTCGCCGACCTTACTGCCTAATCATCCCCAGGCATTTGCCTATAGCCCATATAGCCCAGGCTTCAAGGTGACGTTCAACTTCCATTAGCCGTCGGCTATGACGTGCCGGGACGCTCCGCAATCCGCTTTTCGTATCGGGCCTTGTATCCAAACGACACAGAAAAACTGATTCCAGTTTCCACATTTTATACTATGTTTGTATGTCGGCAGGCAACATGGCCATTCCGTCATTATCAAGAACAACATTCGACAACCCGAAAGTCATGAAGATCATTCTACTCGGCTACGGCAAAATGGGCCAGCTGATCGAAAAGTTTGCCATCAAGCGCGGCCATGACATCCACATGGTAGTGGATGAAAACAACCGCGACACGCTCAGCATACAGGACGTAGAAAATGCGGATATTGCCATCGATTTCAGCACGCCTGATGCCGCAATGCATAACATCAACTTCTGTTTTGACGCCGGCTTGCCGTTGGTGGTAGGCACCACAGGCTGGTACGAGCACCTGGACGAAATAAGGGAGAAATACGAAAACAGTAACAACGCGCTGCTCTACGGGTCTAACTTCAGCATTGGCGTGAATGTCCTGTTCCACGTGAACAAACTGCTCGCCAAAGCGATGGCGCCATACAAGCAATATGAGGTGCAGGTAGAGGAAATCCACCATACGCACAAGCTGGACGCGCCAAGCGGCACGGCCATCACCCTTGCGGAAGGCATACTCGGCGAATTGGACACCAAAACGACGTGGACAAACAACTTGGTGGGCGAGGGCGAAGAATCAGTCCCCAAGCCCGACGAATTGCTCATCGAGAGCCACCGGATAGACGAGGTACCCGGTACGCATACGGTGCTGTACAGCTCAGAAGTGGACCAGATCGAGTTGAAGCACACCGCGCACAGCCGGGCTGGCTTTGCACTAGGAGCCATCATCGCGGCGGAGTGGCTGCACGGCAAAACGGGCTTCTACCAAGTCACCGAAATTTTTGATTTTGAATAGGCAGGCGCTTTTCGGGATAAATTTTAACTTTGGGCGCATTTGCCACACAAACAACGAGCACTGCAGCGGAATAACGTGTGCTTTGCCCGATAGAAACGATATTGACTGATGGGATATATTATTTTAGCCCTTTTGCTAGTGGCCGTGCACTACGGCCTGTGGAAATTGTTCGTAAAAGCTGGCCGTCCAGGGTGGGAAAGCCTGATACCCATCTACCGGGAGTTTGTCATTGCCAAGCTGGTGGGCAGGCCGCAGTGGTGGATCGCCCTGCTCTTGATTCCGCTGGTTGGTGCCTTCGTCTTTGCTGGACTTTACCTCGACTTCGTCAAAAGCTTTGGCAAACGCCGTTTTTGGGAGTACGCGGCAACGATTCTCGCGCCATTCATCATCCTGCCTGTGTGGGGAAACGACCCCAGCGTCGTGTATCTGGGCCAATCGGCAACACCTGAATTCAAGCAAAAATACCCGTATACGAAATCCGTGACCCGGGAATGGGCCGATGCAATCGTCTTTGCCGTAGTCGCCGCCACGCTCATCCGGGGCTTTCTGATCGAAGCTTACGTCATTCCATCGGGCTCGATGGAAAAAAGCCTGCTCGTGGGCGACTTCCTCTTCGTGAGCAAAGTCAACTACGGTCCGCGCGTGCCCATGACGCCCGTTGCGTTTCCGTTTGCGCATCACACCATGCCGATAACGGGCACAAAGGCATATTGGGAAGGCATTAAGCTGGACTACAAACGCTTGCCAGGTTTCGAGGAAATCGAGCGGGACGATGTCGTGGTCTTTAACTACCCGATGGAAGCCGACGCGCCGTATAACCGCCCCGTAGACAAGCGGGAAAATTACATCAAGCGGGCCATCGGTATACCGGGCGACACCATCTCGATTCGTGACGCCCAGGTGTATGTCAATGGTGGACCAGGCGTCAATCCGCCCCGCCAGCAAATGGACTACTTTGTCTACACGGATGGCACGGCGCTGAATCCGCAACGCCTGCTCGATATGCGCATTGAGTGGGGCACGTTCCCCGGTGCACCGTACTACCACCTGTTCATGACCGACGAACAGCTCAAGGAAGTCGAAAGCTGGCCCATCGTCACCAAGGTAGAACCGCGGTTGTTCTCAGCCGACTCACCAGACGGTACCACCTTCCCCAAAAGTAGCCTGCATCCCTGGAACATCGACAACATGGGACCGATCATCATCCCGAAAAAGGACTGGACGGTGACCTTAGACAGTCTTACCTTCCCCATGTACGAACGGGCAATCAGCGTGTATGAAGGCAACGAGGTAGAGCAGCGTGCGGATGGATATTACATCAACGGACAGAAAGCCGAGTCCTACACGTTTGGCATGGACTACTACTGGATGATGGGGGATAACCGCCATAATTCCCTCGATTCGCGCGAATGGGGCTTTGTCCCCGAGGACCATATTGTCGGCAAGGCCTTGTTTGTTTGGCTCAGCTGGGACAAAGACGGATCCTTCCTCAGCAAAATCAGGTGGAACCGCATCTTTATGGGAATCAACT
>CAYUIZ010000171.1:0-5194 GCA_964444885.1 uncultured Sphingobacteriaceae bacterium | reverse complement strand
GCGGCGGATGAGATGTCCGTCTTGCCTGATGCATACGACAAGCATTTTGTGCCGGATATCCCCGAAGTGTTGCACGCAACGCCGCTCGTGAATGCCGGCGAAACGTACCAGCTGGATTTCGTTGCGCCTGCTGAGGCGGGCGAATACCCGTATATCTGCACCTTTCCCGGACATTGGCGGATTATGCGGGGCGTACTGATTGTAAATTAATATGGTTTAATCTATTCATGATCAACAGGATGAATTCATTTTCTGACCGGCGGGATTTTTTAAAGAAAGCAGGATTGCTCGCAGCCTCATCGGCCTTGCCTTTTTTATCATCATCGAGCGAAAGACCTGTTCGGATTGGCTTTGTCGGCGTAGGCGGGCGGGGTATGGGGATGCTGCAGGTCGCACTAAGCATTCCCGGCGTCCAGATCGTAGCGATATGCGATCTCGTCGAAGAGCGTGTCCAACGGGCGCAACGCCTCGTGGCTCAAGCCGGGCAACCGACGCCACGTGGGTATAGCCGCGGTCCGGAGGATTATAAGCGCCTCGTGGAGCAAAGCGATCTCGATGCCGTATACACCGCTACTCCGTTCGATTTGCATACGCCAGTCATGCTTGCTTCGATGCGTGCCGGCAAATTTGGCGCGACCGAAATGCCAGCCTGTTCCACAATGGAAGAGGCCTGGGAGCTGGTCGAAACGTCCGAGAAAACAGGTGTACCCTGCATGCTGATGGAGAATTACTGCTATATGCGCAACGTGCAGATGATTCTCAATATGGTGCATCAGCAGGCGTTCGGCCTGTTAACGCATTGCGAGGTGGGCTACCAGCATGATACCCGCTACGTTAATTTCGACGCCGATGGAGATCTTTTATGGCGGGGGCATGTCAAACTACAGCATAACGGCAACCATTATCCTACGCATGCTATCGGGCCGGTGTCGCAATGGCTCAATGTGAATAGGGGCGACCGCCTTGATTACCTGGTGTCGATGAGCAGCCGTGCGGCAGGCATGAAGCATTATGCCGAACGGATCGGAGGCAAAGACCATCCCAGCACGAAGCTGGACTACCGAATGGGCGACGTCAACACGACCTTGATCCGGACCCATAGCGGTATATCCATCACCTTGTATTACGATACGCAAAATCCGCGGCCGGTCGACTTTATTTGGCGCGTTCAGGGGACGTCGGGGATTTATTCGGGCACGCTTGACAAAATCCATCTCGAAGACCGTAGTCCCGCTCACCAATGGGAAGCCACGGACAAGTACCTCGAAGAGTACGATCATCCGAACTGGCGCAAGTACGGCGACGTAGCCCGCCAGTCGGGCCATGGAGGGAGCGACTACTTGTGCTTCCTGGACTTCGTCACCGCCGTGCGGAACAAAACTGAGGCACCCATCGACGTATACGATGCGGTTACGTGGAGCATTATTACCGAATTAAGCGAGCAGTCAGCCGATAACAAGAGCCGGCCCGTCGATTTCCCCGATTTCACACGGGGCAAATGGAAGACTCGTGCGCCATTCAGGGTGGAGGCGATATGAGGCGTGTGCTGTTTTTGCTGTGCCTTGCCATGGCCGGATCTGCCACAGCAAAAGACAAGCGTCCGGAGGCTAATCCTGACGGTCGAGCGGTGATTTCCTTCGTGATCACCCAAGACCCCGCAGTTTACGAGCGGTCGGCCTTTGGCGAGCCGCCCCAAATAGGAATATGGCTGCAGCATGCCGAAACCGGGGAGATCAGGACAGTATTCGTCACGCAAAAAACCGGAACCGGGAAATTCGACGGCAAAGCAGGTGTTCCCGTAGCACTGCCCGCGTGGGTTACGGCCTACCGCACCGAAAGTGGCCGTACCGATTTCCCGACGGCTAGGAATCCGGTGGTGGACGCCATCACGGGGCCTACCCGCGCCGAGGCTCAGCTGCGGGCGCATGTGACGGTCAGCAAAGGCTCGCGATGGTTTTACTTTGTCGAGGTAAACGTAGCGGGCGATTACAATCACGCTTTTCCGCATTTTCATGAGGATGGCCAGTTTGATCCGGACGGGAATGGCCAGCCTTCGCTGGTTTATCGCGGGGAGATTGTCGCGCATGCAGGCGAGTCCGGCAGTCCCGAACTTGTTGGCCGTACCGAACAGCTTTTTTTCACCAATACCGTCGAGGCTGATTTGACCGGCATCACGACTGCGCGCCAACTGTTGCGGTCAATCGTCGTCTCGTGTGCGGACTAGCGTCGCTGGCAAGGCGCTTCGCGTGGATATCAAGCATTTCACAGCTACGATTTTTTTCCTAGTTTTGGGTCTTCCTAAGCAGGACGCATAGACAGCATGAATATTATTCCTACTCCCTTAGCCGGTTGCGTGGTCGTCGAACCCCGTGTGTTCGCGGATGACCGCGGTTATTTTTTCGAAAGTTTTAATGCGGTAGCCTTCGCGCAGGCGATCGGGCAGCACGTTGATTTCGTGCAGGACAACGAGTCCTTTTCGCGTTATGGCACGATACGGGGATTGCATGCCCAAGCAGGCGATGCAGCCCAAGCCAAGCTGGTGCGGGTGCTGTCGGGCCGGGTGCTCGATGTGGTCGTCGATGCACGCCCCGGGTCGGAAACGTTCGGCCAGCATGCGGCGGTGGAGCTCACCGCCGACAATAAGCGCCAGCTGTTTGTGCCTAGAGGGTGCCTCCACGGGTTTTCCGTGCTGTCCGAGACGGCTACGTTTTTCTACAAATGCGATAACTACTATGAAAAGTCGGCCGAATTAGGCGTTTCTTACCAAGACCCGATGCTGGGAATCGACTGGGGCATCCCAGCCGGGCAAGAGGTGGTTTCCGACAAAGACCGGGCGTTGCCCCTGTTTAGCCGGGTTTTTGCGTGAGTAAAACAATCAAAATGCTTCGCTGAGCGCCAGATAAAATCCGCCTTGCCGCTTTTCGCCTGGGCGCTTTTCACCCATACCGTATTCAAGCCGGATGCTGCTGCTGTGTTCGAGGTCGAAAAAGTAGCGCAGGCCGCCGCCAAACGATGGTACAAACCGCGTATCCAATCCCTTGCGGAAGGTGCTTCCCGTGCCAGCAAAGCCAGCGATTCCGATGCGCGGATGGAACCGGTAACGCAGTTCGGCTTGAGCGGCTAGTAAGCTTTGGTCGCGGTACCGCCCGTTGTAATATCCGCGCATGATCATGTCACCTCCCATCTCGTGGTAAGCGTAGAACGGCACGTTTTTGCCCCAGGTGGTCCGGTAAATGCCGTTCAGACCCAAAGTCAGTTGCGAAGCCAGGGGAATGAATCCGCGCAGGTCTGCCTCCGCAACGCTGCCCCGGAACGCGGTTTCCTTGCCGAAGCCGGGCGAATAGCTGTATTTTAACCGCGCAAAAAAGCCACGCGTCGCGTACGTGTTAATGTCGCGGGAGTCGTAGAGCTGGGTCACCCCGAACGACGCGTAGTAACCGCCATCCTGTTGCGCAAGCGGAAGTTCCTCGAAAACACCACCCGCCTGGCGGTCTGCATAGCCCAAGTGTTCGAACGCAAAGGCAAGGCCCGCGTAGTACTTCGGTGCCAAGCGGCGCTCCACCTCAGCGCGAATGCGGGCAAGCCGCAACACGACCACGTCCTCATCCGCCAGCCAGGTGTCATTGCCGATACCGTAATAGTTAAACGGAAAATCGCGGAAGCGCAATTCGGTATAATAGTGATACAGGTTTCCGGGCGACCAGATGTCGGCCGTTAGCTTCAGGTTGGTTTGCCGCTGGGTGGTAAAGGTGCCGATAAACGTGAGGTTTGACGTGCGTATCGTCGTGTCCGCCCTGTCGACATAAAAATTGTAGACCCCCGCCAAGCCGAACTCCAAGCCCGTTTCCTGGGCATAGCCCAAAGCCGGGAGCACGACGAACCCCGCCGACCGCGAGCTGTCCTTCTCCGAAGAAGTAAAACGCTTGACGAGCTTATGGTCCCAAATACGGCGTTTTTCCTGAGCCAATAATGGCTGGGTGGCGAGGAATAAAAGCAGAAAGGCAAGACAACGGACTAACATAAACGTGTAATACGAGGCGAAGATACAGATAAGAATGCAAACAGCGTGAGGAGGTTTGAACCCGTTCAGGGCAAATGCATCTAATTTTTTTCGTCATTGCCTACCGGCGAGGCAGGCAATGACGATCTTTTTTTAAATTAGATGCGTTTGCCCTGCTTGAGGTCTCGGGGAAATCGCTTTTGAAACGCCTCTAACCCCCGGAAGGGATTTCCTATTGTTAGGCTGGGCCAACGGCCTGCGCGAAAGTGACGCCACGAAGGTTTTGGCGCGTGTTTTTGTTGCATAGCTGACAAAAACAAAATCCAGTTTTTTCGTTAAAAGCGATTTTCCTATGCTTTCTTCGGATGGCCTTTGCGGGGTCGGTTTCGGTGTCTTTAGGGGAGCGGACAGGCAGGAGCAGACCCTCATGTCAAATTTCATAAATTTTTTTTGTAATATTACAAGTTTGTATATCTTTGCAGTCCCTAAAGCGCGGGGTTTGATCGGCGCCGCATTTAGTTCAGGACAATATGGTGTTTTTTAGCAGCCAGGCTGAACAAAATAGGGGAAAGAAACGGGGAGCTGCTCCCGCTAATTGCAGTTCGTGACATTGAAATAATACGCCTCCTTAGCTCAGCTGGTAGCGTCCCGACGGGTCGGGATAATCAGTAGGTCGCGTTGCGGGTTCGCCCGGGACGCCAAAGGGCTAATGTTTTTTGAAAGTAAGATAATAATACGCCTCCTTAGCTCAGCTGGTAGAGCAACTGACTTGTAATCAGTAGGTCGCTGGTTCGATCCCGGCAGGGGGCTCTCAAGATGGGGGTATCGCATAGCGGCAATTGCGGCGGACTGTAAATCCGCTCCTTCGGGTTCAGTGGTTCGAGTCCACTTACCCCCACTATTGGTTTTGGATTGCAAATTACATGATTTGGTTTAGCCGGATCATTAAGCTACCATAGCGCAGTCTGAAATCTAAGAAGCGGAAGTAGCTCAATTGGTAGAGCGATAGCCTTCCAAGCTATAGGTTGCGGGTTCGAGGCCCGTCTTCCGCTCACTAGTTACTTATGCCTTTTGACTATATAAGCCCAGGTGCATTCCAGTTAAATGTTTGTGGGCGGAGGTCAGAAGGTATTGGTATTAAGCCGATGTAGCTCAGTGGTAGAGCACTTCCTTGGTAAGGAAGAGGTCATGGGT
>CAYUIZ010000170.1:0-5240 GCA_964444885.1 uncultured Sphingobacteriaceae bacterium | reverse complement strand
ATGGAGCAAGCGTATATGCTGCTGAAGTCGCCCGAGGCAAAAGCTTTCGACCTGAATGACGAGCCCAAGGAGAGTTTTGACAAGTACAATACCGGGAAATTCGGCTTGGGCTGCCTCATGGCGCGCCGCCTCACCGAGCAAGGCGCTCGATTCATCAGCGTGACGACCGAATATGAGCCGTTCATGGGTTGGGATACCCACGAAAATGGGCATGTCCGTGCCCGCGACATGAAGCAACTGATTGACGCGCCCATCGCCCAGTTAATTAAAGACCTCGATAAGTCCGGACGGCTGGACCGCACGTTGATCGTGCTCGCCAGCGAATTTAGCCGCGACATGGTGATGGAAGGGCGGCCGGGGGCGGAAGTGCTACACCAGGTTGACCAGCCCGACGTGATTCACGACATCAAAAACTATGGCATGCATCGCCACTTTACGGATGGCTGTTCCATGTTGATGTTCGGCGGAGGCGTCAAAAAAGGGTTTGTGTATGGCCAGACCGCCGACGAACGGCCCTGCAAAACGATTGAAAAGCCCATCCGCGTCGAACGAATACACCAGTCCATATACCACGCGCTAGGAATCGACCAGCAAAAGCATGCCATGGTGGAAGGCAGGCCGTTTTATACGACGCCGGACGGGGTGCACGAGGCTGAATTGGAGTTTTTTGGGTAGTTAACGGGATTGAGTAGGTAGAATGTGACCTAAATGCACGGATAATGCATAGACGTGAGATGATAAAACGGGCGGGTCTGCTGGTAGCAAGTTCGTCCATGATGCCCGAGGTTTTAAGGGCCGAACGTACGTCCATCAGCCGATTGCCTCGATGGAAGGGCTTCAACCTGCTCGATTTTTTCAACCCGGATCCCAGGATGAGACGGCAACACAGTACGGAGGAGCATTTTCGCTGGATGGCCGACTGGGGGTTTGATTTCGTGCGGGTGCCCATGGCTTATCCATACTATGTGGAGTTTGACCGATCCCGGCCCATTTTGCCCGAGGAGGTCGTGCGCATCAGTGTCGAGCGGGTGCACGAAATTCTCGCCGTCGTGGAGGCGGCCAATAGGCAGGGGCTGCACGTTAGCCTCAATCTGCACCGCGCACCCGGCTTTTGCGTCAACGCGGGTTTTGAAGAGCCCTACAACCTATGGCATGATGCCGAAGCCATGGAAGCTTTCCTGTTTCACTGGGGGTATTGGGCCAAGCTCCTGCGGAGCAAAACCCGCGCGCAGGTCAGCTTCGACTTGCTTAACGAGCCTTGCTTTCGCGAAGACATGAACGACCAGTTTTCCCGCCGTAGCGCCGTACCGAAGGATCTATACCGAAACCTGATCGTCAAAGGATTTGACACCATCCGCATGGCAAATCCGCGCCACTTGGTGATCGCCGACGGCAACAACATTGGCACCCAGGTCATCGATAATATTGCTGACTTGGAGGTTGCGCAAAGTTGTCGAGGCTATGCGCCCGGCCTCGTGTCGCATTACAAGGCGCCTTGGGTGTTTCAGCATCCCGACACGCTTCCCGAGGTGACGTGGCCCAGCATTGACAACGGCGTCGTACAGGATAAAGCATGGCTCCGCGAACAATTTGCCCCGTGGATCGCCCTTGCCAACCAGGGCGTGGGCGTGCATTGCGGCGAATGCGGTGCATGGAAAGAGACGCCCCATGACGTGGCTCTTGCGTGGATGGACGACATGTTTTCCATACTGACCGACCACGGCATTGGCTTCGCCCTGTGGGAGTTTGATGGAACATTCGGCATCCTCAACTCAGGACGGAAAGATGTGGATTACGAAGACTGGTACGGGCATCGGCTCGACCGAAAAATGCTCGAATTGCTACGCAAATTCGTGTAGCCGGAACAGACAGACGAAGAAAGATGATTTTATTGAATACCGATGGTTAAGAAACAACTAAGAGCACGACATCTCGGTGGAATTTGCATCCCGATTTTATGTTTAACCCTGATGGCAATGGGAATGTCGAGGTCCGCGATGGCAAGCTCCGTCGTGCCGGCCAAACTTCGCTTGGAGTATCTCGAAAATCCCCAAGGCCTGGACAATCCGGCGCCTCGCTTCGGGTGGATCGTGGAAGCAAATAATCCCAGCGCCTACGGCCAAGCTCAGACCGCGTACCGAATTCTCGTGGCATCGACCGAAAAAGCACTGAAGCGCCATCATGGCGATATATGGGATAGTGGCTGGGTCGATTCGGATGCGATGCAGCACATTGCTTATGCAGGCAAGAATTTAGTGTCTGACAGGACTTATCACTGGAAAGTGCAAGTGAAGGATGAGCGCGGCACCGTCTCGAAATGGAGCAAGCCGGCACATTGGAGCACAGGTTTGTTTGGCCAAGCCGAATGGACCGCTAAATGGATAGGGTCTGACGAAATCTATGACCGGACAGCGCCGGACAACAACATCCAAGACCCATGGTTCAGGAAAACGGTCAGGCTGGCGCAGAAGCCCGGCAAAGCCATGCTGTTCCTTGCTTCGGTAGGCTACCATGAGTTGTTCGTCAACGGCAAGCGCATCGGCGAGGACGTCATGGAACCTGCCGTGACGGACCATACGAAGCGCGCGCGATATGTCGCTTATGACATCGCAGGCGAACTCAAGCGGGGCGATAATGTGATTGCCATTTGGTTGGGTACATCGTGGTCGATTTTTCCTGGATATATCCTCCATGACGACCGGCCGCTGACGCCCATCGTCACCGCGCAGGTGGATATATACCGCGAAAAAACCCCGGCGGCGGATGCTAAGGCCCTGGCCAGCGTCCGTACCGACGCGTCGTGGAAAACACATCCGAGCCCCAACCGCTTGCTCGGCAAATGGGATTTCCGCCAGATGGGCGGGGAGATTTGGGATGCACGCAGGGAAATTGCGGACTGGAACACCCTGACTTGCGACGAAACCCATTGGAAACCGGCTACCGAATATGCTCCCCAGCTCACCTTATCAGCCCAGCAGGTAGAAGGCAACCGCCTCTTTGATGAATTGCGTCCCGTGGGCATCGAGGTCCGGCCCGACGGCTCGTACCGCGTGGATATGGGCGTTAATTTCGCGGGCTGGACTGAGGTCAGCCTCCAGGGCAAGCCAGGCGATACCATCCGGTTTCAATATTCCGAACGGGAGCAGGACGATATGACCTTCAACCTGCACAGCGCCTACGTGCTCGGGGAGAAGGGAGAAGGCATGTTCCGCAACCGATTTAACTATAGCTCCGGTCGTTGGGTCACCATCCACGGCCTATCTGAAGCACCCGAACTGGACGACATCCGCGGTTGGATGATCCGGACGAATTACCAGAACGCCACGCGCTTCGAAACCTCCGACCCGTTGCAAAACTGGATTTACGACCGCGTTCGCTGGACTTTTGAGAACCTCTCGCTCGGCGGATTTATCGTCGATTGCCCGCAACGCGAACGTATGGGATACGGCGGCGATGCACACGCTACGAGTGAAACCGGTATGTTCAATTATCAGCTCGGCGCATTTTATACGAAATGGATGGAAGACTGGCGCGATGTGCAGGGCACGGAGCCCATGGTCGGCAACATGCTCGATACGAACTATGCCCGCAAGCAAGTGACGAGCGGACGGTTGCTCGGCAACGGCGTGGTACCGCACACCGCCCCTACGTATTGGGGTGGAGGTGGGCCGGCTTGGGGTGGCATTGTTGTCACCCTGCCCTGGTTTATGTACCAACACTATGGCGATGAGCAGGTCTTGGCTAAGAATTTTGAGCTCATGCAAGGCTGGCTAGATTTCCTGCATTCCAACACCAAAGGCGACGTATTGCAACGTTTTGGCGGACAATGGGACTTTTTGGGCGATTGGCTATGGCCTAACGCTAATGCCGAGGGCATGAATAACGATTCGCCCGAAACCTTATGTCTGAATAACGCGTATTATGTGTTCAACCTACGTACGGCCGCCAAAGCGGCACGAGTGATCGGGCGCGCAGACCAGGCCACCCAATGGGAGCAACAAGCAAGCCGTACCGCCAAAGCGATACACGAACGCTTTTACCAAGCGGCCGATCATAGCTATGTCGATGGCTCGATGGCCATCCTGGCTGCGGTGTTACTGGCGGAGGTAGTGCCGCCACACCTGCGGGACGATGTGGTCGCCCGGTTGGAAAAAGAAATCCTCGACGTCCGAAAGGGACACATTCATGCGGGCATCACCGGTGGGGCTCTGCTGTTCAAATTTTTGCGCGAAGAGGGTCGAAACGATCTGATTTACAGTATGGTGTCAAAAACGGCCTACCCAAGCTGGGGCTACATGCGTGACAATGACGCGACCACCTTGTGGGAAATGTGGGAAATGGACTTGCCGGGGCACTCCCTGCTGCATAGCTCGTATCTATATCCGGGTGCGTGGTACGTGGATGGGGTAGCGGGCATCAAGCGTGATCCTGCGCATCCCGGTTTCCGGCAATTTACCGTGCGGCCACCCGCAGCAAGCGCCACCGACCTGAAGTGGGCGAAGGCGTCGTACGAATCGCCGGTGGGTACCATCGAATCGGCTTGGTCTCGGGAAGACGGCCAGCTGAGCCTTGAGCTGACCGTGCCGCCCAATAGCACGGCTATTCTGGAAGTATTGCCGGAGGATGCGTTGCATGTCGCCGAACATGAAGCCATCACGAACTTGGGTCCGAAAGCGGGCTTTTTGCGCTACGCGCTTAAGCCCGGCAGTTACGTGCTAGTTTCCAAATCCGGAAATTAGCGGTAACTTGTTCAGATTCGCATGCCTCTACGTCACATTACTGCGATATTCACGCGTTGGCCCGATGACAATACTTGAAAAAGTCGTAAGTTTGAACCTAATTGCTACGCTCAGGCACGGATCTTTTTTAGAACGCCCAGCGGCGGCAATTAGCACCAAAAAGCGTATAGAATAACCATGGATGATTTGAAGGCTGGGGGAGTAGTAGGGCAGCATACCGTCAAGGACGGGTTCATTGCTGACCTGATCAGACAGCAGGTAAGCGAGGAGGAATGGAATGTATTGGCGGAGGAAGTACGCCAAATTGCCGCAAATCCAGTTCCCGGCCGATTGGCACGGGTATTCGCTACGTTACCCCGAAAAATAAAAAATGCAGAGCGGTTGGTTTCCGCGGGATTGATTCGTGGCATCGGCCCGAATGACATACCCCTTATCATAAGAGATTGGTCGTTGGCGCGGTTAGCCCGTGTGTGGGTGCTGATGCATATCCCGCCGATGGAC
>CAYUIZ010000169.1:0-5295 GCA_964444885.1 uncultured Sphingobacteriaceae bacterium | reverse complement strand
TGGGACAAAAAAAAGCCGGCTCAATTTCTTGACCGGCTTTCGTAGTAGCGGGGATTGGACTCGAACCAATGACCTTCGGGTTATGAGCCCGACGAGCTACCAACTGCTCCACCCCGCAATGTATTTTCAATATTTTATTCTTGAACCAATGTCCGCCAGCTGGCGGATATGAGCCCGACGAGCTACTCTCGCCTTAGGCGAAACTTCACCCCGCAATGTGTTTTTTTATGTCACAATCCCCGATAATCGCTTCCGGGGGCTCCCATTCTTTTCCGAATTGGACTGCAAAGATATAATTTGTTTCTTTGCAAAGCAAATAAAC
The DNA here is from genome assembly GCA_964444885.1 of uncultured Sphingobacteriaceae bacterium. Classification (GTDB taxonomy): domain Bacteria; phylum Bacteroidota; class Bacteroidia; order Sphingobacteriales; family Sphingobacteriaceae; genus CAYRGQ01. Next base: position 4,973 of record CAYUIZ010000169.1, on the reverse strand, counting down.
ACAACAAAAATGTCGCACAAAGCCGGATTCGTCTCCATCATTGGCAAGCCAAACGCAGGGAAGTCAACGTTAATGAACAAGTTAGTGGGGGAGAAGATGTCGATCATCACCCCCAAAGCGCAGACAACGCGCCACCAGATCCTTGGGATCGTAAACACCGACGACTACCAAATCGTGTTTGCGGACACGCCGGGTATCATCAAACCCGCGTACACCTTGCAGGAGTCGATGATGAGTTTCGTGCAGGGGTCGTTAGTTGATGCCGACGTCATCCTGCTCGTCACCGACATCAATGAACGGTACGATGAGTCGGATGTGATTCGCAAACTGCAGCGGACGGAATCGCCGGTGGCGGTGCTGGTCAATAAGATCGACAAATCAACGGAAGAGCAGGTCAAGGAAAAGATTGCGTATTGGCAGGAAACCCTCGATCCAGCGGTGGTTCTCGCGATCTCAGCCTTGCATGGGCATAATACGGCGGCAATCATGGACTTTGTGCTCGAAAAACTCCCTGTGCATCCCCCATACTACGAGAAGGACGCCCTTACCGATAAAAATGAGCGCTTTTTTGTGTCTGAAATGATCCGCGAGAAAATTTTCAAACTCTACGAAAAGGAAATCCCTTACAGCACGGAAGTGGTGGTCAATTCATTTGTCGAGCAACCGGAGATTACACGGATTGCCGCCGAGATTATTGTGGAGCGTGATTCGCAAAAAAACATTATCATCGGAACTGGCGGACAGATGATCAAGAAAGTGGGCACTTACGCCCGGCAGGACATCGAAGCGTTTTTGCAAAAGAAGGTCTTTTTGGAACTCTTCGTGAAGGTCATCCCCGACTGGCGCAGCCGCAAAAATTACCTCAAGAGTTTCGGCTACGAATCCTAGCCCAGCCCATAAAAAAAGTGACCCACTAGGATTTGGGCCACTTTTTTTAAATTAGGTTTACAATTGGTTAGTTTTTGATTTTTCCAGTTTTAAAGACTGTGGAAGTCTATCATATTTTATGTCTACAATGTCTAGTGCCGGTGTTTTGGGCGGACTATAATACTAACCCCGCCACGCTCGAACACCTTTCCATTTTCCCCTTGTCTGCTACAAACGTAGTAATATAAATTGGAGGCGCAAATTTTTTTTAAAAAATAAGTAAGTGGACACTCACCGGGCCTGAGCGGCCGCTCGCTCGCACGTGATTCCGCGTCCGAAATAGCGGGCTCAGGTACGTTTGGCGCTGTTCGTCATACAAGTAGCCCGAATTGCCGGCTAATCCGAAACGGATTTGTATTTTTACCGCATATTAATCGTAATCAAGGCATGAAGATTTGGCAAAAGAATACAACGGTAGACGGTTTTGTAGAGTCGTTTACGGTCGGCAAAGACCGGGAGCTGGACATGCACCTTGCCGAAGCGGACGTATTGGGATCCCTGGCGCATACGCGGATGCTGGCGCATGTGGGGCTGCTTGAGGCGGCCGACCTGGCGGCCGTGCAGGCGGGCTTGAAAGAAATCTACCATGAGATCGGCCGGGGTGAGTTTGCCATTGCTGAAGGCGTGGAAGACGTGCATTCCCAAGTGGAGGCGTTGCTCACTCAACGCGTTGGCGAGGCAGGAAAAAAGATTCATAGCGGGCGCTCTCGCAATGACCAAGTACTGGTAGACCTCAAGCTTTATTTCCGCAGCGAGATTGAAAATATGGTGCGCAATACCGAAAGGCTATTCCACCAGCTTATCGCGCTAAGCGAAACCCACAAGAACACGCTGCTGCCGGGATATACGCATCTGCAAATAGCGATGCCCTCCTCTTTCGGCCTTTGGTTCGGCGCCTACGCCGAGAGCTTGGTCGACGACCTCGAACTGATGCAGGCAGCGTGGCGCATTTGCAATAAAAACCCGCTCGGCTCCGCCGCGGGCTACGGCTCTTCGTTTCCGCTAAACCGCCGGATGACGACCGACCTGCTCGGATTCGAGGATCTGAACTACAACGTCGTGTATGCCCAGATGGGCCGGGGCAAAACCGAGCGCATTCTGGCGCAGGGCATGAGCGCCTTGGCCGCTACGCTGGCCAAGTTTGCGATGGATGCCTGTTTGTACATCAACCAAAATTTCGGATTCATCAGCTTTCCCGACCACTTGACCACGGGATCGAGCATCATGCCCCACAAGAAAAATCCCGACGTATTTGAGCTCGTGCGGGCGCGGTGCAACAAGATACAGGCGCTTCCCAATGAGATTGCCTTGATGACCACGAACCTGCCGTCCGGATACCACCGTGATTTGCAGTTGCTCAAGGAAAATCTTTTCCCGGCTTTCCAGTCCCTTAACGAATGCCTGGAAATCACCGCCTTTATGCTGGAGCATGTCGTCATCAAGCAAGAGATCTTGGCCGACCCCAAATACGATTACCTATTTAGTGTGGAAGTCGTTAACAACGAGGTTCTTGCCGGCGTTCCGTTCCGCGAAGCCTACCGCAATATCGGTTTAGCGATCGAGGCCGGCACCTATGAGCCGCAGCGCGAAATCCGCCATACCCACGAAGGTAGTATCGGCAATCTTTGCAATGCCGAGATAACGAACGCTTTCGGACACGTGATGGCGGGCTTTGGCTTCGGCAAGGTCCGCGAGGCCTTGGCAAAACTGGTGGAATAAGGTCGTAGGCCAGCCGGGGCGTAGAAACAACAAGCGAACAGTACAGGAAGAAAGGAAGTAGCATGACAAAATGGATAAGATTGCAGTTGGTAAGCACGGCGTTGCTCTGTGCCGTGGGTGTTGCCGTATCCTGCGGTGGACGGACTACCGACAGGCAGCAACTGGGTGTCGTGCATGAGGCGGACACCTGTGCGGCTCACGGCATGCCATCTCGGGCGGGCGCCATCGCAGCAGCGGGAAACAGCGGCAGCGTTAGGGGTTCGGATAGCGTCCGCATGGTCTTCGTGGCGGGCGGCACCTTTCGCATGGGCCATGCTGATTTTCCGGATGCGCGGCCGGTGCGCGATGTTACCGTCAGCGACTTCTGGATGGATGAGCACGAGGTGACCAACGCCCAGTTTGCCCGTTTCGTGGCGGCTACCGGTTACCAAACCGTGGCCGAACGGCCCCTCGATCCGAAAGATTTCCCGGGCGTGCCGCCGGAAATGCTGCAGCCCGGATCGGCGGTGTTCACGCCGCCAGCCTCCGCCGTGGGCCTGCACAACCACTTGCAGTGGTGGAGCTACGTGCCAGGAGCCAGTTGGAAGCACCCGGAAGGGCCAGGCAGCAGCATCAACGGGCGCGAAAATGAGCCCGTCGTGCATATCGCCTACGAAGATGCCGAAGCCTATGCCCAGTGGGCGGGGAAGCGCCTGCCCACCGAGGCGGAATGGGAGTATGCCGCACGCGCCGGCCGCGCCAATGCGACGTATTATTGGGGTGACGAGATGAAGCCTGGGGGCGAGTGGGCGGCCAACGTTTACCAAGGGAATTTTCCTGCCAAGGATACGGGTGAGGACGGATACGTGGGCGTAGCGCCTGTCCGTTCGTACGCGCCTAATCCCCTCGGCCTGTATGACATGGACGGCAATGTGTGGGAATGGTGCTCAGACTACTATCGGCCCGACTATTACCAGCATGCACCGGCGGTTAATCCGCAAGGGCCTGCCGATAGCCACGACCCGCAAGAGCCCGGCTTGGCCAAACGCGTACAGCGCGGGGGTTCTTTCCTCTGCAACGAGCAGTACTGCGAGCGGTATATTGCGGGAAGCCGGGGTAAGGGTGAAATCAGCAGCGGCAGCAATAACTTGGGATTCCGCTGTGTGAGCGACCGGCCTTCCCAGGCCGACTAGGGCGTAATGCGTTCGCTGACGGCCCGGCCGGTGGCCGCATCCCGGCCAGAAAGCTCAAAGTACACGATGTTGGGACTGAACACGCTGCCGCCATCGATCCGCACGTAGATACGGTCGAGTATCGCTTGTGCGCCCTGTATCTTCGTGTACACCCTATAGTTGCGTTCTCCCTGATGGTAGGACAGACGCAACGGCAGGTCTTTATAACTTACGAGGCGCAGGGCGTAATCCCCATTTTCCAATTTCTCATGCGATACGCCGAAGGCCATCGTTCGCTGTATGTAGTTCAGCGGCTTTTGCTCCTGGTTTTCCGTATAGCGGATCCAGAACACGTTGACCGGGTCGTTTTCATCAATTTGGCCGTTCTTCATGTTGAGCTGGTACACGACGGTGTTGATGTCGGGATCGCGCTGCAAATAAAATAACTGCTGGGGTTCGGCGGGCACCGGCCAATGCGTTTCCGGGTTGTGCCGGGTCGTGTCGGGCTCGGTATGCGCCTGTATGGGGGGCGTCTCCGTTACCAAAACGGCTAGGGCCAGGCACCGCAATAAGCTGGTCGGGACCTGTGGTAAGGCGGGAAAATGATTAATATATCCCATAATGAAGGGGCTTCGTTCTCCCAAATATAATCAATGCGATGCGTTCCCGCAAGGCGGCAGATCCGATTTAACATTTTCTGGCCCGGTAGCATTCCTACTCGCCCCCCGGAGCCGTAATAACGTTAATAGAGGCGTTTGGCAAGGTGCGCTTCCACCGTTTTGAACAGCTGCCTAGGGCTTTGCGTTCGCCACGGCAGGTCGTTGAGCTGCCCGCCGAAGTTGATGAAATAATCGATGTTGCTCGAGCGGAATTCGTCCAGCACGTGCTCCCGGAAGTTGATTCCCGCAATCCATCCGTCCTCGATGTCCTGAAACCACTCGTCGTAATAGCAGTCATCCGAGGCGTGGAAGTTGAGGATGTTTTCACCGACGATAATGAATTTGGTAATGCCCGCGCTTACTTTGATGTCGATCACCTCGCGCTTCAGCAGCATGATGTCGTTGTAGATGGCGTCGTTCCATTCGCCGATCAGCTCGATAATTGCGTAGCCGTGGTGATAATCGGCGTAGAGCACTTTGAGGTAAAGGGTGCTGGAGCCAAAGCAGTCCCATTGCG
>CAYUIZ010000168.1:0-5363 GCA_964444885.1 uncultured Sphingobacteriaceae bacterium | reverse complement strand
ACAGAGGGCTACAACCCTTATTTCGTAGATAGCAATTACATTGTCAATTCGTTAAGCAAAGGCTTACCAAGCGATTTGCCGTTCGATAAGATCACGGAAGTGAACTACTACGGTGCAGGCGTGCACAACGAGGAGAAAGCCGCCATTGTCGTGGAGGCGATCAAGCAAGTATTTAAAAATTCGGAAGTATTCGTGGGGCACGACCTGCTGGCCGCGGCCCGCGCTTTGCTGGGCAATAATGCCGGCTTTGCCGCGATCCTGGGCACGGGCACCAATACCTGTATCTACGACGGCACGGAAATAACCCACAATATCGACTCGGCCGCGTACATCCTGGGCGACGAGGGCAGCGGCTGCTACATCGGCAAGCGGATACTGACAGACTACATCCGTGGCTACATGCCCGAGAAGACCCGCGCGGCTTTTTGGGAAACCTACAAACTCACGCCGGACGATGTGATGGACGCTGTTTATACCAAGCCCCTAGCCAACCGTTTTTGCGCGAGCTTCAGCAAGTTCGTCTACGACGTTACCGTAGACATCGGCTATTCCCGCGGTATCGTCGAATCATCATTCGACGCATTTTTCCAAAACTTAGTAATCCGTTACCCCGATTACAAGTCGTACACCTTTAATTGTATCGGCTCGGTAGGCTACAATTTCCGCAACGTACTGGAAGACAAAGCCAAGTCATACGGCATGGAGGTGGGTCGGATCATCCGATCCCCTATCGACGACTTAGTACAGTTCCACATGGACCGGATCAACAAATAGGCTCCATGGAGCTTGATAACAAAAAACGGATGGCCCGAAAAGAGCCATCCGTTTTTTTGTTGCCGTGCTTTTTAGCATCAGAATGCGATAGTTTCGCCAATCGCCGGCAGGTGCAGCGTGACGCCCACGTCGGCAAACTGCCGTTTCGCGCCTTCCGTATCAATCTGGATGGGCGGAAACGTGTTGTAATGTATACCCACGACATCCCTGCAATTCACCCACTGCGCCGCAATCACGGCATCCGCCACGTCCATGGTATAATGGCCGCCGATGGGCAGGAAAGCCAGGTCGACGCCGAGGTTTTCCAATAGCTTCATTTCCATGGTGAGCGCAGTATCACCGGCGAAGTACACCGTCTTTCCATCTGCGTTGAGCACGAACCCGGCCGCTAGGCCCCCGTACTGACCATCAGGCGTGAAATTGGTATGCAGGGCATACACCATCTTGACCGACCCGAAATCGGTTTGTACCGTTCCGCCGAAATTGAACTCAACGATACGGTCAGCACCGACGCCTTGCCGCCCCACCCACGCAGCCGTCTCGACGATGGCCAAGACCTGCGCGCCGCTTTGTTGCTGTATGGCGGCCATGTCGGCCACGTGGTCTTCGTGTGCGTGGCTAATGAGGATGTAGTCGGGTTTAAGCTCCTCCACCGCGATATGTGACGCGGCGGGATTAGGTGTAATAAACGGATCAAACAGAATCTTGCTTGTTGACGTTTCCAGCAATACGCTGGAATGTCCGAAGTAAGTTGCTTTCATATCTTAGAGGGATTTAGCAAAATAATTAACTGTTATTGGCCAAACATGCCGCCGAGTCCGCCGAGCATGTCCTTGGTTGCCGCCTGCATCTCGGTCTGACTGATGTTATCCGCTTGCTTTATGGCGTGGTTGACGGCTACCACGAGCAGTTCTTCAAGTTCTTCACCGTCTGTCTGTGCCAAAAAGTCCGGATCGATACGTATTTCGGTAAATTCACGGTTAGCGGTAGCCACCGCCCGGATTTTTCCGCCTTCGGCCTCGCCGACCACGGTCACCGTGTCGAGCCGTTTCCGGATTTCTTCTGCTTTTTGCTGTGCTTGGAATAATTTATCAAACATATCGGTTGGTTATATTTTATACTAAACAATAACGGGCATCAAACGGTTTGCACCTGTTGCGTTTCGCGCTTACCAGTCATGATAATGGAAATGACAAAGGCGGCCACCGTGCCCACGATGAAAATCAGCACGGCGTGCAGTACCAGGAAGCTATCCATGGCAAAGCGCCGGGCGGCCAGCATTGGGTCCATCCGTCCCGTGTCTATGGCATGCGTAGCGAGTGCGTCCAAAAAATCCGGATTCAGCCAATTAGCGAATATGTACATTGCTGGAATGACGGCCAGCGCCGCGAAAAGCGATACCAGTGCACCGAAAGAAAACAACGGGAAGAACCGCAACGGTTGTCCCGACGGGTATTGGCGCCGGCGGTAGCGGATGGCCGCAGCCATGATGACCACGACCGGTACGGCGAAAAAATACGAGACGTATTCATGGTAGGCGATGTGCGGCCCATGCAGGCCGACCACATATTCGAGGCCGTACCACAAAAACAAAACGATGGCAAATAATACTCCTATATAAAAGGCTGCCTTCATGCTATTGCCGTTAACGGGTTTCAATATACGAAGAATTTTGAGATGAAGAACGGTTATGGCTATCAGCAAAATCGCTTTTTTCCGAAGTTCAGATTATAAAACAGCCATTCTTCCGGGGTTGACAACCTCCTAAAAACGATTTCGCTGGGCCCACTACCCGGCACGGCCGCGCACGCGCAGGTACACCACGCTGCTGTGCGGTATCCCGAGCGTACGGGCAGGCGTCACGTCCAGCCAATTGGCCAAGTACACATCGATGATACCTCCAATGACGCGCTCCCGCGATTCATGGAATTCGGGCATAACCGCCGTGGTGATCGTCCCCAAATGGAGTTTGCCCACCGTGTCCACCACCACCGAAAACGTATAGTAGAAATCTTTGTACGCATTGTTGATGGTCAAATCGTATTCGGGATACAGATAGGCATACGCTGCCGACTGCTTGAGCGAGTCAATCTTGCGCTTGCTGACGGAAATCGACGGATGGTTGGGTATGAGCCGGGCATAATCCACGGCGGCAAATGCGCTGTCGGGCTCGTTCGGATACGCGTTCGCGCGGGCCGCCATCTGACGGACAAAAACGGTATCCGCCTGGCGGGGCTTGCGGAGTTCCTCGACCGTCGCTTGCAAAACCTCATCGATGTGCCGCTTGGAGTAGAACCGCATATACACATTCGACCGTTGTTTGTCTACTTTCAGCCCGCGCAAGCTCAGTCGCTGCAACAATAGGCTATCGGGATGGACTTCGATGACCTTCCAGCTCTCGCGCGCAAAGTGGAAATAATCTTCATGATCGTGGTATACCGTGTATGTGAACATGGAGTCCTCCACGATGGAATACACTTGGATGGAGTCCTCGTCAATGAATCTCAAATGCCATTCCGGCACCTGCACAAAACCAATCGAATCGTAGGAAAGGCCGTTGTCAAACGCCCGCCTTACCTCGTAGAAATCCGTGCCCAATATGGGCGTAAAAGAGGGCCTACTGCTTTCTTCGGCTTCCTCGGCGCCATTACCGCAGGAGGCAAGGGCGAAGACGGCCAAACACAGTGCCCACAGGATACGTATCTGCATAGCTGATCAGGTTTCCGTCCGCCTCCGGCGTGCGCAATGCGACACCAAGGGCGGAGAAAGCCACAAAACTAACAGAAACCGGCGGATTCCGAAACGGCTAACGGTAAAAACTACGCGACGAAAACCCGCTCAGGCCCTACAATTGCTGTGGCTTCCGCCGCGTTAGGCGGCGTGCGAAGGCTTGCGCCGTTTCTTACGGCGTTTCGCATTGCTGGTCGCGGGCTGCTTGGGTTTCTTCTCGGGTTGCTGGTAGGGCGCCAAGCTATCAGGCAGATACGGATGGTCCGTCACTTGGTCTACCTGTCGGCCAATCAGCCGCTGGATATCCCACAGGTATTCAGTTTCCAATTCGTCGCAGAACGACCAAGCGCGACCCGTGGCGCCAGCGCGGCCGGTACGGCCGATACGGTGCACGTAGGTTTCCGGCTCATTGGGCAGGTCGTAATTGATGACTAACTGCAAGCTGTCTACATCGATGCCGCGCGCGGCGATATCCGTAGCCACCAACACTTTGGTCCGGCCAGACTTGAAGTTAGACAACGCCCGTTGGCGCGCCTGCTGGGCTTTGTTGCCGTGGATAGCTTCTGCGCTAAAACCCGCTTGCTTGAGCTTGCGGACAATTTTATCGGCTCCGTGCTTCGTGCGGGAGAACACCAAAATATTGCCCGTCTTCTCTTCCCCCACCAAATGGTTGAGCAAACTTACCTTCTTTGCCTTTTCTACTGGGAACACCGCCTGCTCAATCGTATCCACGGTAGAGGACACCGGAGTGACGGCAATACGTTCGGGACGCCGCAAGATCGATTGGGCAAATTCCTCGATATGCTGGGGCATGGTCGCCGAGAACAACAACGTTTGCCGATCCGTAGGAATCATGTTGACAACTTTGCGGATATCTTTGATAAAGCCCATGTCCAGCATGCGGTCGGCCTCATCCAGCACGAGGTAATTCACTTGTCCCAGCGTCAATGCACCCTGGGAAACCAAGTCGAGCAAACGTCCGGGCGTGGCCACGAGAATCTGGGGGCGCCGGCGCAGCTCACTGATTTGGTTGTTGATGGACACGCCTCCGAACACGACGGCGTGTTTTACCGTGGTTTTGCGGGCGTACACTTCGATATTCTCGCCGATCTGTATCGCCAGTTCGCGCGTAGGTGCCAGAATCAGCGCACGGGGGCCGTTGCCGGTATGGCGGGCGCCCGTAGCTAAAAATTGAATAAGGGGCAACGCGAAGGACGCGGTTTTCCCGGTGCCCGTCTGCGCGCAGGCTAGCACGTCGTGCTTGCGCAAGATTACCGGAATAGCTTGTTCTTGTATAGGTGTGGGCGTATGGTAGCCCGCCTCATCCAATACGTCGAGTATCGGTTGGGCTAAATCAAATGCTGAAAATTGCAAGATATAAAGATTAAATAAATGGCGCTTAATCCATTCAAGCACCCGTATCCCCCGAATTAGGATATCAGAAAGGATGGCGCAAAGATACGGAAATTAATTGGTTTGGCAGGCGGGTTCTAAAAACACAAAAAAACCACCCGCTTGCACGGATGGTATTTTTTGTATCAGTATGGTGGAAGCGTTTGCTTACTCGGCTTCTTTACCGCCGTCAAGCTCGTCTTGCCATTTTTTCAATTCGTCCAGCTTGCCATCGGCAGCCAATTGGGCTTGCTCTGGCCACGTGTCGGTTACAGCCGTGTTAAACTGGTCGCCAGCTTCGGCCAAGATCGCTTTCAAGTCCTCGGCAGACTTGGCCGCTACGTCAGCGAATGAAGCGATACCCGCATTGGCAAATACTTCAGCAATTTTCGGTCCTACGCCTTCGATCAGCGTCAAATCATCCGATTTAGCAGCTTCCTTTTTGCTCGCTTTTGCTGGTGCTTCCG
>CAYUIZ010000167.1:0-5423 GCA_964444885.1 uncultured Sphingobacteriaceae bacterium | reverse complement strand
AGACATGCCCGTCCTTGCGCTTTGTTCCTTTATCTTTTCTCCAGTCCCATACCTAACTTCAATAATCCGGCATGGGTTCAAACGAGAAGTACGTGGCGATTTCTTCCTCACTCGGCGGCGTATCTGGCCGCACCAAGCGCAGGCCGATGATGGGCGTCATCGTAAACCACCAATCACTCTTTGGGGTTTGGGGGTCGATCGCTTTCCATGCGGGTTCGGAATAGGCCCGTGCCGCCGTCCGCAACTGATCGGCTTGGTCGCGGAAGGAGCCGCCGCGAACGGATATGGGATACAGTTCGTGCGGAAATTTGGACGGATTGGCCACTGTACCGTGCGTGGCTAAGGAATCGTAATAGCCGGCATCATACTGGTCAAAGGTCCACTCCGCCACATTGCCCAGTATATCGTGGATACCCCAAGGGTTGGGCTTTTTCTGGCCTATGGGCTGGGTTTTGCCGTCGCTGTTCAGCGCGAACCACGCGTGTTCGTCGAGCTGACTGGCATCGTCACCGAAGTAGTAATCAGCCTCCGAGCCAGCCCTGGCGGCATATTCCCATTCGGCTTCGGTGGGCAACCGGTAAAAAATGCCCGTACGCGTGTAGAGCCATTTGCAAAACTGCATGGCATTATATTGCGTCATCCCCATCGCCGGAAAGCCCTCCTTGCCCATACCGAGCGTCATGTCCAGATAGGGCGGCGTTGGCCGGGTCACGCCGTCCAGCGCAGCCTCCGCAACCGCCTGGGTACGATCGGCTTTTTCAAAAATAAAAGACTCGTACACGTCCCAGGGAATCTCAAACTTACTCATCCAAAACGGATCGACGGAGACCGTGACAGCCGGCTTTTCGTCGGCTTTGCCAGCCGCTTGCCCGGTGTTGCCCATAGTAAACGTGCCCCCGGGCACGGGCACCATTTCGATGCCTACCGGCAATCCTTCGATCTGCTGGGTATACGGCTCGGCGGCCTGCCGGCCTTCGTCTGGGTGTTGGGCACGTTGGCGTGCCGTCCCGCAGGATACCAACGTAGGGCACCACGCGAATAAGAGGGCTACTACGCCGACGCGTAGCCATGGCGCAGAAGTCACTTTATGATAAAATTCCATGCTTGAGTAGCTCACTTGGGGTTTCGCAAGGGCGCGCGGTTATGCGTTCAGCTTCGTTACGCCAGGAATCGCGACTTCCGGATTCTCCCACTGCAAGTTCCAGTCGTATTCACTGATTTTCGGGCCCATTTCGTAATCAGACTTAATCGCGTCTTCCCACGATGTGGTAATGCCGGTGTAGGACACATCACGGGCCAGAATGGCCAGCATCGTGTTGTTCGCCATGTATTCGCCATCGTTGATGGTGTTTCCACTGCGAATGGCCGCAAAAAGCTCGTCGTGCTGCGTCTGGTACATGTTACTGATATTGCCGAAATGGTTCCAGGGTTTTTTTCCCGCAATTTCATAACGGCTGCCCACCTCAATCGACGCTTTGCCGTCCAAGCCGAAAACTTCCACCGAGTTGCGGAACGTCGTGCCGGGCTGCTGCCGCGTGAAGTGATAGGCTTTCATCCCGTTCGGGTATTCAAATTCGACGGCAAAATGGTCGTAGATGTTGCCGTATTTCTCATCGGTGCGAACCTGACGCCCACCAGTGCCCGTCGCCCGCAGAGGCAATACATCCCCCAATGCCCACGACATCATATCCAGCGAATGCACGGACATTTCCACGATGAAGTCGCCCGAAAGCCAATTTTGATAGTACCAGTTACGCAATTGGTAGGTCATATCGGTCCAATCCGGCTGACGGTCGAGGTACCACAGGTCTCCCCCGTTTCGAAACGTCGAAACCGTCGTGATCTCACCGATATCCCCGGCGTGTATACGTCCGAACAGCTCGCGTTTGTTGTCCTCATAGCGGAAGCAAAATCCGGAGACCACGCATAAATTCTTTTCTTTAGCTAATTTGGCGGTAGCCAAAACACTGCGCACGCCTGGCGCGTCGACAGCAACCGGCTTTTCGCAGAACACGTGCTTGCCGGCTTGCACAGCCGCCTCGAAGTGGGCCGGTCTGAATGCTGGCGGGGTACAAAGCAAAACCACGTCGACACCGGAGTCAATCACGCCCAAATAGGCATCAAAACCTAAATATTTATCCGCATCGCTGATCGCTACCCGATCCTTGCCGACACGCTGCAACGCATGCAGCGACTCTTCCAGCCGGTCTCCGAACACATCGCCAAGCGCGGTGATCTTGACGTTGGGGTCCGCGTTAAGCGCCTGTATGGCTGCGCCCGTCCCCCGTCCGCCACAGCCGACCAGCCCTACGCGAATCTCTTGCGCGTTGGCATTAGCCCCAGCAGCAAACAAGCGATCGCTAGGCAACAAAGACATACCGGCAACCGCCAGTCCAGAATGCTTCAAGAAGCGTCTGCGGCTCAGTGCCGCTAATTGTTCATTTCGAGTAGATTTCATCATTACTTTAGGAAAATAGACAACAAGATTACACGGTATAGCACGCAATCGGGACACCGCGAAAAAACAAATCTAAACAAAACGTTCTAAAGTTCCATCATGAAAAGAAATCGTTACACCACGATATTGACGATCCGGCCCTTCACAACGATGACCTTTTTCACCGCTTTGCCTTCCAGATAATGCTGTACCTGCTCATGACCCAGCACGAATGCCTCGACTTCCTTTTGCTCCAGCTCGAGGGAGATGGACAGGTTCATCCGCATCTTTCCATTAATCGAAATGGGATAGGCAAATTCGCTTTCGACCAAATAATCGGGGTTGAATTCGGGATAACTCGCGAAGGACAAGGTTGCCGCTTCGTGGCCGAGCAGTTCCCATAGCTCTTCGGTGATATGGGGTGCATAAGGGTGCAATACGACCACCAAATCCTCCAAAACCGCCTTTTTATTGCATTTCACATCGGTCAGTTCGTTGACGCAAATCATAAAGGCCGACACCGACGTATTGAACGAGAAGCGCTCAATGTCGTCCTGCACTTTTTTAATGATCTTGTGCAGCGACTTCAGCTCTTGCTTGCTTGGCGCCTCCTCCGAGATATTCAGGTTGTTGTCGTTGTCATGGAACAGCCGCCACAACTTCTTCAGAAATTTGTAGACGCCTTCGATGCCATTGGTGTTCCAAGGCTTGCTCTGTTCCAACGGCCCTAAAAACATTTCGTAGAGACGAAGTGTATCGGCACCAAACTGCTCAACGATATCGTCCGGATTGACCACATTGAATTTCGACTTGGACATTTTCTCCACTTCGTGGCCACAATGGTACTTGCCATTTTCGAGGATAAATGTCGCATCAGCGAAATCCGGGCGCGAATGCTTGAACGCCTCAATATCCAGCACATCGTGGTGCACGATATTGACGTCCACATGCAGCGGCACGGTTCGGTACGAATCCTTGAGCCCTACAGACACAAATTGATTGGTACCATTGCCTGCTTCATCCAAAACGCGGTAGACAAAATTGCTCCGTCCTTGGATCATGCCTTGGTTGATCAGTTTCTTAAAAGGCTCCTCCTCGGGCACATAGCCCAGGTCTTTGAGGAATTTATTCCAAAAACGGCTGTAGAGCAAGTGTCCCGTGGCATGCTCTGAACCGCCAATGTACAAATCCACATCCCGCCAATACGCGACCGCTTCCTCGGATGCAAATACGTCCGTATTGTTCGCGTCCATATACCGGTACCAGTACCAGCTAGACCCCGCCCACCCCGGCATCGTGCTCAGCTCGTAGGCATACTGGTCTTGGTATTTCCAATCTTTTGCCCGGCCCAGCGGCGGCTCGCCCGTTTCCGTAGGCAAGTACTTGTCAATTTCGGGCAATAACAAGGGTAATTCCGACTCATCAATCAAATACGGCAGCCCGTCTTTGAAATACACCGGCACGGGTTCGCCCCAATAGCGCTGTCGGCCAAAGACCGCATCACGCAAACGGTAGTTGACCCGCGCGGCACCTGCGCCGAGCTCTTCCAGTTTCTGGATGAGTACGGGCACTGCCTCGTCGTAGGTCAGCCCGTTGATCAGGCCCGAGTTGATGTATCTTCCCGCCTTCGTGGGATCGGCCTCTTCGTCCAACACCTGTGCATCCGAAATCGGAACAATAGGTAAGCCAAAATGTGTCGAAAAGAGGTAATCGCGCTGATCGCCCGAAGGCACCGCCATTACCGCGCCCGTACCGTAGCCGGCCAGCACGTAGTCCGCTACCCAGATCGGCACGTCCTCTCCGGTAAGCGGGTGCACCGCAAAGCTTCCCGTAAAGGCACCCGACACATTTTTGGTATCGGCCATGCGGTCCAGTTCGGATTTTTTCTTGGTTTGCGCAATGTATTGCATCACTTCAGCTTCCTGTTCCGGCGTTGTCAGCGATGCCACCAAGTCGTGCTCGGGTGCCAACACAAGGCAATTGACCCCGTATATCGTGTCCACGCGGGTGGTAAATACCTCAATCGCGCTTTCGGTATCCGACTTGAGCTTGAACCGAACGCTCGCACCCACACTCTTCCCAATCCAGTTGCGCTGCATCTCGACCAGCGGATCCGGCCAATCGATGGTGTCGAGGCCTGTCAGTAACCGTTCGGCATAAGCCGTGATGCGCATGCTCCATTGCAGCATTTTCTTGCGTTCGACGGGATAACCGCCACGCTCCGACACGCCGTTCACGACCTCATCGTTCGCCAAAACGGTACCTAGCGCCGCACACCAGTTGACCGTGCTCTCGCGCAGGTAAGCCAACCGGTATTTCAACAGCTCTTCCTGCTGAGTCCGATGACCCAATCCGGCCCACTCGGCCGCGCTGAATGACCGGACGTCGTCGTCGCATGCCGCGTCCACCCCCACACTACCGTGCTGTTCAAAGTGTGCCACAAGATTAGCAATGGGCTCAGCTTGATCAGCCGCATGATTATACCAGCTATCAAACAGGCGCATGAAAATCCATTGGGTCCATTTATAGTAGGCGGGATCACTGGTACGCACTTCGCGCGTCCAGTCAAAGGAAAATCCCATGTTGTCCAGCTGCTGCCGGTAGCGGTTAATGTTCGTTTCCGTCGTGATCGCCGGATGCTGGCCCGTTTGTATCGCGTACTGCTCAGCTGGCAGCCCGAATGAGTCGTACCCCATCGGATGCAATACGTTGAAGCCTTTCAGCCGCTTGTAGCGGGCAAAAATATCAGAAGCGATATAGCCAAGCGGATGGCCTACGTGCAAACCCGCCCCCGAGGGATAGGGAAACATGTCCAGCACGTAGTATTTCGGTTTGTCAGCGCTATTGCTGACGCGATAGGTCTGTTTATCGGCCCAGCGTTTTTGCCATTTTTGCTCGATCGCCTTATGATTGTATTCCATGTTGTCGGTGGCTTGAATGAAGAACGGCGAAATTACAAATTTTTAGTGAGCTGTGGGAAGATGGG
>CAYUIZ010000166.1:0-5454 GCA_964444885.1 uncultured Sphingobacteriaceae bacterium | reverse complement strand
AGTTTTCAGGATATATGGGAAACGTTGGAATAGCATTTTACTCCCAGTCGTCATGCCGGACTTGATCCGGCATCTGTCCCTGCATAGCACGATCTGTCCTTTTGCTTCTGCCATCTACAGGCTTCCCTTCAACATCGGATGAATCTGAAAGCAAACAAGAGACCCCCGATCAAGTCCAGGGTGACGTAGCTTCATCGTCACGCTCCCGAGACTACGCTCGGGACAGGCGGCTTACTTGATCTGGCATCTGTCCTTGCATAGCACAAGCTACCCTTTTGCGTCTGCCATCTAAAGACTTCCCTGCAACATCGGATGAACCTGAAAGCAAACAAGAGACCCCGGATCAAGTCTGGGGTGACGTGGCCTCATCGTCATGCTCCCGCGCCTTGCTCAAGACAGGCGGGGTAACGTTGCTTTACTCAGGGGATGTATTACCTCGCGGGCGGACACACCAGCATTAACGCAGGGATGCCCGAAGCATCGTAGCAGCTGACTGGCGCTGTACCGGATGTCTGCTGCTTATAATCCTTGCCTACCAGCCCGCGCGCACGATCCCGGTTTTGCCAGCCGCGGTCGATATTTTTACGCAACCAAGGCAGATAGCCGTTCGGGTCGTCGTCCGAGGCCAAATCCACGATATACTGGGCAAAGATAGCCGTGTAAACGCCCTGCTCCTCCCCGTCACGGAATGGGAGAATGCCCTCGGCATCGCTCATCTCATTTTTCACGTAATTGGCGGCCAGAATGGCTTCGTCCAAGTAGCGCTGTTCGCCAGTTTCCTTATGCAAAGCCACCGCCGCACCGATACAAGTCCCTTGGTTGTACACATGCGTTTTCCAATGTGGTTCGCCGTTGCCGTGCTTGGAATCGGCCACCGCCCCGGTTTTTCGGTCAAAAAGATTGTCCGATGCCCATGCGTAGATTTCCTTGGCGCGGGTTAAGTAGCTTTCCTTGCCCGTAGCCTGGTACAGTGCCATGGCGGCAATGACCGTAGGGTAATTAATACAGGACATCTTGCCGTCGCCCTTTTTGGATGCGGGCGGGTTGCGTTGGTTCCACTGCCAATACATCCCGCCGTCGACCGGGTCGTACGACCCGCTATCCTTCACGACCGGCGACCCCGACCATACCCGCTCAAAACCCGTTTCGGCCAGTTCCAAATACCGCGCCTCCTGCGTCAGTTCGTAAGCCCGCCCGAGTGAAATAATCCACCACATAATATCGTCGTAGATAAACCACACCTCGCCGTTGTCCCAGTCAAACTGGGCATAGTGGGTATAGTTGCCCTCGAAAATGTCCGTGACCAGCTGCCGGTGCGCTTCCGATCCGCTCCGCTTATAGGCGTTCATGGCCATATCCCAATAAATGGCCTGGGTCCAGATCGCCCCCACGGCATTGCTCGCCTCCGTATCGCGCATATATAGCTGGCGCGTGGGATGTAGCAGATGTCGGTTGAAGGCGTCATACGCTTCGTCGATGTCTACGTCGGTGTAGCTGGCAGACGGCGGGTCTGCATCGTTGGAAAAATCGCTGGCCGCGTTTGCCCAAGCCGGGCATGTGACAAAGGCGATAGCGCAAAACAAGTAATTCAATGTTTTCATGAGTCAGTTCAGTGGGCAATATGTCAAGATCAAAGCCACGCAATCCCTTGCGCGCGCGTCAACATACCAGCACCCGCAACCGGAAAAACAGCTCCGTTTCGAGAACAATAATAGAAACTAAATCGATTTATTTACCATCAGTCACAAATAAGTGGCAAAAAGGCCCCCACACCTGGTGTGCATCCTACCGAGAGAAAAAGAGGGAAGTTCGGCACAACCTCCGGGAGAAAAACATACGAAAACCATGCGCCACTCGATGGACAAGGGTACGGCCTACCGGCATGGAAAAAGATCAGCGAAGGTCTAGTTCAAAAAGACCGGCCTGGAAACCTCCGTCGTGTTCCCTCCCTGAAAAATACAACTTGTCCCCGTCGGGATCCCACGACAGATGGCCTTTGCTGTAAATGTTCGGACTTTGGTTGTCCTCGGTTGTCGTCAGTTGCGTAAATCGGCCACTATCCATCCTGTAGAGCCAGATCTCTTCGGCTCCGGTACGCCGACTGATAAATGCCAATTGCCTCCCGTCAGGCGACCATACCGGGTTGTCGTCATCCCATTGGCTCTCCGGCCAGAGCCTGTGCGTATGCCCATTTTCGTGCCTGAGGAATATTTGGCGCGGCATGGCCTCCCCCTCATTGCCGACAAGCGAGCCGAATGCAATATGCTGGCCATCAGGCGACCATGAAGGTGGATAATACCAATACACGTAGTCTTCGGCACCACCATACGTAGTCAACTGCTTCATTTCACCGGTTTCCAGCTCCAGGCTCCACAGGTTGTACTGGGCGCGGATTCCGTCCCGATCAGACAAAAAAGCCAAGAACCTCCCGTCCGGGGACCAGGCTGGATGCAGGTCTTGGTGCGATCCATCCGTCAGTGCGCGTGTCTCGCCCCGCTCGACGTCATGCGCCATCAGCCGGGCTGGCTTGTACCAGTAATCCGACGGAGGCAGGCCCTCGGTCGAACTGTAGACCACCGTATTGGAAATTGGCGACCAAGCCGCTTGGGAAGCATCCTGCTGAAGAAACGTAGCGGATTGCCCATCTTGTTGCAGGTATAGCGCCAAGACATTATTGTTCCCCACCGGGTGATACGAAAGAAACGACAACCATTGCCGGTCGTGGCTCCATGCCCCCTGCGACGCCCATCTATCCAGTTCGAGCTTGCTGACCCCAACCTTCTTGCCGGGCACGACCATGATGGTATGGGACACGGAAAAGCTATCCCGAGCCCCTACAGCCAGGATACGGAAGCGGTACGGTTCATCATTGCGCAATCCGGTCAACTGGGTTTCGTGTTGGTTAGCGCTGTATTCAGAATGTACCCGAAAACGCGTGTCATCCGGGCCGGCCATATAGAGAAGATATTTGTGCACGTCGAAACGGACAATCGGCGGACAATTGATAGTACAGAGAAATATAGGCCGTTCCCACTGGAGCGAAACGGTTTCATCGCCCTTTGTACCATGCAAGGTGTAGCCATACGGCCCCGATACGGACGCATAGTCAATATCATAGGACGACTTCTTGCAAGACCCCATCCCGAGGATAAGCAGGGCAATTGAAAAAAGCAATTGGCGATTGAAAACTGGCATGTGTGAAAATCAAATCGTTCATCCGGGTTTGTCATGCACCTGCGTGACAAGCCCGGTCACCCATGAGAACGGGAACGAACGCGTATTCGCGACAGCACGACCCATTTATATTTGCTGTTTTTGGGCAACAAGGCGCTTAATGTCCCATCGCCAGTACACAAAACACCGTGGAGGAACGCCCAGAACAGCATGTAATCGGTGGGGGAACGCGCCCCACGTCAAAAACCAACCGCTGGATTACTATTCAGCGCCCGAGCATGTTTTTTTTAAGCTACCAAGGCGTCTACGCCCTGTCCGACACCTCGAATTTATAGCCCACCCCTTTGACGGTGGCCACGTAATGCTCACCGATTTTTTCGCGGAGTTTGCGGATATGCACGTCAATCGTTCGGTTGGTCACCACGACGGAGTCTTCCCAAATACTTTTCAGGATGGATTCGCGCGTGTAGACCTTGCCGGGCTTGGAGGCCAGCAGGTACAGCAATTCAAATTCTTTTTTCGCCAGCACGATTTTCTGGCCGTTTCTGAACACAAGGAATGCTTCCCGGTCAATCACCAAGTCTGCGACTTCCAGTTTATTCTCGGGCTGGTCCTCCGACTGGGCATTGCGGCGCAGTATTGCGTTGATCCGGCTAAGCAGGGCCCGGGGCTTGATGGGCTTGGCAATGTAGTCGTCGGCTCCGACGTTAAAGCCGGCGATCTCCGAGTATTCCTCGCTGCGGGCTGTCAAGAATACCATGAACGTGCTTTTGAATTCCGGCATCGAACGCATGATGCGGCAGGCCTCTATCCCGTCCATCTTGGGCATCATGATATCGAGGATAATTAGGTCCGGCATAACCCGTTTGGCGGTCGTTACCGCTTCTTGGCCATTGGCCGCCGTGTACACTTGGTAGCCTTCGCGCTTGAGGTTGTAAGCAATCAGCTCGACAATATCGGGTTCGTCGTCCACCACTAGGATCTTGTACTTGGTAACACCCATGACTTTATTTTTTGCTAAAGTATGTACTTAACCCTAAGCACAGGTTAAATCCATATTACTAAATCATTAAGCGCTAATACTCGCTTAATCCGTAGTGTACAGCTAGTCCAATAGCCGGGACACAACCCGCCCCAGCTCGTCGCCACGCAGGTCCTTGGCGAGGATGATCCCGTCGGGATCCAGCAGGTAAGACGCCGGAATAGCCTTGATCCGGTACACCCCGACCACCTCACTGCCCCATTGTTGCAAATCGGAAGCTTGTGTCCAGGCGAGCCCGTCGGCTTCGATGGCGCGGAGCCACGCCCCTGGATTGCCGTCCAGCGACACGCCAAACACCGTAAAACCCCGGTCCTTATATGTATTGTAGACGTTGACGATGTTGGGATTTTCTTCGCGGCACGGCACGCACCATGACGCCCAAAAATCGAGCAGGGTGTACTTGCCGCGGAAGTCAGACAAGCGCACGGGCTGGTTGGTGGGCGTGAGCGACTCGAAGTCGGGCGCGGGTTGCCCCACCGCCAACACCTTGATACGGGCAGCTTCATCGAGAAACTGCTGCACCACGGCATTATCTTCATAGCGCCCAGCAATACGATCCGCATACGCAACGATCTCCTGCTCAGCCACATCCGGATCAAGGGTACTCATGGCAAAAAAGCCGGCCAAGTCATCGTGCCGGTCCGCAAAATCAACGGTAGCTTGCACGTAGGCGGCGGTCCCTTCCCGGTGCCGTTGCAACAGCTCCTGCCGCAAGGCGTTCAGCCCTTGGTCATCGAGGCCGACCCGTCGGGCAAGGAACTCCTCGTCGAGGCGGATCTCAAAGCGTTCCTTATCATTCTTGGTTTTGGCAAACTCCTTGATTTTGGCAGACAGTTCCGAACCGGACACCTCGTAATCCTCCGCCTCAGCGGTCAGGTCGGCCTTAAAATCAATCTTCTCACCGTTTTTCGCAACTAAATAATATTGCTGCCCCGCAGCGCGCAGGGTAAAAAGCCGGGGCTGGGAGGATGGCCGGGTAAACTTGAAGCGCCCGTTTTCGGTCAAGAATACCGAATCAAGCTTGCGTTCGCCTTCATATAACGCCACGGTTTGCACACCGCCGGCGTTGTCCAGCTGTCCGCTAATGGTAAAGCTACTGTCTGACGAGCAGCTCCATAGGGTCACGCCTATCATTGCGATCAAAAATAAAATACGTTTTTGCATCTTCGTTCCTTCTTTATCACGATGTATTTCCCTACTCCTTCTACGCCCTCAAGCGAGGGTAGCAGCAGGCGAAT
>CAYUIZ010000165.1:0-5614 GCA_964444885.1 uncultured Sphingobacteriaceae bacterium | reverse complement strand
GCTGGTGTTTACGCTTTTGACGTGCGTTCAATTCTAGCGCCGGGTAAAGGTTGGGTGGGCGTCTCCGTAACAGCTGTTCAGTGAACAGTTTGTCTTCCGCAAAATAATCGTATCTTTGCGACATCGATAGGGGTGCCTTGTTTGTTTTATCAAACACAAATAAAGGCTGAGATCATACCCATCGCCGCCTAGCGCGGCGAGCACCTGATCCGGATAATGCCGGCGGAGGGAAAAGGTAAGTTAAATAACGAATGCTATTGCGAACCCCTTGCTTTAGCCATGTTTAACTAAAAAATTCACATCAATCCAATGATTAAAAAAGCAGTCGCAGCAATGATGCTCGTGGCCTTTGCCAGTATGGCCTTTGCCCAGCAAACCTTACACGTGTCCGTATTAGACCCCCAAAACCGTCCGTTGCGCGGTGCATCGGTGAGGTTGCCCGGTACGCTCTATGCTGCACAAACCGATGCGCAAGGCCAAGCCGAAATCGGCAACTTGCGCGCCAACGAGTACCTTGTCGAAGTTAGCTACTTGGGCTATGCGACCCAGCGCCAAAGCGTATCCTTAGCGACGTCCAACCAACTCGCTTTCGAATTGGTGCCAACGACCTTGCTGGCGGAGGAAGTAATCGTGCGGGCCACGCGGGCCAGCGAAAACACCGCGACGACCTACAAGAACATCAGCAAGGAAGAAATCGCCAAAAGCAACTTGGGCCAAGACCTCCCCTTCCTCCTTGACCAAACGCCATCGATGGTCATCACCTCCGATGCCGGAGCGGGCGTGGGTTACACGGGCATGCGCATCCGGGGCAGTGATGCCACGCGGGTAAATATCACCATCAACGGCATCCCCTTCAATGATTCGGAAAGCATGGGCGCGTTTCTCGTCAACATGCCGGATTTTGCGTCCTCCGTCGACAACGTGCAGATACAGCGGGGCGTGGGCACTTCCACGAATGGCGCGTCGGCATTCGGCGCCAGCATCAATATTCAGACCACCACGCTCAATGAAGCACCGTATGCTGAA
This sequence comes from uncultured Sphingobacteriaceae bacterium, assembly GCA_964444885.1. GTDB lineage: Bacteria > Bacteroidota > Bacteroidia > Sphingobacteriales > Sphingobacteriaceae > CAYRGQ01. The sequence goes on along the minus strand of CAYUIZ010000165.1, from coordinate 4,588 downwards.
ATCGACAACTCCATCGGTTCGTACAAGACGATGAAAAACACGATTCGGGTGGGTACCGGCCTGATCGATGACCGGTTTAGTTTCGACGGACGCCTGTCACGGATCGTGAGCGACGGCTATATCGACCGTGCCTCCGCAGACATGCACTCCTTCTTTCTAAGCGGGGCCTGGCACGGTAAAAACAGCTTGCTGCGGGCCAACATTATCAACGGCAAGGAGAAAACATACCAGGCCTGGTACGGTACGCCCGAAGCGCGCCTCACCGGCGACGTGGAAGGCATGCTAGCCTATGCAGCCGATGACGGGCTGACCGCAGAAGAGACGGAGAATCTACTCAATTCGGACAGGCGATATAACAAATACCTGTACGAAGACGAGACCGACAACTACCACCAAACCCATTACCACTTGCTGTTCTCCTCCACGCTGGACAGCCGTTGGTCACTCAATACCGCCTTGCATTACACCCGCGGCGCAGGGTATTACACCCAGTTCCGGGCCAACGACCGTTATTCGCGGTACGGGCTAGAACCTGTGGAGCTGAACGGGCAGACGATCGACCGCACAGACCTGGTTCGCAATCGATGGCTCGACAACCACTTCTACGGCGGGACTTACTCCCTTAGCTACCAAAACCGTGGGCTGAACGTGGTGTGGGGAGGTGCGTATAACCGATATGAAGGTGGGCATTTTGGTGATATCACATGGGCGCAGTACCCGCTCTTTGTGCCTGCACAGTATCGTGCGAATATGGATGGCTCCTTCAGCGAGCTGTACCGCTACTACGACAACGACGCCGTGAAAACGGACTTCAACACCTATCTAAAGGCCGACTACCAGTTTGACGACCTGCTGGTATTTGCGGACGTGCAGTACCGCCACATTGGCTACGACATTGCGGGCGTAGACAACAACCAGTGGTTGCTGGACCAATCTACCAAATTCGATTTTATTAACCCCAAACTGGGCCTCACCTACCAGCTGTCTTCTGCATCGAACGTGTATGCGTCCTTTGCCGTCGCAAACAAAGAGCCCGTGCGCAGCGACTTTACCGATTGGCCAACCGACCAAGCGCCCAAAGCCGAACGCCTGCACAACGTCGAGGCCGGATATCGGATTCGCGCCCAAGCGTTCAATATCGGGGTCAATGGCTTTGCCATGTTGTATAAAAACCAACTGGTGCTAACCGGGCAACTCAATGACGTGGGCGCTGCGCTCCGGCGCAACGTGGAAAACAGTTACCGGTTGGGTGTAGAACTAGACGGGCGCTGGCGCCCCATCGAACCGCTTACTTGGTCGGCGACGTTCGCCTTCAGCGAAAATAAAATCAAAGATTTCGTAGAAGTGGTAGGCGACCGCGAGAACCATTACGCGCGTACCGACATTTCCTTCTCGCCACGGGTAGTCGCTTCGAGCGAGCTGAGTTACACCCCTTGGGAATCGGTGGAACTTGCCTTGGTCAGCAAATACGTGTCGCGCCAATTTCTGGACAACACCGGAAACGCAGGGCGAAGCATCGACGCATTCTTTGTCAACAACCTGCGGCTGGCGTACAATACGCCCATCGGGAAGCTCAAGAACGTAGGCGTGACGTTGCTCATCAACAACCTGTTTAACGAGAAATACTCCGCTAACGGCTATACGTGGGGCTACTACCTGTCGGATACGGACCGCGTCGATTACAACTTCTATTACCCCCAAGCGGAGACAAACTTCATGCTGGGGCTGAACGTGAAGTTCTAAGCAAGACCTTTTCCCCCTTAAAGCAGCGTGGTCTGGCGATTAGCCGGCCACGCTTTTTATTTACTCATCCTGAGCAATACGTTGGCAACGATGACCAACACGGGCAATTCGATCAACGGGCCGATCACCAAGGACATTGCAATCAGCGGCTGGTCGGGAAACGCCACCACGGCAATGGCCAACGCGATGGGTGAATTCCTCGCCATGGTGGTGAGGGTGAGGCTTACCTTGTCTGCGTAACTGAATTTCAAAAGGCGACTTACTAACTGCACGATTACAAAGGTTGCCGCAAAAAACACCAATACCGGGATCAGCAAACGCAAGATCACAAGTGGATTATCCGCTAGGTTACGCCCTTCGGATGCAAACATGGCTACAACCGTCAAAGCAAGAAACAACACTTGTGATTTTTCGAAAAAAACGGCTATGCCAGCCAACGATCCATTTCTTCGCCGCAGCGCCTTTTTAAGCAGCCGCGCCACCAGAAAAGGGACAAATAGAACCCATAGGATACTCTCCACCAGGGGCATCCACGCCATATTTCCGCTTTCGCCAAAGAAAACCAACAGGTAAACAGGCAACAAAAGCACCTGCAAGACCAAGTTCGCCGGAAGAACCGCAGCCGATAAGGACACGTTGCCTTTGGCCATTCCGGTAAACACCAAATACCAATCCGTGCACGGCGTCACCATCAACATGACGAATCCGATCCATAGGGGGAGATGGCCGGATAAAAAAAGGGCTCCCAGGAGATAGGCAAATAGCGGTGTCCAAAGGAAATTGATGATGAGGTTAGCCGTCGAGAACCTGACGTTGAACAAGGAAGCACGCAGCGCGGTCAGGTCGAGGCTCAAAAACAGCCCGAAAAGCATCGTCATCAGTAATGGGACAATCACATGTGCCGCGTATTGCGCCACAAACATGTTGTGTCCTATAAGCAAGCCGAGGATAACCGCCAGAAGAATAAGACCTGTTTGATACTTGTTTATTTTGTCCATGGGGGTCGATAACCGCTCGATGCTCGCTTGAATGTTCGAAGGCAAAACTAGTATAAAAAAACCTGGAAACGCCATGGCGACAGCCACTTGAATGAAAGCGGGTGTGTCAAAAGAAAGAAATCGTCATCCCCCAAGCGTCCTCGGGGCAAGCTCTGAACTCCTGACTGCCGTCAGGCAGGTGATTCAGGGTCTCGTAACATGCTGTTAGCATACTTTTGTATGAACTGCCGGCCGCAGGTAGGCGTTCAGCGATGACGATTATTTTGACACACCCGCTTTGAACAAATGATCCCGTGCTCTTCGTGCGATAACAATGGGCTCACTAAACGTTCAACTTATTGCAATGGGGTTTCCCATTCTATCCCGCTAATATCAATTAGCTTCAGGGAATACCCTTCGTGCAAGGCTATGCCGCCCAGCCCAAGGGTGATGTCCGCCTTCGCCCCAAGTGGCACGACTAAGCTGTGTTTCCCCGGTTGGATGCGAGCCACGTAGTGGTTGTTTATTTGTTCCAGCGGGAACTGTGCCAGTTCGTTTTGACGGACGGCTTTAACGACTTCTTCCTGCGCGTTCAAGATTTCCATTCCAATCAAAAACGATCCATAGACATCGGCTCCTTCCGTTCGGAATAGCTGGAAGGTGATTGCTGACCCGTCATACTGGATGTTCGAAATTTCAAGTTTGGGTCTTACTGATTTGTTGTGAAGCGTACCCCAAACCCCACCGTGGAAATATTGATTGGTAAACAACGTCAATCCAGCGATGAAAACTGAAGCGGCCAAAACGAAAGGACGCATGCTCGCTATGGGGAGTGCCCCAGATCCAAAAAGTGGGAACCATTTCGAGTGCGTGAAACCGACTCGCTTGCTCAATAGGTATCCATCAAGAGAAAACGCACCACTACCCGTAAGGAAGAGAGTAAACCCCGTGGCCACGCCAAGAACACCTATTTGCCATTCGTCCAGGCATGTTGTACCGAGCCAACCCGCTCCTAACAAAATACCGGTTGCCAGTAGCATGACACCAATACTCATGATGCGTGTGAACAATCCGAGGATAAGGAATAAGCCTACAATCGCTTCCACGATCGTAAACATCACCATCGCGGTTTGCAACATATCGGGATTAGAAACCAAGTATTCAATGATCGGTTTGATACCTAACGCATTCGGCAAAAAATGATTGAACTTTTCGCCGATGTACCCGGCTTCTTCGGGAATGAGTTTATTATCAAGCACCAAGCGTCGCCAGAATGCCGAAAAATAGGTCCAGCCGATCACCCAACGGATGGATAAGGTGAAAAGACCAGCCGAATTGGCTGCGCCTTCAATAGAATTTTGTTTCATTGTAATATTTTAATAAACGTAAAAAAATGAGATAGTGCTCCGGATGTAATTATGCCGCATCTATCTTCAAACGTTTATATAAAATATATTTCGGCGGACTTGTGCCCGAAAAGGTCTTCGCATGTGCCAGAAGGGGCTTTACCGTCTGGTCGGCACACCGCAATCGGTCTAAAAAATCATTCGGTTCTACGTGTTTGCATTGGCCCGAGTGCTTCGCGAAGGAAAAGCGATAGTTTTCACGTGAGGTAAACTGGCACGCGTTAGTCGTGGTTTGTGATTTGTTTAGTGGCTTCGAATAGGCAATGTTAACGGATTGGAATAAGACCTCTTTGATGGTACAGGGGGCCAACGAAAATAAAACCAGCCATACCAAAACCACGCGTTTGGATTTTATGATATGGGCTTTTGTTTTCTTCATCAATCGATCACTAGACGTTGTCCTTTTCACGAAAGCGACTGCTACAAATATCCGAATTAATAAGTGTAAAGCGAAATTCGTTA
>CAYUIZ010000164.1:0-5630 GCA_964444885.1 uncultured Sphingobacteriaceae bacterium | reverse complement strand
AAAAATAAAACCAAATCAGGGTTTTTCGCATGGCCGTCCAAGTGAGCTCAATGTACAAAAGTACCCATTTATACCTGTTAATTACAAATCAAGCCCTGCTTTATGACACAATTAGGAAACAAGCCGCGCAGGAGCATACGGGGGGTTGGGGAACACGCCCGCCGGCCGGACGATCAGATATAAACCCGCGACCCGGAGAAGTTCTCGCGGAACGCCTTGGGTGTGCAGTTTTTCTTGCGTTTGAATATCCGGTTGAAGTTGGAGATGTTGTTGAACCCGCATCCGTAAGCGATTTCGGCAATCGTCTGGTTGGTGTCGATCAGCAAGCGCGTAGCGTGCCCTAAGCGGATTTCGTTGAGGCTGTCGATAAAGGTCTTGCCCGTGCTTTTCTTGATAAATCGGCTGAACGAAGCTTCATGCATATTGACCCGGGCGGCCATATCGGCCAAGGTGATGGGACTGTGGTACTTTGCGTTCATGTATTCGAATACGGTGACGATGCGCCGGCTATTGGACCGCTCGGGGTAATCGTCAAAGCCCGTGCTGCTTAGCATCCTAATATTTTTTGCTTGGGAAAGCTGGTGCAGCACGGCCATGAGCTCCAGCACGGAGTCGAATCCGGTCTTGTCCTTAAGGCCGAGCAATCGGTCTTTAATCGCGAGCACCGATTCGTGCGAAAACAAACAGCCTTGTTGGGATTTCTCGAACATGCTTCGGATAAAACTAAGCTGATTTTTATGGAGAAACCCTTCGTGGAACAGCTCGCGGTGAAATTGTATGGTCACCTCCGTGATTTGCTGGCTCTCGCAAGCGTCATCAAACCAGCCGTGGTACACGTTCGGACCGACCAATACCAATTCGACGTCATCGATGGAACCAACATGGTCACCCACAATACGCTTGGCACCCCGCGCGCCTAAAATCAGGTTGAGCTCATACTCGTCATGGTAGTGCAGCGGGAAATCGAATCGGTCTTTCACCCGGCAAAACAAGGTAAAGCAATCGCTATGGGTGAGCGGCGTCACTTCGCGCATCACACGGTCGTTCGTGGGCATGGCCTGTTCGGGTAATTGGTTATGGAGGGTAAAAATAATATTAATCTGGTAAAATGAAAATAATAGTTATGCAAATGCTGCGCGGGAAGTCGCGTTGATGTCCTGAATGGACTCGGCTGCAACAAATACGCCGTTCGTCGTCACGCCTGATCGCACACCGCTATATGGCTAACGAAACCGGTGGGTCGCGATCGCCCTCGCCGACAGCGCGCTGCCCGAAGCCCCTAGGCTATTCAAGGATCACAATATGCTAAGAAAGTATTATCAACACAGGGCACCATCCCCGTATGTTTGCTAGCAGAAAAACCGAAAAAACCGATTCACCCGAAAAATTCTGTCGGATATCCTATCATATGAAAAGTGAAAACCCTATTTTTAGCAGGCGTCTCCAAGCCATCACCCTAGCCCATGAAGAGCTGATCATGCGCAAAAACGAGCCAATGCTCCCTGGAAATGGTGTCTTTGAGCGTTACAAACACCCCATATTAACCGCCATGCACACGCCCATTTTTTGGAGGTATGACCTATCGGCCGACACCAACCCGTACTTGATGGAACGGTTTGGCATCAACGGCACGTTCAATGCCGGTGCCATCAAATGGCAGGGCCAATACTTGCTCATGGTGCGCGTGGAGGGCTACGACCGCAAATCATTTTTTGCGATTGCTGCCAGTCCGAACGGAATCGACCAGTTCCGGTTCTGGGACCATCCTGTCCGGATTCCCGAAACCGATCACTCCGCTACCAACGTCTATGACATGCGCCTAACGGCGCATGCTGACGGCTGGCTATACGGCATCTTCTGCGCCGAGCGCAAAGACCCGAACGCGGCGGCGGGCGACCTTTCGGCTGCCACGGCAAGCGCAGGCATTGTCCGGACAAAAGACCTCAAGCATTGGGAGCGCCTTCCCGACCTTGTCTCGGCAAGCCAGCAACGCAACGTCGTGCTGCACCCCGAATTTGTCGACGGGAAATACGCACTCTACACCCGTCCGCAGGATGGATTCATCGAGGCTGGAAGCGGTGGGGGCATTGGATGGGCATTGGTCGACCGGATGGAAAATGCAGTCGTAACGGAAGAGAAAATCATCAATTTCCGGCAGTACCATACCATCAAGGAGCAGAAAAACGGCGAAGGGCCACACCCCCTTAAAACACCCAAGGGCTGGCTACACTTGGCACACGGCGTGCGCGCGTGCGCAGACGGCCTGCGCTACGTCTTATACCTATACCTCACGGACTTAGCCCGGCCCGATGAGCTTGTCGCCGAACCGGCAGGCTACTTCATGGCGCCCCGCGGCAAAGAGCGTACCGGCGACGTATCCAACGTCCTCTTTTCAAACGGATGGATCGCCGATGACGACGGCACCGTTTACATTTACTACGCGTCGTCGGATACCCGGATGCACGTCGCGGTGTCTTCCGTGGACCGGCTACTCGATTATTGCCTCAATACCGCACCGGACGGATATCGCTCAGCCGAGTCCGTCGAAACGCTGACAGCCCTGATCGACCGGAACATAGCCCAAACGAACACGAAAAACCCGCAATAACCGCGAAAAACGAACGAAATGGCCGCGGAAAACATCACGTTAAAAGAAAAGATCGGATACGGACTCGGCGATGCAGCATCCTCCATGTTTTGGAAGCTCTTCGGCATGTACCTGCTGTTTTTCTACACGGATGTTTTCGGCATCGACGCGGCCGTGGCGGGTACCATGTTCCTGATCACACGGGTGTGGGACGCCTTGTTCGACCCGGTCGTGGGTGCCATCAGCGACCGGACGGAAAGCCGGTGGGGCAAGTTTCGGCCTTACCTACTGTGGGTTGCTATCCCGTTCGGAATTATCGGGGTGTTGACCTTTACCACGCCAGACCTGTCCCCCGGCGGAAAAATCGTATACGCCTACGTCACCTATTCCATCATGATGATGGTGTATTCGCTAATTAATGTGCCCTACGCCTCCCTGCTGGGGGTGATGTCGTCCAGCCCCAAGGAACGCACGGCGCTGTCCTCCTACCGGATGATATTCGCCTTTTTGGGCAGCATTCTCGTTTTGTTGCTGGTCGAACCTCTTGTGAATACGTTTAGCCGGGCGGGCGGCAGCCTGACTGTCGGCTGGTCCATGGCGGCCTCGGTGTTTGCGATCATTGCGGTAGTGTTGTTCCTACTCGCCTTCGCGTGGACCAAGGAACGCATCCGCCCCATCAAAGAATCCCGCAATTCCCTACGCGAAGATCTCGGCGACCTCGCAAAAAACTGGCCGTGGTGGATCTTGCTGGGCGCCGGAGTATTTGCGCTGATTTTCAACTCCATACGAGACGGGGCGGCCGTATATTATTTTAAGTATTACGCGGTCGCGGCCGAATCGTTCGACCTAAGCGTTACCGGGGCAGCCCTATCCCTCACCACCCTTTACTTGGTGTTGGGGCAGGCGGCGAATATCGCAGGCATTGTGCTCGTGACACCAATATCGAACAGGCTGGGTAAAAAACGGACCTACTTGCTTGCCATGCTGGGTGCGACCATCTTCAGCATGGCTTTCTATTTTGTCGGCCCCGAGAGTATCGGAGCGATGCTCGGCCTGCAGGTACTCATCAGCATCTGCGCCGGCAGCATTTTCCCGCTACTGTGGTCCATGTATGCGGATATCGCCGATTATTCCGAATGGCAAACCGGGCGGCGTGCCACGGGGCTGGTTTTTTCATCGTCGTCCATGGCGCAGAAATTCGGCTGGTCTATCGGCGGCGCGCTCACCGGTTGGATATTGGGCTACTACGGCTTCGAAGCGAACATGGAACAGAGCCAAGGCACGCAGGACGGCATTCGCATGATGCTCAGCGTGCTTCCAGGCATCGGCGCCTTTCTATCAGCGTTAATCATCGCCTGGTATCCCCTCAATGAATCCAAACTCAGCACCATCACGGCGGCACTCGACGCGCAGCGAAAAAAATGATCGCATCGGAATTTGAACATATACTGAAGCATAATATCCTCTCTTTTTGGATGGATAACATGGTCGATACCCAACACGGGGGCTTCTATGGGCAAATGGATGGCCACGGCGCACTCCATCCGCAAGCTCCCAAAGCGGCCGTGCTCAACGCACGCATCCTTTGGACATTCGCGGCCGCCTACCGCGTACTGGGTGATTCGCGGTACCGGGCAATGGCTGACCGTGCGTTCGACTACTTCACCACCTTTTTTGTAGATAAGGTCCACGGCGGCATTTATTGGCAACTGGATTATCAAGGCCGCCCCATCCAACGAAAAAAACAACTGTATGCGCAGGGCTTTGCGCTGTACGGACTGTCCGAATACTACCGCGCCACAGGCAATCCGGAGGCCTTAGCATTGTCCCAGGCCTTATTCGAACTGATCGAACGCACGGCAGACAAGAAGTACGGGGGGTATTTCGAAGCGTTCAGCGAAGACTGGCAGCCCATCGCCGACATGCGTCTGAGCGATAAGGATGCCAACGAAAAAAAATCCATGAATACCCACCTGCATATCCTGGAACCGTATACCAACTTGTACCGCATCTGGCCGGATCCGCGCGTCGCCAGCGCGCAGCGCAAGCTTATTGACCTCTTCCGGACACGGATACTGGATACGCGCACGGCGCATCTACACCTGTTTTTTAGTGAAGACTGGACCGTGCAATCGACTGCCGTTTCGTACGGGCATGACATCGAGGCAGCTTGGTTGCTGGGGGAAGCTGCCGACGTGCTGGGTGATTCCGAGTTGAGGCAGGAAACCGCAGCACTATCGGCCCGTATCGCCGAAGCGGCTGCCGAAGGCCGCCAAACAGACGGTAGCCTCGCTTACGAACGCGACGGCGGCCGCGTAGACGGCGACCGGCATTGGTGGGTACAGGCCGAAGCGGTGGTCGGATGGACATACGCATACCGCATTACCGGAAACGCGACGTTTCTCGACTACGCCACCCGGACGTGGGCGTACATTCAGTCGCGCTTGATTGACTACACGAATGGGGAATGGTATTGGAGCCGCAAAACCAATGGCTTGGTAGACAAATCGCAGGATAAAGCCGGGCCGTGGAAATGTCCGTATCACAATGGGCGTTTATGCCTAACGATAATTGAAGATTTCGACCATATCCAGCCAGCCGAACAGGGAATAAAAAGACAATCCTAACACGAAACCCGTACCGATAAAACACACTTAAGTGATCCGTCAAGTACAAGGATATGTTAAAAAAGTATTAAAAAGCCTCCACAAATTAACTGTATATTTGACCTTTCACATAGACCAATTGATAAACTTCTATTCCCATGAACCAACTTCCAGGGCATGTTACGCCACATTTCGCGATTGATTATCACCCGTTGTGGTGACCAATAACTACGTAATACACCGTTATAGTAGATTTTCACTAATTTAAACGTGAGGCGTCGCTATTACTGCCGCTAGGGAACGGTTAACCACCCAATCGAACAACAATTATATCTAAATTAAATCCATACTACATGAAGTTCAAATTCTACAAAAGAAACAAGCGTTGGCTCTGGCAAATCGGCTGGAAATGTTTCATTGCCGGAGGGATAATGATT
>CAYUIZ010000163.1:0-5665 GCA_964444885.1 uncultured Sphingobacteriaceae bacterium | reverse complement strand
GATTAACTATGTTATATTATACAGATACGTCATTTGAACGGCTGTCCATTCATCGGGTCGGAAATAAACTGCAGGATGAATTTTACGTGCTTTCCGAACAGCCTGTGGAGATACACGACGAGGTGCTCCCATCGTTGCTGATGCACTATTTCCTGACGCCGTTTAGTAAGGTGGACGAGGTGTACCGGTTTTTTCACCCCAACGACAGCTTGGAACTGAACGAAACCTACCATTTTGCCCATGCTTTTTTTGAAGGTAAGCTCGATTTCCATGCCCTGAGTGAGCAGGTCTGTAAGCACCTGTACGAGTCGTCAAACCATCCGAAAATCAAGGCGGGCGAGGTTTACGTCGTGCACCTCAAATCCGTGCAGTTGGAAGGGCAGGAGCACGAAGCCATCGGTATTTTCAAATCCGAAAACAAGGAAACTTACCTGAAGGTATACCCCGAGCAAGGCAAATTCAACCTCGACTACGAGCAGGACGCAATTAACATCAATAAGCTCGACAAGGGCTGCCTGATCCTCAACACGGAAGCCGAAGCGGGATACAAAGTGCTGGTGGTAGACCAAACCAACCGGCAGCAGGAAGCGGTGTACTGGAAAGACGATTTCCTGCAATTGCGCTTGCGCAATGACGAATTCACGCAGACTGGCAATTTCCTGAAGGTGTACAAAGGCTTTGTCAACGAAAAGCTGGATGAGGTTTTCGAAATGGAGCGGGCCGATAAGTTCGACCTGCTCAATCGATCCATGGCATACTTTAAAGAGAAGGATGCCTTCGTGAAGGAAGAATTTGAAGAGCAAGTGCTGGGTAATCCGCAAGCGGTCGGACTGTTTAACGACTATCGCCAGCAGTTTGAGGAAGACACCGACATCGATTTCGGCGAGCGCTTCGATATCTCACAGAAAGCCGTCAAGAAAGTGCAGTCCACCTACAAAAGCGTACTCAAGCTCGATAAAAACTTCCATATTTATGTGCATGGCAAGCGGGAATACATCGAGAAAGGCTATGACGAAGAGAAAGGCCTGCATTATTACAAGGTCTATTTTGAGCATGAACATTAACGGCAAGCGCGTTTCGCCTTCCAGGCGACAGTGGGCATGGCAGCTATGCACGTTTGCTTGGCTCGTGGCCACGGCGTTGGCAATGGCTTGGTTTAGGCGTTCACCCGAACGTGTGGAAGAATCGTACAGCCAGGGCATTTTTCCCGTCATTGGCTCCGTGTTGCAAACGCTTTTCGGCTGGATTCCATTCGCTGTGGGCGACTTATTTTATGCATCCGTGGTGGTGGTCGCGGTCGTGGCCCTAGTCAGACTGATGCGCCGGATGTGGCGCAAGCAGGGGAGGGCGGCGATGTGTTGCGGCCTTCGTCTGGCTAATCTCGTGATAGCGCTCTACGTGGCGTTCTACCTATTGTGGGGGCTTAACTACTTTCGCGTACCCTTAGAACGGCAATTGGGCCTCGAAGACATACGTCCTGGGGTCGCTGATTTGATCGAGGTGGCATACGCCTACGTCGATTCAGCCAATGCGTTGCGGGAACAGCTTGGCGACGGTATGCCCACGATGTCCAACGCCACAATCTATGCCGAAGCGGCGCGTGTGCTGCAGGCGGATACGGTGTTGCCTGCCTCCTTGTTGGTACACCGGCCCCGCGCAAAAAGCCCTTTGGTAAATGCGTTTGGTAACTATATGGGCGTGTCCGGCTATTTTAATCCGTATAGCCACGAAGCACACGTGAACAGCGATATGCCGCTGTGGGCGCGGCCGTTCACGGCGTGCCACGAGCTAGCGCATCAGGCGGGAATCGGTTTTGAGGACGAAGCCAACTACATCGGGTTTGTGCTGGCCCTGCACAGCGACGAGACACTATTTCGGTATTCGGCGTACTATACCGTACTTTGGATGGTTTTGGCGGACGTGCACCGCTACGACCGCGCCCTGTACCAGCAACTATTCGAACGGGTGTCACCGGCTGTATTAGCCGACGTGAAAGCCCATCAAGCCTATTGGCGACGTTATCTCGGCATGGTCAATACGCTCACCGAAGCTTTTTATGGCCAATACCTGGAAGCCAACAACCAGCCGGAAGGCCTGGACCGTTACAATCAGGTGGTCAGGCTCGTGCTGGCGGCGCATAGGCGGGAGCGGGGGTGCGGATGAGGGAATTCAAGTACGTCACCAGCCTCGACAGGCCGTAATCCTCGCGTGTTCATTCCTGGGCCCTATCAAAATAATGCCCGTTTCTAGGCCTTGGTACACCTAGCAGGGGGGCGACATTCACGTCAACTTCGGATCGCGGAAAATTAATTCGGATGTTTTTGTCCGATATCGGAAAATTTGTACATTTGTCCCGGAATCAAGGAAAGAATATGTTTTCAAAAGCTTGTGAATACGGGATAAGGGCAACGATTTATATCGCCAATGAATCGAAGTACCGGCAACGCGTTTGTTTGAAAGACATCGCACAAGCGATTGATTCTCCGGAGGCGTTCACCGCGAAGATCTTGCAACAACTGGCGCGCAGCGGGATTATCAGCTCGTTGAAGGGCCCTTCGGGTGGTTTTGAGGTCGATAACGAACAGCGGGCCCGTATCCGGGCCATTGACATTGTCAACGCCATCGACGGCGACCATATTTTCCACGGCTGCGGACTGGGGTTGAAAGCGTGTAACGAGAAGAAGCCCTGTCCGGTCCACGACAAGTTCAAGGTGATTCGCGAACAGTTGCGGGATATGCTCGCCGGAACAACCATCGCCGAACTGGCGGAAGGCGTAAATGACGGAATGACGGTGCTGAAACGGTAATCCGTTTTTTTAAAATAACAAAGGATAAAAAGGTCTTAATATATTAAATATGAGCGCGAGAAGCTTAGCTTTGATGGGGGGAATGGCGATGCTGGCAATCATGCCAGCGGCGGCGCAACCGGTACCGAATCCGAGCACGGATAATTGGCTGGCTAGCCCCGGCATCATCGGAACACTGGTGTTGGTGGCGGTGGTCGTGCTCATCGCGGTGCTGATTCTATCCGCGCGGATTTCGGCGTACGTCGAATCGCTTCGAAAAAAGAATCTCGAGCGCCAAAGTTTGGAGTTCTCTGAGGATCTTATTGGCTTGGATGATGCGACAATCGACGATATCCTCGAAAAGCGGCGTACCGCCCGCTCATTCCGCCTTTCGGGCGCTGAACTGGGGAGCGACCGCCTGGTCGGGGACGATAAGGGCTTGGTCGCGCAGGTAACGCACGATCCGGAAAATCCATTGGTAGACGAAAAGAAACGTGCCCGGCTAACCGAGGAAACACCCTCGGAACTTAAGCGTGTGGTGGTTTGGTATATCGGCTCCTCGGTGGCGTGGCTCGTGTTCGGTACGCTTGTGGGGCAATATGTGGGCATGAAATTTATTTGGCCCGACCTCGATGCGGTAGAATGGCTGGCCTTTGGGCGTCTGCGTCCTGTGCACACCAACGCGGTTTTTTGGGGGTGGGCCTCCGTGGCCATGATTGGGCTGGGCTACTTCGTGGTGGCGCGCACCTCTAATACGCGGATATACAGCTACAAAATGGCTTGGTGGGGTTGGTGGCTGATCAACCTGGCCGTGCTGTCGGGCACGGTGTTGCTCATGGCCGGCGTGAATAATGGGGGTGGCGAGTACCGCGAATATATTTGGCCCGTAGCGCTATTCTTCGGCGTGGGGCTTTTTATTACGTTCCGCAATTACTACAAAACGGTGGCCACACGCAAGGTGTCGGAAATCTATATATCCAATTGGTACCTCTTGGGCGGAATGGTTTGGACGTTGGTCCTGTTCACCATCGGCTATATCCCGTTCTTCCAAGCTGGGCTAGGCGAAACCGTTATTCAGGGCTATTACATGCACCAAGGCGTGGGCATGTGGTTCATGACCGTCACGCTCGGGCTTGTGTATTATTACCTGCCCTCGTCGCTCAATAAGCCTATTTATTCCTATTCCCTCGGCGTGCTGGCGTTTTGGACACAGATGCTATTTTACACGATGATCGGTACGCACCATTTCGTATTCAGCCCGTTGCCCTGGTGGCTGCAGACCGTGGCCATCGTCTTCAGCGCCGGCATGTTCATTCCGGTAGTGGCTGGTACGACCAACTTCCTGATGACCATGCGGGGGAGTTGGAACGAGATTTCCAAAAGCTATGTGTTGCCGTTTTTCCTCGTGGGCGTGGTATTCTATTTCGTGGGATCTACGCAAGGCAGCTTGCAGGCTTTTCGGTTTACGAATTTCATCTGGCACTTCACGGACTTCAACGTAGCGCATTCCCATATGACGATGTATGGCATCATCACTTTTTTGGTGTGGGCTTGCATTTACGGCGTATTGCCCAGGTTGACGGGGCGCGAGCCACGACAACTGTTCGTGGGTGTACATTTTTGGCTGGCTTTCATTGGGTTGTTCGCGTATATGGTGTCGTTGATGGCGGGTGGCACGCTGCGTGGCCTCAGTTGGATCGAGGGCAAACCATTCATGGAATCGGTCGTGCTGATGTATCCGTTTTGGGTATGGCGCGCCATCGGTGGTTCGCTGATGTTCCTCTCGCACCTGATGTTTGCCTATAATTTTTATGTGATGGTTCGCGAGCCCGCAACCGCGCCTCGCGCTTACCGGCCATCGTAAAGAAACAGAATCATGTTGAATTTCCATAAAAATCATCGCAATCTGGTCAACACGGCGTTCTTGGTCTTCTTGGGCCTGAGTATCCTCATTGCCGTGGTGCCAGCCTATCAGCTGCAGGAGACGGAGCCCTTGCCCATGATGCGGGACATGACCCCCGCCGAGCGCCAAGGCCTACATATCTATGTCAAGGAGAATTGTGTCTCGTGCCATACCCAGCAGGTGCGCAATATCGAGATGGACAACGTCTGGGGTGAGCGGCCGTCAATGGCCTCCGACTATTATTATAGCAAGCAACGCATGGATACCTGGCGCCAGTCGCCCTCGTTGTTGGGCAGTGAGCGCACCGGCCCTGATTTGACCGACGTAGGCAAGCGCCAGCCTGGCCAGGAATGGCACTTGCTGCACATGTACAACCCGCGTATCGTGGTGAAGGAATCCATTATGCCCGCGTATCCTTGGCTATTTGAGGAGAAATACGAAAGTGAAGTGACCGCGGATGATGCGGTCGTACCCGTACCGGAGCAATTCCTGAGAACGCCAGGCAAAACCGTGGTGGCCAAGCCCGAGCTGTTGGACCTGATTGCTTACCTGCAGTCGCTTAAGCAACCCGATCTTGCCGACTTGGCTCCCCTCGAATTTATACCTGCCGCGGAGCGCAAACGTCCCGATGGGGCAGCCGATGGGGCCGAGGCGGGCCTGCCGGACGGCAGCGTGCTATACGCCAACGTATGTGGGGCTTGTCACCAAAGCGACGGCATGGGATTGGCTGGGGCGTTCCCCCCCTTGGCGGGTAGTAGCATGGTGAATGATCCGGATCCCGAAATGCTTATCCGAGTCATCCTGCAGGGCTATGACGCCCGACCCGAATACGGCGTGATGGTCGGCTTCGCCGACTTGCTTACCGACGAAGAGGTGGCGGCTATCGCCACGCACGAGCGATCGAGCTGGGGCAATCAAGCCTCGCCCGTGACCGTCGAGGAAGTACAGCAGGTGCGGGACTTTATTAATAATCTTA
>CAYUIZ010000162.1:0-5681 GCA_964444885.1 uncultured Sphingobacteriaceae bacterium | reverse complement strand
CCGAGCGCGCTGGATGCCTCCGAGGCGGCGCTGCTCATCGGGATGCTCAAAGGTACCACGCTTTACAATCCGTTCCGCAACCCGGACCGAGCGCTGGAACGGCGGAATGTAGTGCTCGCCTTAATGCGCCAAGAAGGCTTTCTCGATGAGGTGGCCTACACGCAGGAGGCCGGTAAGGACCTTGGCCTGCGGCCTGGCGAAGCTCAGGATTCGGGTCGCGATGATTCCTATTTGCGTGTCGCGGTAGAACGCTGGCTGCAGGCGTGGAGCGCCGAAAGCGGTTATGATATCTATGCCGACGGGCTCAAGATTTACACCACGATTGATTCTCGCATGCAAGCCTTGGCCGAGGATGCCATGGCCGATCAGATGGCCATATTGCAGGATCGCTTGGCAGGCGTCTGGGCAGGCAAAGAGCCTTGGCGGGATGCTGAGGGCAACGTTATACCAAATTTTTTGGAAAAGCTCGCCGAGGGCACTTCGTATTATAAGCAATTGTATGACAGGTATGAAGGGGAGCTGGATAGTGTGCTTTTTTATCTGAACCAGCCAAAAGCCATGGAAGTTTTTACATGGGATGGCATGAAGGAAGTAGCGTTTTCGAGCATGGACTCGTTAGCGCATTACGCGATGATGCTGAATACGGGCGTGATGAGCATGGATCCGTACACCGGCGAGATCAAGGTATGGGTAGGTGGGATTAACCACAACTATTACAAATACGACCACGTCATTCAGTCCAAGCGGCAGCCCGGCTCGACGTTTAAGCCCTTTGTATACCTGGCCGCGCTGGAGGCGGGCATGTCGCCGTGCGACAAATATGTGGATCGGCCCGTGCGCATCACGTACATGGAAGAAGGGGAGGAGAAAGTTTGGGAGCCTAAGAACGCTGATTGGGTGTTCTCCGGCCGGTCCATGTCGTTGCGGTGGGCGATGGGTAAATCGGTTAATACCGTTACGGCCCAGCTGACCGAGGAGCTCGGCTGGGACAAGGTGGTGGAAGCCGCGCAGCGAACCGGTATCCGAAGTCCGCTGGCGTCGGTCCCTTCAGTGGGATTGGGAGCAAGCGACGTGAGCGTGTTTGAGATGGTCAATGCGTACGCAACGTTTATGAACGATGGTAAGCGTGTAGACCCCATATTGGTTGCCCGGATTGAGGATTTTAATGGCAAGGTTATCAAGGAGTTTCAGACCGAGGCCGAGCAGGTTATTAGTCCCGAGGTGGCGTGGCTGATGGGCTATATGCTGCGGGGCAGCATGGAAGAACCGGAAGGTACGTCGCAGGCGCTGTGGGAGTGGGATCTTTGGCGAAATGGCAACCAGATAGGGGGCAAAACCGGCACGTCGTCGGACTACGTCGATGGTTGGTATATGGGCGTTACAAAGGATTTGGTGACGGGCGTATGGGTCGGGTGCGACGAGCGAAGCATCCACTTCACCAGTTCGCAAACCGGCGAAGGATCCCGGACGGCCTTGCCCATCTTCGGTAAGTTCATGGAAAAGGTCTATCGCGACGAGAGCTTGGGGTACGCTTACGGGCCGTTCCCGGAGCCGGCGGTGGAAATCAGCCGCCTGTATCATTGCCCCAGCCCGCGGATTGCCCCGCCAGATACCACGGAGACGCCTCAGTTTCGGGCACCTGACCTGCTCCCGGAGCAGTTGGCTGACCCGGCGGATTTTCGGATTAAACTGGAAAGCCTCCAAGAGAGCACGTAGTTCGCGATCACTATCCCCCTTGCGGGCAAAGGTCTGGTGAATTGGGGAAGGGGGGTGCGTGGGACTGGAGCGGTGGCAGAGGGATGAAAAGAAAAACGTGGGCAACATATGATACGGTTTTCACCTCCCTGCAATTTCGCCGTAGGCCAACCGTGGACTTTGTGTCAGCGAGGACACGGAAAAAAAAGATGTGGTTAACGGCTAATTCGTAGGAGAGCTTGGAGCAGCAGGAGCAGCTCTGACACGACAGCTCAGTGACGGTTGCCCGTCGAAATAATATTTTAGCATTATCTTTAAACTTTTAACGCGATATTCGCTCTAACATTTGGATGATATAACCTTCTCTGCGATGCAACAGTCACACCCTAAAGTTACCAGGTTTCTCGCCGTCTTTGCCTTGGTTTTGGCGTTGGTCTGCGCTCATGCCGACGTGCACGCCCAGTACTTCGGGCAGAATAAGATGCGGTATAAAACACTGGATTTCGACGTCTACGAAACACCGCATTTCAGCCTGCATTACTACCTGGAAAACGACAGTATGGTGCGTTGGTTTGCCAAAGAAGCCGAGGTATGGTATGAATTGCACCAGCAGGTCTTCCGGGATACGTTTATTCGCAAAAACCCCATCATACTTTATAGCAATCATCCTGATTTTCAGCAGACTACGACGATACAGGGCCAAATTGGCGTGGGTACCGGCGGTGTGACCGAGGCCTTTAAAACCCGCGTGGTAATGCCCGTGATGCAGATCAACCACCAGACACGTCACGTACTGGGGCACGAGCTCGTGCACGCCTTCCAATACCGCATACTGATGGAACGGAGTGACTCCACCCGGCTTGAAAGCATTGGCAACATCCCGCTTTGGATGGTCGAGGGAATGGCCGAATATTTTTCCATCGGCAAGAAAGATGCGTTTACAGCCATGTGGCTGCGCGATACGTACCTGAGCAATAGCCTGCCTTCGTTGCGCGACATGACCGAAAACATGGGCCGTTATAATCCCTACCGCTTCGGGCAGGCATTTTGGTCGTACGTCGGGGCTACCTACGGCGATACCGTCATCATGCCCTTGTTTATGAATACGGCCATGTATGGCTACGAGTATGCGGTGAGGCGCGTATTCGGCTACGATGCCGAAACCTTGTCCAATCTCTGGCGGAATAGCATCCAGAATGCCTATCGATCCATTCCGATCGATACGGCAAAGCGGCCCGTTGGCACGTCCATCGTCAGCCGCTACAATTCCGGAGGCCGGCTCAACGTGTCACCGGCGATCTCGCCCGACGGGCAGTACGTCGCTTTCCTCTCCGAGCTTGATCTCTTTAGTATCGACTTGTTCCTCGCCGATGCCCAAACCGGGCAAGTAATCCGTAAGCTCGCTAGCCGGCTGACCAATCCCGATCTGGACGAATTCAGTTTCATCGAGTCGGCAGGGGCCTTTTCGCCAGATAGCCGTCAGTTTGCGTTCAGCGTGTTCAGCAAGGGCCGAAGTAAGCTGATGATCGTCGATGTCGAGAACGGACGAACGCTTGCCGTGGAGCCCATGGGTGATATCCAAGAGTTTACGAACATTACCTGGGCACCCGATGGCGATCGCGTGGCTTTTTCCGGCCTCCGTAACGGGCATAGCGACATTTATATCTACAATCTGCAGACCAAGGAACTCGACCAGCTTACCGATGATCCCTATTCGGATTTCCAACCCAGTTTTTCGCGCGACGGCAGCAAAATCGTGTTCAGTACCGACCGAGTGAGCTTGCAGGGCGATTCGCGGACTGTGGATATCCCGATGAATATTGCCGTGATCGACGTGGAAACACGCCAGCTGGAAAACATCAATGTATTCCAAGGGGCAAATAACCTCAACCCCCAATATTCAGCGGATGACAGCCAGATTTATTTTCTGTCGAACAGCGATGGCTTCCGCAATATGTACCGCTATACGGTCGGCTCCGGCAAGGTGGAGCGCATGACGGAGTATTTCACGGGTATTAGCGGCATCACGGAATATTCCCCGGCGTTGAGTTTGTCCGCCAAGGATGATATCGTCTACTCGTATTACCGGTCGAGCGAGTACAGCATCTACCGGGCAAGTGCGTCGGAGTTCGAGCCCGTGGAGGTTAACCCCTACGTGGTCAATTTTGATGCGGCCATGTTGCCGCCGCCGGTTATTCGGGGTGTCGATGTCGTCAACACGAACCTCGCCAACTTCAACCTCTTTGGCCGGATTGCCGAGGAGCAAATCGCATCCGTCGCCTACCGTCCCAACTTTAAGCTGGATTACCTGGCCAACAGCGGCATGGGCATGGCCGTGGGAAGCCGTTACGGCGCCGGCATATCCAGCGGTATACAAGGCATGTTCTCCGACATTTTAGGGCATAACCAAATATTTGCCGCTCTGGCCATCAACGGCGAAATCTACGATTTCGGTGGACAGGTCGCTTATATCAATCAAAAGACGCGTATCAACTGGGGAGGAGCCATCTCGCACATTCCGTTTATGTCGGGGTTCAGCACATTTGACGTACGGGATGTTGGGTATGGGGATGATCTCATACTGGACACCTATATGATCCGTACCTTCCAGCAACAGGCGGAAGCCTTCGGGGCTTATCCATTTTCGCGCAATCACCGTTTTGAATTAGGCGGCGCAATCGCGCGCTACAGTTACCGTGTCGACCGGTGGTGGCAAAGTTATTACTATGGATATGGGGGCCGGGAACGTATTCCGAACGAAGAGGCGCAAGACCTGTTTGGGGGGCTTGGGTTTGGCAATATGGAGGGCTTCACCATCCAGCAACTGAATGCGTCGTTTGTCGGCGATAACTCGGTCTTCGGTCTGACGGCGCCGCTCATGGGTTTCCGCTACCGGGTAGGGGCGGAACAGTACCTGGGCGACTTTAATTTTACGGCATACAATATCGATTTGCGGAAGTACAACCGTTATAAGCCCGTTACCGTCGCAGCCAGGCTTTACTCGTATATGCGCGTAGGGCAAAATGAAAATGCCCTGTATCCGTTATTTATCGGTTATCCGCACCTGATTCGTGGTTATGAGAGTGCGTCCCTTCGTAATAGTGGTTCCGGGGCATTTGGTCTGAATGACCTGATGGGCACGCGAATGGCCGTGTTTAACTTTGAGCTTCGGCTACCATTCACCGGGCCCGAGCGACTGGCGGCCATTCGGTCAAATATGCTTTTCTCAGACTTGAACCTCTTCTTTGATGCGGGGATGGCTTGGCGGCAGGGCGATGATATCCGTTTCAAAGGCAAGCGTGACGTGATCGGTAGGCAGGACGTAATCGGTCCTGACGGTGAGCCCGTCCTCGGTCCTGATGGCCTAGTGGTCAGCCAGCCGATTTATGAGAATGTTCGGATTCCAGCCATGAGTGTCGGCGTGTCGCTTCGTGTCAACTTATTTGGCGCGATGATCCTTGAGCCCTACTACGCGATACCCTTTCAGCGCAATGACCTGCAGTTTGGTACGTTTGGATTGAACTTCGCACCGGGTTGGTAAAGCCGCCCAGCGCGTGGACCAACAATTTTCGAAGAGGCGCCCATCGCGGTGCCTTTTTGCTTACGACGCCACGCGCTCACGGGCTTGGCTGGACCGCATTGCGCGAACCGGCTGCGATAGGCTCATATCCACCCAATCCGGATTGTGGCGCCGTATGAGCCGTTCCTTCTGCATCCGTGTATAATTTCTCAACTCGTCGAAGCGCTGCAAAGCTGCTTCTTCGCTCGCATGCGTTTCCTTATAGACAAGTCTGGAGATCTGCGCCCCCGCATCAAAAAACAACGTGTACATTTCCCGGTAGGTTTTAATCGCTTCATTCAGGTCGCAGGCCGTGCCTACGTGCAGGGATTTGCGGTTAATGTCGGTCAGAATATAGATATGATGTTGCATGTGTTGAAAACTTTTAGGCTAACATTCTTGGTCGCCGTGAAAATAATTACTAATA
>CAYUIZ010000161.1:0-5793 GCA_964444885.1 uncultured Sphingobacteriaceae bacterium | reverse complement strand
TTCCACAGCTTGGAGTTGTTCCTAATTTACCGAAGCGCAAGGTAGAGGCGCGGAAAAGCCTTAAGCGCAACCCTGCGGCAACGGGGCATGCGTCGCACACGCGATGAAATAAAATTGTCCCGGCGGCTGGTGCCGCAGGGAAATCGCTTTTTAGGAGATAGCCAACCCCAAGGGGTGTCCTATTTCTAGCCCCGGGTTTCAACCCGGGGGCTAGAAATGAAGAACTACTCGTTTTGGCGAAAATTTTGCCCTTTTCAGCAAAATTTGTGACAAAACAGCCGGTTGGAGCCATTTTATAATCAGAACTTAGATTAAAAGCGATTTCCCTGGTTCGTAGCCGGGACAATCCATATTTTACGTTTAGTTTATACCGATACGGATACCTGCATAGAACATCCTGCCGGATATCGGCCCCCATAGCATCGACGTATCAAAATAACTGCTGAAGGGCTGGTCGGCAGCCAAGATGGGATTAGACTGGAAGAAGTTAGTCAGGTTTTCGCCACCCGCGTAGACGTCGATGGGCCTAACTTTACCAATAGTCTTGCTGATTTGCGCATTCATCGTCACGTAGGACTTCGAATAATCCATCATCTGGTACTGGGCCGGGTTGGTAGCGGTAGACGGCAAGCGTTTCTGGCCCACGATATTGAGCGTATAGTCAAAATGCCAGCCGCCGCTGTGCGTATTGTAGCCCAAATTGAGGAAGCCGCGGTGGCGGGCCACCAAGGGGCGCTGTAGCAGTTCCCCGCCATATGTGGTCTTCACGTCAAAGAAACGGTAGGCTGTGCGCGCTTCAAAATGAGGGAACGGCATAAACCTGAATTCAGCCTGCATGCTGTTGGAATAAGAGCGGCCGTCCAAATTGTAGAAGGCGATATCCTGTGGGCTTTCGAAATCCACCACTACCTGGTTGATAAAATCATTGCGGAACAGCTCAAGGCTGAACGAAGCCTGCCGGTTGAGCAAACGAAAGTCCTGGTCGAAGCTAAGACCGGTGTTCCACGCGATTTCCGGCTTCAGGCCGTAGGCTTGGGCTTGATTGTTCGCGTTGGCAATACGCACCACGCGCGAACTGGCTAACGCCGCGGTGTTCTCCGCGAAAATGTTGGCCGTGCGCTGCCCGCGCCCACCGCTCAGCCGAAACGTAGACCCTGCAATGGGTTGGTAGCGGAGGTGCACCCGCGGTGTAGCAAACCAGCCGTAGAGGTTATTGTAGTCGCCACGCATACCCACCACGGCATCAAATTTGTCGTTCGGACTGTACGTGTATTCAAAGAAAGCACCTGGCACAATCTCAGTACGTGCAAACCTGTCGCTTACCTGACGATCCGCATCGGTATCCGCGTACCACTCATTATACCGGTCATACATCACGCTGACGCCCGTGCGGTATTTGTGTACGACGGATCCGAGAATATCTTGGTATATCAGGTTCGCATAGCCGTTTGTCTGGTCGGCATCGTAAGTCCGCAACCCGAAATAAGAAGCTTGGTTATATACGCTGCCCGAAAGCTGCAGGCCAATGCTTCGGTGAATATTTTCCGGGAATACGTATCCGATCTTCGCAAACGCCTCGTAGCGTTCGATATCAAATCCAAGCCCATAAACATCGCCTTGCAACTTGTGGGTTTCCGGTGCGAAGTCCACTTGTCCTCCGACCCGGTCGTCGCTCAAGAACTTGACGCCGAATTGCAGGATCAAACCCCTGCCGTCCTCGTACTTCCAACGGTTCACCCCGCTAAACAAGTTACCGACCGGCATATCGCGGAAGCCGTTGCTGCTGAAATTCATGTGGCGGTTATACATGAAGTTGTCGTGCAAAAGCAAGGCTGCCGACCATTTTTCATTAAAGCTGTGCGCCAGGTTGAGGTTCACGTCTGTCCGCCCCATGTTATTGGCATACGCGTTGAAGAACAGGCGTTCGGCGTTTTCGGGCTTTTTAAGTTCCACGTTGATTTGCCCTGCAATATTCTCAAAGCCGTTGACGACAGATCCAATCCCTTTGCTGATCTGGATGGACTCAATCCATGTGCCGGCAATGCTATTCAGCCCCAGCGGCGTTGCCAAACCGCGTGGGCCTGGCAGGTTTTCGACCGTCAGCTGGGTGTAATTGCCACTCAGCCCCAGCATTTGAATCTGCTTGCTGCCCGTCACCGCATCGCTGCTCACCACGTCGACCGAAGCGTTGGTTTCAAAACTCTCACTAAGGTCGCAGCAGGCAGCTTTAAAAAGTTCCTGCCCGGTCAGTGTTTCCAGGCGGGTGGGCGACAGCGCCGAAATGTAGTTCGATCGGCGTCTGGCCGTAACGGTCACCTCGGCTAGCGTATTGTTTTTGGACGTCACCACCACCACTTCATGCGGGTCTTTGACGATCAGCGTGTCAGGCGCATGGCCTGCATAGGAGACGACTAAACGTTCGTAATGGTCTTCGTGGTTAATCCGAAAGACACCCGAAGCATCGGTCGTCGTCCGCACGGAAGCGTCTTCTACCCAATGTACGTTTGCTGCGTGTAGCGGCGTCAGGTTTCCGCGAGTGTCTTCTTCCATCACTACCCCGACGACGATATGTTCGTGGTCATGATCGTCATGGTCATGCGCGTTTGTCTGTGCTTTATGCGGATTTTTCTCGTCGTGGTATTGGCAACAAGCCGGCAAGGCAGCATAGGCGTTTTGCGTGGCAGACTGTCCATCGACGTCGTGGCCGGCAGCCAAGATACGCGTCTTGGCATCCGTCAAGCTATACAACGTCGGATTGAAATTGAGCGTGAGCAACTGGCTTTTTGCATCCCAGGCTGCTTCGTCAAGCCCGTCCGCCGCGGCAGCTTCCAGAATCCGATCGCGGCACATGCTGCACGCCCCGGCCACCGTAAAGGAAGCCGTACTGTCGGCAGCCGCTTCGGCTTCCGGACGAGTGTATAGGCAGCAGTCATGCAAGGCCTCATACACTGCATCATCGGCCCGGAGGCCGTCAATATCGTGACCTGCCGCGGCCACGTGCTTCTTGATCTCTTCCTTGCTCGTCAACGCCGCATCAAAGGTAACGGCGAGCAACTTGGTCTCCATGTCCCAAGCCGCTTTCTTGACACCCGGGATGCTGGCAGCCTCCTGGATTCGCGCGCGGCACATGCCGCAGTTGCCCGCTGTGGGCAGGGTAATGGTGGTGTCAGCCCGCAGGACGACACGCACGGAATTAGATTCGGCAGCCGTAGCGCTAACAGCCACGCTTGCCATTAAAAATATTGTGATAATAAGAGTTCTCATTTTGGATTTGATTTGATGTCAATTGCCATGATGAAAGGAAATCATACGTGCCAAAAAAAGGCAGACGCATTTATTCCCAATAGATTGGAGCCTGGATCAGGCGTGGCAAGAAATCAAATACGGTAGGTGCAGTGGAATATGAAAAGCGGCGTATTGGATACCCGCGGCGGCGAACTGTCCGCAAAATACGTGACGGAGCCGTCTGCCACAAAGGCCGATACATTAACCGACCACGGAAGGGAAATCTCAGCGGGCTGCACGACGAAATGGGTCCCCTTATCGCCGTAGGTGATATGCTCGTTGGTAACGTCGACCGTGTCCCAGTACACGTCTTTACATCCGTGGTGAACCATTAGCTCACACGTATCGTCATCACACTCGGGACCGTCATGATGCTCGGATTCCGTGCAGAATAAGCAAGGATCGTATGCCTCAGGCTTTTCATTGATGGCCATCACATAGGGCATGCCGCAGCAATAGTGCAAATAGAGCGATGTACCCGATGAAGACAGGGCATACACCGACAAAATCACGAGAACTATTAACTTGCGTAGCATGAGCATCCCACAAAAATAAGCAAAATCAATTAAAAAACATATTCTTATGCATATCAGCTTTCTAACACCGAGGCACCCGACTCAGCTGGCCTGGCGTCTCGGTATTGCACAAGACGACGTGGAAAGGCGGGCAGCACGCTACGGCCACTACCCGCTTGCCGGGCGTTATTCGCGGATAAACAGGGAAGGAACGGTCGGATAGTTTGCCACTTCCTTCGTCAGGCTTTTGACGAATATTGACTCAAAAAACGTGCGGTGCGGACGTGAGAACACCAAGAGGTCTAACTTCTCCTCAATGGCGACCTGCGCCACA
Source organism: uncultured Sphingobacteriaceae bacterium (assembly GCA_964444885.1). Lineage (GTDB taxonomy): Bacteria > Bacteroidota > Bacteroidia > Sphingobacteriales > Sphingobacteriaceae > CAYRGQ01. Next base: position 1,659 of record CAYUIZ010000161.1, on the reverse strand, counting down.
GTATTGGCATTTATTTTCGCCACACGGCAGGTCTCAAACGTCAGGTTGTTCTCAGGGAATGCATCGGTGATTTTCCGTTGCCACTGGGCATTTTCCTCCACGGGATCTTGCGTGGTCGACTTGTAGAGGTGCAGTACGCGAACCGAGAACTGGTTGCCGAGCGTGTGGCGCAGACGGAGCAGGGCGTCCAGCTCGGCATCTTTGTAGTCCGTGAAGAAGCCCGCTTGGTCCAGTTTAAAATCAGGCGTGTTTTCGGGTACGACCAGCACGGGTACGGACGCTTTGCGAATTACTTCAAAGGTCGTGCTACCCAGGACGTTTTCGGCCACGTTCGTGGCGCCCTTTGTCCCCATCACGATGAGGTTATAGCTTTCGGCGTGCAGTTTTTCCTGCAGGCGGTCGATCATAAATCCCTGAATGCATTCGCCTTCGATGGAAACAGCGGGGTATTGCCCCTTTAGCGTAGTAATCAGCTCGGCCATCTGCTCATTGCAAAGGCCTACCCGCCGATCGTCGGTTGGCTCCGTCTCTTCCTCTATGTACAAGGCGATGAAGACGTGCAGCAGCCTGACGCGCTGGCCCGTGCGCTCAGCGAGCGACGCAGCGTACTGGGCGGCGATAAACGCGTTATTCGAAAAATCCGTGGGTACTAATATCGTTTTCATAATTGTATAGGTATTATAGTGATAAATGTAAATGGTCCGACGTTGTCGTCAACTTACGCAGCCGGCTAGCAACGCGGCAACTTCGTTTGTACGGACAGACGGTCAGTCGGTGTTAGGCAAAGGTACGCATTCCATCCAAGAAGCCGCTAATGCCCAACCGCTTATCCACGGAAAGCGCGTTTAACCGAAGTTCCGATTGTAAGAATGGCTATTCTTTCGCCTAACTCGCTGCTTTGTCCCAATTTTACCCGCGGACCAGGCAGGCAGGCTTCAGCTCACCCGGCCCAACACAGCCTCGCGATGACGATTAGTTTTAAGACGTTGGCCCTGACCGATTATCCCTGCGTTTCCTGAATAAAATAGCGAATAATGTCCGTCGTGGACACGATTCCTACCACCTCCTGCTCGTCGTTGACCACGGGCACGGCGTGGAAATTCGAGTCGACAAAGAGCTGTGCCACGTCCGCGATTGTGTCCGACGTGTTCGCAACACTGGGCTTCGCAACCATCACGTGTTCAAGGCGAAGGGTTTCGAACATACCGAGATCGGATTCTCCTTGTCCCTCAAAAATCCCCCCAAAGCTTAAGCGCAGAATATCCGTCTGGCTGATAATCCCCACAAGCTTTCCTTTGCGCAGGACGGGCAGGTGGCGGATTTTGTGTTTTTTCATTAGGCTATCCACGCGGAGCAACTCTTCGTCCACGTCTACACAAAGCACGTTTTCGGTCATGATAGCGGTAATTTTATCTTGCGTATTCATAGTGTAAAGGATTTACGGGTTGTCTTCTAGTTTCTGTACGTAAATATACGAGATTTCCGGGCAGCGCGGGGCCGGGCCCGTCACCTAAAATAATGACGCTTGTCAGCCTTTGGCGTGATTTTGCGTGCCTGGCCGAACAGGGCAAACGCATTTAATTTAAAAAAAGATCGTTGCGAGCAAGAGCGTGGGGAATTGGGTTGGGGCGAAGCCTGCCACGGCAGGCAGGCAATGAC
>CAYUIZ010000160.1:0-5821 GCA_964444885.1 uncultured Sphingobacteriaceae bacterium | reverse complement strand
GGCACGGGATTCATTTTCGCGCCTACGCCAGGCACCTCCTGCGCTTGGTTGCCGAAGGGTGGCGTGGGATACATGTTTTCGGGATTACCTGTTTTCTTCGTGCTCATGATTTCTCTCTGTTTTTTTTCGGATGCAGGGTGATTTGAAGACCCGCTCCAGTGCAAAAACGGTGCGCTACGCCCATCGGTTTCAATTCCTTACAAAACCCGTATTTGTGCTGCTTGTGCATACGTACTTACAGCGTAAGGCTGCTTTCTTGGGAAACAATTCACGTATTTTACGGCCGCATTTTACGCATCTCCCGTAATAACCTTTCCTGGCACGGACTGTTCTTCCCCATAAAAAACAGCAGCTATGCCATGGGTTACGACGTAGCTGGCAATTTGCAAACTAAGACAACGGAGGCGATGGCAAAGAATCACGGAAAGCAAATAAAGGACGACGCAACGTATGAGGCCCTGCGCAGGGATGGCGCTAGCAAAGAGAAAGCCGCGCGCATTTCGAATAGTCCCGGAGCTAGCCGGCGAGGCGGAAAAAGCGAGAAACTCGAAGATCGAACGCGCGAAGAACTCATCGCACAGGCGAAAAAAATTGGTATTACCGGACGCCACCAAATGCGCAAGACGGAACTCATTGACGCCATACGCCACCATTGACATCGGGCTTGCCACCGATCATGTCAGCGTGCGCGGCATGAAAAAATCAAACGATTAGCAGGGGAAGCTTGTCCGTATTGTGCAAAGGGGCTACAAACGATTTGCCCCACCCTGCAAACTTGCAGTATAAAAGTAAAAAAAACAAAGATGGCAAAATCGAACAAACCACCGTTGGTACCGCTCGATGTAACGGACACCGACGAAACACGGCAGCCAACTGGCGAAACACTTCGGTTTAACGAAGAAGCCGATAGTTTTGAGTTGGACGCCGAGACGGATGACTCGGAATACCAGCATCCCGCGCCGTATGACACGGCAGCCGCCCATGGCGAGGATGCGCTTTCCAGCTACGACGAGGCCAATCCGTATACGGCAGACGAATACCGCGACAACCCGGGCGAATTGGCCGAACTGGCCGACGATGCCCAGCCGGATCCGGGTGCCGCGCTCGACGAGCGGGACGAGCAACTGACACAGCGGTCTGAACCGCCGGCGGGCGACACCGATGAAGAGGGCTATCCCCTCCGGGACGATGCCGGGGGCGACGATAACCCGATACAGCCCGAAAATGGGCAACTCGGCGACGGCGGCTAGTATCCAGGACTAAAAATAACGGAAACTTAATCAAATTGAAATATCATGAAAACGCTACATTATTTTATGGGAATGGCAACCGCCATATTGATCTTGAGCGCCTGCGGGTCGGCCGACAGGCGAACGGCTGACGACAGCGTAGAACAGGCCATGAATGTAAACGACACCACTGCCCTTGTGTATGAAGATGACGCAGACTTCGCGGTCCGCGCAGCGGATGCCGGGCTAGCTGAAATACAGCTGGGTCGCTTGGCGATGGAGCGGGCAACCGATCCGCGCATAAAGGATTTCGCCACCCGCATGGTCCGCGATCATGAGCAAGTCAACGACGAGTTGTTGGCCATCGCAGCACGCCACGAGATTACGTTGCCACCTGCGGCTAGTGCGGACAAAGTAGACAAGGAACGCGAGCTCCGCGAGAAAACCGGACAGGATTTTGACCGGGAATACATCGAGGTGATCGTCGATGAGCACGATGATGCCGTGTCACTGTTTGAAGATGCGTCATCCGATGCCCGCAACGCGGATTTACAGGCTTTCGCAGCGAAAACCCTCCCGGCATTGAAAAAGCACCTGGAAGAAGCCCGGTCCTTACGCGACTCGATAAGTCCGAGCGACACCACGGCCGTACGTCGGCCGCCCATGCCGTAAGGCACTGGGGCACATGACGCGTATACGCGCCTTTTGCGGCGGGTGTAGCCACCAAACCATATAACAGCAAACACTGGTTCTTCCCGAGCCAGTGTTTTTTCGTTTTAATCGGACTTATACGCGGTGTTTTTCATGTGCTCGAAGAAAAAAATCCCACGAAAATTCCCTTTTTATCCACTATTCTTTCTGTATCTTTGGATTCGTAATCGAATGTAAAAACACGGTTGAAACGCTTCCTCGCACATATTCTCTTGGTAGTCTTGACGATGCAGTCATTTTACTGCAACCTGATGGATTTAGACTACCGCATGCGCCTTTCGGCCTATCTGGCGATGTGCATCAACAAAAGCCAGCCCTTGCTTGCGTGTGAGGGTCAGTGCGTATTGATGAAGAAACTGGAAGACAAAGCCGCGCAGGAGACCGAAAAAAACCTTGTTTCGTACGAATACAGCACGCTTTACGTACACAAAGAGCACCTCGCTTTCAGCCCGCAGCAACCGGATACCCAAACGGGGCAATCCCATTTTACACCGTATTTACTCGGCGACGGTTTTGAGTACAATGCCCTGTTGTACCGCCCACCGATCGGCTAATCCTTGCTTTCGGCGCACCGCACCCTTAATTGCGTAGCGCTGTATCATGGGCTGAAGTCCATTTTCCCACAACGCAGACACAGCGTTCGACATGAGCGCCCGTACGTTGTCAGGCTTACATGGTTTTTCTGCCCGCTCATTCGTGCTGTGCCAAGCACAGTGCCCCATACATTTTTTACTAACGTGTACTTTCTAGCTTATGCGAAACGCAATGTTTTTCCTTTGGATTATCGGCGTCTCGGTATTGTCCTGCACGAAGGAGAAAACCGATTACGAAGCCGAAATTGATGTCATCATACCCGAATACGATCAGTTTGAAGAAGTTGCCGCCGTGCGCAGCGGTGAATACACCGTCCGCGTCAACGCACTGAACGGGACGCTGTTCACCGGCTATAACGAAATTCGGCTACAGGTAACGGGTGGCTCCGGCACGGCAAGCGACGCGACGCTGATGCCCATTTATACGAATCCGCAGGGCACCCAACTCACGTGCCCGCACCGGCATGCCTTAACGGTTGCGGAGGGAGGCCAGTACTTTTCCGGATATGCGGTCTTCACCGAGACAGGCAATTGGGTACTGCACCTCGCCCTGAAGGCGGGCGGGACCGCGCGGACGGCGGAAATCCCGGTAAACGTGGAGGCCCAAACCAACCAAAACCTGCACCACACCGCATTCGTGGGCAATGATGGGGAAGCGTACCTCATCGCGCTAGCGGCACCCCAGCAACCCCAAGTAGGTGAAAATGGATTGGTCGCTGCCATTTTTAACGTCCACACGGATGCCGAGGTCTTGCACGAAGCCTACACCGAGGCCGACAATTATACGTTGCTTCTCGATCCGCGGATGCCCGAACCCGCGATGGGCAACCATTCCTCGCCCAATAACAAAGACTTGACCCAACGGCCTGACGGCTTTTACCAAGGCTTGGTCAACTATACGATGACGGGGAACTGGACGCTGAACTTCATCCTCTTGGACGAAACGAGGCAAGTCATTAAAGGTACGGTGGTGCCGTCCGATTTCACGCCCGGCGTGGCGGGAACGAAAAGCGAACTGCATATTGATATTTTATTCTGATCCGTTATGAGAGAACTTTCAATAGCCTGTGTTTTCATACTATTCGCTACCGATGCCATCGCGCAACATGCGCATGAATCCCCCGACACAACCCGCCGCATTGCCGACGTGGAAATCAGCGCGGACGTTAAGCGCAAGATCGAAACCGATATGAAAATGGCGGTTTCGGTGGACGAGTTTTTAGCGTCGTCCGAACAGATCAGCTTTATCAAGCGCGGGTCATACGCATGGGAACCGTTGCTCAATAATATGAGTAGTGAGCGTGCCGTCATCACCATAGACGGCATGCACGTTTTCGGCGCATGCACGGATAAAATGGATCCGGTAACCTCCTATGTGGAAAGCAACAACCTGGCTGCTATCGACATCACCTCGGGGCAGGAGGGAAGTATGCATGGATCGACCGTGGCAGGCAGTATAGACATGCGTCGCAAGAGCACACCTTTTGGGCTGGCGAAACAGTGGGGAGGCGCCTACCAGACGGGTTTTGAGTCGAACAACAAACAGTTTTTCAACCTGGGAAACCTCGCTTATTCGAGTGATAAGTTTGTTGCTGACGGCAGCATTGCCTTCCGCAAATCGGGGAACTATCATGCCGGGAGGGGAAGCCAGGTCAACCATTCGCAGTACAACAAATTCAACACCTCCGTGGGCATGGCGTACAAAACCAGCCCCCTTTCTTCGGTGCGGGTTGATGCCATTTTCGACAAGGCGACAGACGTGGGATATCCGGCTCTGCCGATGGATTTATGGCTCTCACGCGCGATTATTGCGTCGGCCGCCTATAAGCAACTTTTTGAGAAGGGAATAACGAAAGTGTGGGATACGAAACTGTACTTCAACGCGATGGAGCATTACATGGATGACACGAAGCGCCCGGAAAATCGGGTTCACATGGATATGCCTGGCTGGAGCTCCACCTACGGTGTCGTGTCCAAGGCCCACCTGATGCAGGGCGACTACAGTGCCGAAATCCAGCTAAACGCGTATGAAAACGTCTCCATTGCCGAGATGACGATGTATCCCCAAGACCGAGCGAACAAGACCATGTTTGCGTACAGCTGGCCTTGGGTAACCACGCGGTTTGCCGGCCTTTCGATGACCAATGCTTGGCATCTTTCCGAAAGGAGCCAAGTCAACGTCGGCGGTTCGCTCGGCTGGAATTATAACCACGCGAAGTACCCCGAATTCAACCGGATTTTCCATCCGGAAGCACCGCCGGATAAAAGCCGTGTTTTGCCCGGATTGCACGCCAGTTACCAATGGACGTTTCAAGCCTTAGATTTCTCAGCCGGAGCAGGGTACGGCCAACGAGCACCTTCTGTATCAGAAGGCTACGGCTATTACATCTACAATAGCTTTGACCGATACGATTATATTGGCAATCCCGATTTGCCCAACGAAATCGCGTACGAAGCGAATGCCAGCGCAGGCTTCAAAGCACATCGCTTTGGCATTCAGGTGCGCGCTAACTATTTTCATATCCAGGATTATATCGTCGGGCGGGCACTCAGTTTAGGGAGCCCGATGAACTACCAGTCGGTAGGCGTAAAAGGCTACACCTCGCTGGACTACGCCCGGCTGTTTAACCTCTCCGTTAATGCCAACGCCGATATCCTGGAGCACTTGCACTGGAACGGGACACTCACCTATGCACGGGCTATGGACCATCAGCGCGGTAACCTGCCATTCATTCGGCCACTCAGTTACCAAACATCGTTGCATTACATGCATGGGCGGTTTGGTGTGCGCACGTCGATGAACGGGGACCTTGCCCAGGAAAAGTACAGTCCGGAATACGGGGAAGACCGTACACCGGCCTATCTCATTTGGAATCTTTCAGCGGATTATACCTTTGGATTCAAAAACCTGCACGCTACGCTGCAAGCTGGGGTGGAAAACCTGCTGGACGAACACTACAGTACCTACGCCGACTGGGGAAACATTCCGCGTATGGGACGCAATATATTCACCTCGCTGCAATTCAGATTCTGAACGGATGAGCCAAGGATCGTATGGGCAGGACACGGCCCGTCGGCCTCACGGATATCGAATATACACAACATGAACTTTTAATCCATTAAACAAATGAAAGCCTTAAAAACACACACCTTACTTTTACTAGGCGCCATGGCCATGGTGGCCTGCGGCAAGAATAGTGACCCCGCCGCCAACAACGTCACCCTGCGTTTTGCCAACACCTTCAAAGGGTCGCCAATCGTGCTAGGAGAAGCAACGTCGCCCAATGC
>CAYUIZ010000159.1:0-5895 GCA_964444885.1 uncultured Sphingobacteriaceae bacterium | reverse complement strand
CGCATAGTTTTCGTACCTTTGCACTTCATTTTATCTGGGAAATTACATCATGACGAAAGTGAAAATCGGGACGGTACAAATGAGCTGTACCGAAGACAAAGCCAGCAACTTGGCTAAGGCGATTCAAGAAATCCGGGTAGCCGCTTCCAAAGGCGCTCAGATCATCTGCTTACAGGAACTTTTCACCTCGCTGTATTTCTGCGATGTGGAAGATTACAACAACTTCGATTTGGCCGAAGCTATCCCTGGGCCATCCACCGAAAGCCTGCAGCCCATCGCCGCAGAACTTGGCGTGGTGATTATCGCATCGCTGTTTGAAAAACGCACCCAAGGTTTATACCACAATACGACAGCAGTAATCGATGCTGACGGAAGCTACTTGGGCAAATACCGCAAAATGCACATTCCGGACGATCCGGCATTTTACGAGAAATTCTATTTCACGCCGGGTGACCTAGGCTATAAAGTATTTAAAACTAAGTTTGCCACCATCGGCGTGCTGATTTGCTGGGACCAATGGTATCCGGAGGCGGCCCGTATCACTTCACTGATGGGTGCGGAAATCCTCTTTTTCCCTACGGCAATCGGCTGGTCGACGGAACAAGACGCGGAGACCAACCAAGACCAATATAATGCCTGGCAAACCATACAGCGTTCCCACGCGGTGGCCAACGGTGTACCGGTCGTCAGCGTCAACCGGGTCGGCTTCGAACAAGACGGTGCCATGAAGTTTTGGGGCGGAAGCTTTGTTACCAACGCCCAGGGCAAACTGCTCTACTTGGCCTCACACGACGCCGAAGAAACCGAAGCTACGGAAGTCGACCTACAAGAGTCTAATTTCTTCCGGATCCACTGGCCGTTTCTGCGCGACCGGCGCATCGACAGCTATGGCCCGATTACCAAACGGTTTATTGACGAATAAAGGTGAACGAAAACACATACGACGGAATTCATCACATGCATCTATCCAACTCAACGGGAATCCCCAAAGACGCGGGCTATTACTTTCCCGCCGAATGGCATCCCCATCGGGCTACTTGGCTCAGCTGGCCGCATAAAGAGGCTTCTTGGCCTGGAAAAATCAACACCGTATATGCCCCATATTGCCAGTTCATCCGGGAAGTAGCCCCGGGCGAACAGGTATGCATCAACGTGGCCGACGAAGCCATGGAGCGCCAAGCCACCGATGAACTGCGCAAAGCCGGTGTGGATTTAGCCAACATTGCATTCTACCGCCACCCGACTAATGACGCCTGGTGCCGCGACCACGGCCCCGCGTTTTTGATTAACCCCGATGCCGACATTCCGAAGGTAATCGTCGACTGGGGCTACAACGCCTGGGGCGACAAATACCCGCCCTATGACCAGGATGACATCATCCCAACGCTGGTGGGCAAAGCCCTTGACTTGCCCGTGTACCATCCCGGAATCGTGATGGAAGGCGGTGCCGTGGATTTCAACGGCCGCGGCACGGTGCTGACCACAACGGCCTGTCTGCTGAATGAAAACCGCAACCCCAACTTGTCGCAGTCCGAGATCGAACACTACCTTCACCAGTATTACGGCGTGGAACAAGTGCTTTGGTTGCGCGACGGCATTGTAGGCGACGACACCGACGGGCACATTGATGACATCACGCGGTTTGTCAGCCACGACACCGTGGTTACCGTCATCGAAGAAAACAAATCGGATCCCAACTACAGCCTCCTGCAGGAAAACCTGGCGCTCCTTAAACGAATGCGGCTTCTGGATGGCAAACCCTTGAATATTATCGAACTTCCCATGCCCTCGCCCGTTACCTATGACGGCGAACGCCTGCCGGCATCATACGCTAACTTCTACATTGCCAACCGTGCCGTGGTCGTGCCCACCTATCGCGACAAAAATGATGATCGCGCGCTGGACATTCTTTCATCCTGCTTCCCCGATCGAAAGGTTGTCGGCGTAGACAGCACGGACGTCATTTGGGGCCTAGGCAGCTGGCACTGTCTAAGTCAACAAGAGCCTGAAGCAATACACGAAACCCCCACTACCTAATCGCAAAAGACACGCAAGATGAACAAACTGAGTTCACTATACCTAACCGCGCTTCTCGTCCTTACGTCCGCCTTTGCAGCGGTAGCCCAACGTCAACATGACGAGCGGCCAACCATTGAAGACTTCAAGGGCATCCAATATACGGGCGACGATTCGACGTTCTACATCAACTTTCGGTTTCGAATGCAGAACCGATTGAAATACACCTCTATCAGCGGCAATGATCTGGGCGCCGAAAGTATCGAAGCGCGCATACGGCGCCTACGGCTTCGGATGGATGGCTACATCTACAATCCCAAGCTCTCCTACAGCATCCAATTGGGTTTCACCCGTAGCGACCAGGATTCCGAAGATACGGACGTGGCCAATCTGGTACGCGATGCGGTCATCTTCTACAACTTTTCGGATGATTTCTACGTCGCTTTCGGACTGAATAAACTCCCCGGAAACCGACAACGGGTCAACTCGTCGGGCGAACTGCAATTTGCAGACCGGTCGCTAGTCAATGCGACGTTCAACGTGGATCGTGACTTCGGGATCAAGGCCTACTACTCGCCGATGATTGGCGAGGTACCCGTGCATTTCAAAGGCGCGATCAGCACGGGTGAAGGTCGGGTGGCCAACGCAACGGATGATGGACTGGCCTACACAGGCCGGGTTGAGTTCCTGCCCCTGGGTGCGTTTTCCAACGGCGGAGACTATATCGAAGGCGATCTGGAATACGAATTAGCACCCAAGCTTTCCCTGGGTGGTGGCTACAGCTACAACGACCGGACGACACGTGTTCACGGACAAACGGGCAAGCTTATATCCAGTCCGCTCACGTTGAAAACCAGCTTTGTGGACGCGATTTTAAAATACCGGGGCTGGGCTTACCAAGTGGAGTACATGCGCCGTGACGTTGACGACCCCTTCACCACCGATTTAGACGGCGAGGCAATTTATGCGTTCAAGGGACAAGGCGTCAACCAGCAGTTGTCCTACGTCCTCAATAAAGAAACGGGGTATGAGCTGGCATCGCGCTACACCTGGATCAAACCGCACGAAGATATCGGCACCTTTGAAGCGCAAACGGAAGTGATTGAACTGGGCCTGACGAAATATTTCAGGGCACACCGCCTGAAATTGCAACTCAACGCCCATTACCAAGCGCACGACGGAATATACCGTACGAACCATACGGATAACCATTGGGGAGGCACATTCCAGATCGAATTGGGAATCTAGTTATGGAAAATGGCATAATTGGCCATCCCTATTCCTAGAGGAGGGCATGGAGTTAGCCTGTTTTGTAACGTCATAACATACGTATATCGAACGATGAAGTACTACATAATCGCCGGTGAGTCATCTGGAGACCTGCACGGTGCCACGCTTATCAAATCGCTAAAAACGTACGATGCCGAGGCGCGATTCGCGATTGTGGGCGGCGATCGGATGCGCGATGCTTCCGGCGAAGAACCCATCCTCCATACCTCGTCCATGTCATTCATGGGATTCGTTGAGGTATTGGCCAATATCCGGACGGTCGCCAGAAACCTCCGGACCGTCAAGCGTTCGGTAATTGCCGAACAGCCCGATGCCCTAATCCTGATCGACTTCCCCGGCTTCAACCTCAAAATCGCCGAACATGCCAAAAAGCACGGCATCAAGGTACACTACTATATCTCCCCCAAAGTGTGGGCATGGAATGAAAGCCGGGTTGAAAAAATAAAACGGATCGTTGACCGGATGTATTGCATACTCCCCTTCGAGGTGGATTTTTACAAGAAATGGCGAATGGACGTAGATTATGTAGGCAATCCCCTGCTCGACGCCATCGCCGCCTTCAAACCAGATCCCAACTTCCGCAAGACGCATAACCTGGTGCAAGACCGGCCGATCATCGCTTTGCTGCCCGGGAGCCGCCAAATGGAAATCAGCCGGCTGTTGCCCCTCATGGCCAAAGTATCCCGCATGTTTCCGGTACACCAGTTCGTCGTGGCCGGCGCCCCCAACTTTTCGGCGCAGGACTACCGCCGCTACATGGATGGCGAGGATATCCCGGTGGTCTTTAACGCCACATATGACTTGCTGAAAAATGCCGAAGCGGCGATTGTCACCAGCGGCACGGCCACGTTGGAAACGGCGCTGTTCCGCGTACCGCAAGTCGTGGTGTACAAGGCCAATCCGATCTCCGTTGCCATTGCCCGAAGCGTCATCAAAGTGCGCTTTATCTCGCTGGTCAACTTGATTACGAATATGCTAGCCGTCCGGGAATTGATTCAAAAGGACGCTACCCCGGATGCCGTTGCCGATGAATTGCACCTGCTTGTCAACGACGCCACGTATCGCGCCAACATTCTCGAAAACTACGACATCCTAGCCGACAAAATCGGCGAGCCCGGCGCCTCGGCGTGTACGGCACGATTGATTGTCGACGACCTCGCAAGTAGCAACCGGTAGCGGATTCCGTTATGCGGACAAAGCCAGGCGCTTGACCAGCTTCTGATACCGGCGGTATAGCAAAATGGAGGACGTCAGCAGTCCGGCAGTGAGTCCGTACCAAATCCCGAGTATGCCCAATCCCAAGTAGGTGCTCATCACGTATCCCGCCGGCAAACCGATCACCCAATAGGCTACGAACGTGATCATGGTCGGGATTTTCACATCGCCCAACCCGCGGAGAATACCCAACCCGACCACCTGCGTACCGTCAAAAAGCTGGAATAATCCCGCAATGAGCAACAGTTTGGCAGCAATGCCGATAACGATGGTGTCGGTCGTGAAGATCCAAGGCAAATACTGATTGAAGCCAACAAAAATGAAAGCCGCGATGAACATAAATACCAGCGCGATGTGGTAATTCGTCGTGGCAAAGCGCTTCAGCCTCAAAAACTTTTGCCGGCCGAGGCTGTTGGCCGTTTTCACGGTCGCGGCAGCACCGATACCGCTAGCCATCATGTAGGTCATGGCCGCTAAGGTAATCGCAATTTGGTGGGCGGCCTGCTCGTTGGCGCCCAGCGTACCCGCCAGAATAGCCGCACCGGCAAAAGCACCCACTTCGAACACGTACTGCATCGCCACGGGCGCTCCTATCCGGATGATGGCCGCGCAACGCTTCAGCTCGACTTTCAGCAGGTTGAAGTAGTTGAGGTAAGGCTTGAAACGCGCCGCCCGGAAGGTGTACAACGCCATGACCAGCGCCATGAGACACCGATCAATCAATGTGGCGTAGCCTACGCCCTCTACGCCCATGGGCGCAATGCCGAACATCCCCTTGACAAAGACGATCGCTAGCAGCACATTTAGGAGATTCCCCCAGATGGTGATGTTCATCGCTTGCCGGGTAAATCCCAAGCCCTCCAGAAACTGCTTGAACGTATTGAACACCATCAAGGGAATAATGGATAAGCTCATTATCAACAAGTAAGGCTTCGCTACCTCAACGACTGCAGGATCTTGGTCGAGGTGGTCGATCGCTACCATGGAACCAAAATAAACCACACAGAACAGCAAAATACCCGACACCACGTTAATCAGAAAACTATTGGACAACAGCAAGCCGCACTCGTCCGGATTGCGGCTGCCGTTGGCCATCGCCACGAGCGGGGTCAGTCCGGTCGCAATACCGATACCGATGACCATGACGATCATGAATACGCTGTGCACGAGCGAAACCGCCGCCAAGGGAATCGTGCCCACGAAGTGCCCCACAATCATGCTGTCCGCGGTGTGCACCAGCGTGTGGCCGAGTTGGGATACCACCACGGGCATCGCCAAGGCCAGGTTACTCCAATAATAAGGTCGGTATGCTTTTATGCGCGAACGAATCACTTTCTCCCAGTTATGATGAAAACGCACAAAGGTACGGAGATG
>CAYUIZ010000158.1:0-5912 GCA_964444885.1 uncultured Sphingobacteriaceae bacterium | reverse complement strand
GTCACGTTGCCCATGCTGGGATCGGCGATGACCTTGTTTGTGTTGTTTTCTGCGTTGTAGCGCCGCCATTCGCCGCGGACCAACTGCAATTGTGCCAAGCGAATCACAGCGGTATCGGCAAAATTGGTCATGAACATACGCATAAACCGGATGGACTTGAAGTCTTGGATATCGCCAACACGGCCTTCGAATTCGCTCAACGGAATCCGGAGCTGGTACCAGTTTACTTGTTCGACTAAATCATTGCGCAGGCGCACGTCTGCCGTGTGCATGTCGGTGATAAAATTGCGCCCGACCACCATGTCCTGCGGGCGCAGCGAAATCCGGTACTGGTAGTACTCGTCGACTTCGTTCATGTTGTTGTCGCGGTTGATGTCTTCGCCGTCAGGCAACAGGGTAGACGAGGCTGTCTCTACCCCGAAATCGTTGAGCGCACGATCCGGAATTTGGGAGTTGCCTTCGGTGCCATTGAAGCGCTCGTACCGCTTGAGGATGCCCGCGCGCTGTTCTTCCAGTTCCGGATGGCGGAAATACTGGAAGTTATCGCCCGACGGGTCGTCTTGCAACGCTTGGAATGCCGTGGGATTCAGGATCCCGCGCATCTGGTTGAGGAAGGACTGATGGAAATCGCGTTCGTCCGCATCGTTCAGTCCGTCCAGTCCAATGTCTTGCAGGGCACGCGCCACCGGATCGTTGTCAAAGGCTTGGATAACCGGTTGGTTGCGCGGTACCCGTCCCCAGATTGTTTCGTCGATTTGGGACAAGTCGCCAGAGGGAGACATGCCATTTTCCATGGCCTTGCGCCCGTCTTTCAGTACATCCTCGCTGATGTTGCCCAGATTGAAATACAGATCGCCACCCGTCGAATTCGGATTGGTGAGAAAGGGGTCCATCATCCATATCTCGATGAATTCGATGTTTTGCGCCTCGAAGTCAGGCGCGTCTATGCGGCGGAACATACCTCCCCATCGGCTGCCCGGATTGGCCAGCGTCCCATCGGGGTTCACGCCTGTGGTCGTAAAGTTGTACGGTCCGCGTATCGTCGGATAGAAGGCAAGATCAAGCGTCGATAAGAACATCGGCAAACCGGTTGTCGGTTCGCGGTAAGGGAATACCTCTTGTTCCATTACCTCGCGTACCCGGTGTTGAGACAGCTCCTGCGCCGACATGTTGGTCGGGGTGATACTGATGTTGCGGTAGAAGACCGGATCGATATTGTAAAACGCGAAGCGCGCCCGGTTGAATCCGTATTGAAGGTCGTTGATGAGTTGTGCCTCAGGGAATAATTGGGGTGTGCCCGATATCTGCCAGCTGTACGAACCTTTCAGGTCGATAAAGCTGCGACTGTTCTCAAAATCGTCGATGTATGAGATGCCCGTGTTGGTGCCGGCAAAGTTGAGTGCGCGCGGATGTCCGGGGCGCAATTGCGCAAATTCGCCATAGAACGAAATAGACGACTCTTCCTGCGTGTCGATAAACGGTATTTTGTCGACCATGCGCGTCAGCCAACGGGATGCGCTGCTGTAGGACAGGTCGAGCCCCCACATGGTATTGGAAATCGGTTCTTCGCCGATGTTTACTTTCTGCGTCAGCGGGCGTTCGGTCAGGTTCAGGAGCGTGCCGCCAAGGTGCAAGTTGTTGTTCACCTCGTAGTCGAGCCGGGTGCCCATGACGGTGCGTTGTTGCAATCCGAAGAGCTGGTTGTTTTCCATCTTGATCCGGATGGGCTGGCCAGACATCAGCAAGGCCTCGTTGATGATGCGCAAGCGGCCAATGTCGTAATCCACCATGAAATCCACCCCTTCTTGCAACGGCGCAGGGCCAGCAAAGACTTGTACCGACCCACGGGGCACGTTGATAGCGCCCAATTGGAATTCGGTGCCGACTTCCGATTCGTAACTGCCCTTGATCAGGTAGCGGTTCTGGTTCGGGAAATACTGCTGCGCCAATACCTTGGTCGAGTCGTACAGGGCCTGGTAGGTATACTTGTTAATGAGTTCCTGTTCGGACGCCGGTATGAATTGGCCGGCGAGGTCGGCTCCGAAGGGTTCCACCAGGGGGAACATGATGCGCCCGCGGTCGGGTTCGATCGTGATACCCGGCAGGAAGTCGAAGAATCCGTCGGGCTGCTGGGCCTGTTGGGGGTTGAGCCGGTCCAGACCCGTTAGCTGGATCCAGAGTTTGTTCTGCGTGTTTTGGCCTTCGGCCATCACCGGCCGTTCTACGCCCGATTCATCTTCAACCCGGTAAATTTGGAATCTGAAATTGTGCTGCCCGATACCGTAAGCACCAATGGAATAGATGTTCTTCATCATCAAATCCCACAGGGGGAGATTGGTCTTCAGCACTTCGTTTTTCAGCAACTTCGTGTAAAGCATTTGGGGCTGCGACGGTGTCACGGGGATATCCGTCGAGAATTCACCCACTTGATATTCGCGTCCATTGGCCGTGTAGCGGTATGCCACCGCGAGCACTTGGTCGCCGTTGAGCGGCATGTTGAGGGAGATAAAGCCCAGCCGTCTGTTCACGGTGTATTCGCTGCCTTCGCGTAATTTTCGCGCATAGGTCAGTTTGGCGTAGTTGTCGTTGCCTCCCGATGATTGGAAGAGCGTCTGTACAAATGTCGAGGACGTCAGCCGAGCATCGTCGCTCAGCAGGTCCATCAGGTTGTTGGACTGCAAGGACACGAGCTCGCCGGGTAGGCCAGTCGATGGCAGGGCGGATGCACCTTGGGTGATGATGGGGTTGTAGGGGCTCTGTTCGCCTAAGTCCATCAGCGCCAGCACGTCACGCGCATCTTCGTAGGAGTTGTTGCGGTTGCTCACCCACACTTCGATTTGGGTGATGTTGACATCCGTGGTTATAATGGGCGCCAGGGCGAGTGCCCGGTTAAAATTGTTACGGAAGTATTGCGAGAGAAAATAGTGCTGGTTGTCTTCGTAGTCGTCTGCCCGCAGCTCGAACTCGCTTTCCTGTGCACCATTTCTAACGACGATTTCGCGCTGTTGCGAGCGTTGTTGCGAAAAGATGCCGGTCACGTTTAGCCGGCCAAATTGCATTTGTGTTTTCAACCCAAACAGCGATTGGGTGCCGTTAATCAGCGTCGTATTGAGCGGCAAGTTGACGTTGCCCAGCTCCACACGCTGTATGATGTCGTCGTCTTGCCCAATATAGTCCAGCCGGATCTGGTTTTCGAAATCGAAATGTGCTTCGGTGTTGTAGTTGGTGGTGAGGCGGAGGCGTTCGCCGATCTGCCCGGTCACATTCATCTGGATGCGCTGGTCGAAATCAAACCCCCACTGCCGGCGTTGCCGCTCGTTGAACATCGGGTTGTCATTACGGTTGCGCTGTCCCATGATCGAGATGTCCGCGCTGCCTCGCGGGATGATGTCAATGGTATTGCCACCGAACAGGCGTTCAAACGCTTCGCTCTCGATGTATATCGTGGGGATAAAGCGGTCTTGACGCGCTTCATACAGTTGGCGGTCAGACAGCGTGCGCCAGTAGTTTCGTTTCAGCAGGGAATCCTGGTAGCGCCCGAATTCGCCGATCGTCAAGTACTGGGGAGGGCGGTATAGACGGTCGCCCAGTTTCTCGCGGATAACGTATTGCTTCGTTTCGGGGTCAAAAACAATTTCCCGGGTAATGTTTGAGGGATCGCCCAGGGCCATGCCCTGCTGGCGGGGGTAGAGATTCAAGAAGGGGCGGTCCTGGAAGGGGTACCGCAGCTTGATGCTGTCCTGCCCACTGCCCACAGCGCTTTCCTGTCCGGTAGCTGTTGGCATCAACACCGGAAACAAAAGGAAGAAAAGAAGGTAAATAAAAAAGTACTGTGTTCTCAACGATATTGCCTACCTGATATATTCCCGATTATGATTTCGTTCCTAACAAATTTGAGACCAATTGCGCAATCGCCAATAACGGCGTTATAGGCGCTTCAGAGCCTCCTTGATTAATGTTTCCACCGTGCTTTCCGGCTGGGTCTGTATAATCGCATTCAACGCCTTTTCGGCTTGCAGACGCTGGAATCCCAGCATCACCAATGCGCTGAGTGCTTCCTCCGGCACGCTTTGCCGCACCATGGGTGCCGTCAGCGCATCGGGGCCTTGCTTTTTGAGCTTGTCTTGCAGTTCCAGGACCAAGCGCTGCGCCGTCTTGGGGCCAATTCCCTTGATGCTTTTGAGCAGGGGGACGTTGCCGTTGGCAATGGCAGCACGCACGTCGTCAGGCGCCAGCGAGGAAAGAATCATCCGGCCCGTGCCCGGGCCAATGCCCGATACGGAAATCAGGTGCTCAAACAGCCTGCGTTCGCCTTCCTCTGAGAACCCATAGAGCGTGTGCGAGTCTTCCTTGACCTGGAAACTCACAAATAGCCTGCACTGTTCGCTATCCTTGATTAGCGAGTACGTGTGTAAGGAAATATGAACAAAATATCCTACACCACCCACGTCCAATACGACGTGCGTGGGATGCTTCTGCACCAGTTTTCCATTGAGGTATTCGTACATATTCTAACGTTGCGTTTGGATTCGCGACCCTTATTTTTTCCGCTTCTTGCTGGCCGGCTCTGTTTGGGACTTCGAGAGGACGTCTACCACCGCAATCGTAGTCATGTCGACGATTTCGCGCACCGAGGCATCCAGTTGCAAAACGTGTATGGGCTTGTTCATGCCCAGCAATATGGGGCCTACCGCCTCAGCGTTGCCTATCTCCTGCAATAATTTGTACGCGATATTACCCGATTCCAGATTGGGGAATATCAGCGTGTTTGCCGGACTGCCGTTCAGCATGCTGAACGGGAAGTTGTCCTTGAGCAACTCGCTATTCATCGCGAAGTTGGCCTGCATTTCTCCATCAACCACCACATGGGGGTATTTCTCGTGCAGTATCCTGACGGCCTGCTGCACTTTGCCGGGTACTTTGCCTTCCGTCGACCCAAAGTTGGTGTACGACAGCATGGCTATGCGTGGCTTGATCCCGAATTTCTGCACGGCATCGTGCAATAGCAATGTGATGTCCACAAGCTCTTCCACGCTCGGATCGGCATTGACGGTCGTATCACCAAAAAATACGGGGCCTTTCGCTGTCAGCATCATATACATGCCCGCCAGCCGGCTTCCGGGTTTTGTACCAATCACGTGCAATGCGGGGCGGATGCTGGTCGCATAGTTTTTGGTCATCCCGGATATGAGCGTGTCAGCCTCGCCAAATTCCACCATGCATGACCCGAAGTAGTTCCGGTCTAGTAATAGCTTTTGCGCGTCGCGCGGGGTGACACCCCGGCGTTGCCGCTTTGTATACAGCAAATCCGCATACCGTTTATGACGGGCATTGCCGACTTCCTCAGCCGGGTCGATGATTTCGACACCCGAAAGATCCAGTAGGTTGTCGTCGATTAGCTTTTGGATAACGACTTTTTTGCCCAATAGGATCGGCGTTGCAATGCCGTCATCGCGCACAATCTGCGCTGCCCGCAACATTTTGAAATTGTCGGCCTCGGTAAAGACGACGGTCTTGGGATTAGCCTTCGCCACTTCGCTAAGCTGGCGCATGATGCGGTCATCCTGCCCCAGACGCTGGCGCAGTTCCTCGGTGTAGGCATCCCAGTCCTCAATGGGAAACCGGGCTACGCCAGACTCCATGGCCGCGCGGGCCACCGCCGGCGCCACTTCGGTAATCAAGCGGGGGTCCGTGGGTTTGGGGATGATGTATTCCGGGCCGAATTTCAGGTTGTTCGTATCGTAAGCCTGGTTGACCGCCTCAGGCACGGGCTTTTTGGCCAGTTCGGCAATCGCCCGCACCGCCGCGATCTTCATCGGCTCGTTGATGGCTTTTGAACGCACGTCCAATGCCCCGCGGAAGATGAACGGAAACCCGATGACGTTGTTCACCTGGTTGGGGTAGTCCGAGCG
>CAYUIZ010000157.1:0-5954 GCA_964444885.1 uncultured Sphingobacteriaceae bacterium | reverse complement strand
GGATAATTGCTCTTGCCCAAGTGCTTGTAGGCCGC
Source organism: uncultured Sphingobacteriaceae bacterium (assembly GCA_964444885.1). GTDB lineage: Bacteria > Bacteroidota > Bacteroidia > Sphingobacteriales > Sphingobacteriaceae > CAYRGQ01. The sequence continues at coordinate 5,919 of CAYUIZ010000157.1, read as the reverse complement.
TTCGGTGCATTCCCGGCCGCGGGAGGTGCGCATCAGGAAGCCCTCCTGGATGAGAAATGGCTCGTACACCTCCTCGATGGTGCCTTCGTCCTCCCCTACTGCCGTGGCAATGGTTTTGACGCCTACGGGACCGCCTTTGAACTTGTCGATGATTGTCAGCAGGATCTTGTTGTCCATTTCGTCCAGGCCGTGTTCATCGACGTTAAGCGCATTCAGCGCATATTTTGCAATTTCCGTGTCGATGCGGCCGTCGCCTTTAATTTGGGCGAAATCGCGCGTACGGCGCAGCAGCGCATTGGCAATACGGGGTGTGCCCCGGCTCCGCCGGGCAATCTCGTAGGCACCCTCTTCGGTAATGGGGGAACGCAGGATGCTTGCGGAACGCAACACGATCGTCGTCAACAGCTTGGCATCGTAGTACTGCAGGCGGGCGTTGATGCCGAAACGGGCACGCAGGGGCGCCGTCAGCAGTCCGGAACGCGTCGTGGCGCCAATCAGGGTAAAGGGATTGAGGGTGAGCTGTACGGACCGCGCATTGGGTCCCGACTCGATCATGATATCGATTTTGAAATCCTCCATGGCCGAATACAGGTACTCTTCCACCAAGGGGCTGAGGCGGTGTATCTCGTCGATGAAAAGAATGTCGCCTTCCTCCAGGTTGGTCAGCAAGCCTGCGAGGTCGCCCGGCTTGTCCAGCACCGGACCGGAGGTGATCTTGATGCCTACCCCCATTTCATTGGCGATAATGTTAGACAGGGTGGTCTTGCCCAAGCCCGGCGGGCCGTGCAGCAACACGTGGTCCAACGCCTCGCCGCGCAGCTTGGCCGCCTGCACAAACACCTTGATGTTGTCCAGTATTTTTTGCTGACCCGTAAAATCTTCGAATACCTGCGGGCGCAAGACTTTTTCCAGCTCGCGCTCGGCACTGCTTAATTTATCCGCATCGGGATCCAAATGCTCATTCATCGTCTGCCCCTTGTAAATTGTCCGCTCTGCGGTACTTCCTAAACCAACTGCTTACTTTCATCTGGATAACACCAAAAAACGCCTCACGGAAGATATGCGTACTCATCTTGGAGGTGCCCTGCGTGCGGTCGGTAAACACGATGGGAATCTCCACCACCCGAAATCCATATTGCAGGGCTGTAAATTTCATCTCAATCTGGAACGCATACCCAACGAAGCGGATACGGTCAAGTGGTATGGTTTCCAGCACGGTACGCCGGTAGCATACAAAACCGGCGGTCGCATCCCGGATGGTAATGCCCGTGATGAACCGTACGTACGCGGACGCAAAATACGACATTAGCACGCGGCTCATCGGCCAGTTTACCACATTCACCCCTTTGATATACCGCGAACCGATGGCCATATCCGCCCCGTCCAGGCAAGATTGCCGCAAGCGGACCAAATCCTTGGGATTATGCGAAAAATCGGCATCCATCTCGTAGATATACGCGTAAGGCCGGGCCACCGACCACTTGAATCCGTGGATGTAAGCCGTTCCCAAGCCGAGCTTTCCGCGGCGTTCTTCCAAGAATAACTGCGTGGGAAACTCCGCCTGCAGGCGCCGCACAATGGCAGCCGTGCCATCCGGCGACCCGTCATCCACCACCAGCACATGAAAGGGAACCTCCAGCGAAAACACACTACGCAGGATCTTCTCGATATTCTCCTTTTCGTTGTACGTGGGGATGATGACAATACTGTCTGACACGGGTTCTTTCGTTAATTTTAATGCGTAAAGGTAACGAATTATGCATACATACGTAAACAAAAAACCGTTGCTTATGCGGACATAGGCAACGGTTTGGATATCGGACAGCCATCCGCGTTAACGGATGCCGTGCATCATCTTTTTCAGGAATGGCGAGATCAACAACAGGATCACGCCCGCAGCGACAGGCAGCACCGCGAAGATGCCGAAGAAATGCGCCATCGAATACTCAGTACTGATTTTATCGATCAGTCCGCCCAACTGGCCACCCACAATGTTAGCGATTGCTGACGACGCAAACCACAAGCCGAAAATTAACCCGATGAACTTTTTAGGCGAAAGCTTGGAGACGTACGACAAGCCAACCGGCGAGAGGCAAAGCTCCCCCGTGGTATGGAAGAAATACGCCAAAATCAGCCAAACCATGCTCACGGAAGCGGTGGCTGCGCCTTGCGGGATGTCCTTGCTGCCATAGGCCAGCACCACGAACCCAAGCCCTAAGAGCATCAGTCCCAATGCGAACTTAACGGGACCCGAAGGATTCCAGACACGTTCCCAAACGCGGCTGAATACGGTGGCCAGCGTAATGATAAAGAAGGAGTTCAGAATCTGGAACCACGAAGCGGCCACTTCCGTTTCCAATGCCGTGAACTCGCGCTGTATCTTCCAAATGCCCAGATACCAGATTATCGCAAAACTGATAAACGTACAGATAATGGTGGCTGGATAATTGGAAAACAGCTGCTTGGCCAAGCCAAAAAGCACCCATGTAACTATCACTAAGGGGAATAGCGTCAGGATCGCGTCCACCCACTTGAACGTGGTGGCCGCCCCCCCGTCGAGCACCCGCTGGGTATAATCGGCCGCGAAAATATTCATCGATCCGCCGGCTTGCTCGAATGCCAACCAGAAGAATATACTGAAGAAAATGAGCACGCAGATGACGATCAGCCGATCGCGGATAACCTTCGGGCTCAGCGCTTCTTCTTTTTCCTCAGCGTCAGGCTGGGCTGCTGCCGCATTTTCCTGCTCGGCTAGCTCTTTCGGGTCTGCCCCGATCTTGCCAAAATACCGACGGGCAAAATAAAACTGCAACATACCGAAGAACATGAAAACGCCTGCCAGTCCGAAACCGAGATGCCAGCCGATTTTTTCCCCGATATAACCACAAAGCAACATACCCAAAAATGCGCCGGCATTGATCCCCATGTAGAAAATGGTGTAGCCGCCGTCCTTCTTGGCGCTATTGTCCGGGTAAAGCTGCCCTACCATGGTCGAGATATTGGGTTTAAACATCCCGTTTCCGAGAATCATCAATCCCAGACCGATAAAAAAGAAGTTCTTGTCGAAAATTTCCATGGCCATGGACGCGTGTCCCAAGGTCATCATCAATGCACCGATGAGAATAGCTTTGCGATAACCGGTTAACTTATCCGCAATGATTCCGCCTAATATGGGTGTCAGGTAAACCAAGCCGGTGTACCAGCCATACAGGCTCATCGCATCAGCCCGTGACCATTCCCATCCGCCGCTGGCCAGTGAACTGACCAAAAACAGGGTGAGCAGTGCGCGCATGCCGTAGTAGCTGAAGCGCTCCCACATTTCGGTAAAAAAGAGCACAAACAGCCCCGCGGGGTGGTCAAAAACCCGCTTGTTGTCTATACCCTGCTTAAGAAGATGCTTGTTCAGCCCGTCGTCGTGTTGTGTCTGTTGCATAGTTTGCGTTAGGTGAATTTACATAAGTCCCGGTCGCCGGGATCGATTGCAAATAAAGCAAACTTATTCGGGATTTTGCCCGAAAGTTAAGAAAAAGTATGTCGCGAAATCTGGATGGATTAGCGGGACAACCCGCTCGTTGGGTGGTTGCCGGGGCGTTTTGGGTCGTTAAATTGGCCGTCCTGCGGATCCGGCGCATTTTGCATCAGGATGTCAGCATCCAGCACGAGTTCACCCTCGCGGAGTACCCAAGCATCATGCGACATATCGGGTCCGTAGTACTGATATTGTCCGCGAAACCGCTCGTCGGCGGGCGACAAATGATCCACGATAATGCGGTTTTCGGCTTCATCGTATTCCAGATACATCGTGGCTTGGCGGCTAAACCGGTAGATCAGCCGTGCGGCGTCCTGCGTGCTTGGGTCGCGGAACACCCTCTTTCCCAAAACGGGTCCCTTGTCAGTAAGCTGAAGCACTTCCACGACCTTCTGGTTCATCGCTGGCGTGTGGCCTTTCCATCCCAGCAGCAGATAATCCGTGCCAAATGGAATAATCCGGTAGTATTGTGCGCCGTACCAGTCCGTGTTGGAAAGGATGGCTTGGTCGGGCTTCTCGATCTCGTAGGTTTTGTCCAGCAAGGGGAAGAGCGCCAGCGACCCATCTTCCGTCCGCAGCTGCATGGCGCCGTAGTAAAGGTAGGATCCGTCGTTGAGGGGTAGATGCCAGGAAAATATGCGGAACTTGCCGTCCGGCGCGTGCTGTAGCGAAACCATCTTGAGTGAATCGAATCCGAAGTCGAAGGAATGCGGCGTGTTCAGCGCGACCACTAAGGTTTTGACAAAGGCAAAATTCGCCTTCAGGCGTTCGGGCTCGGACGGATTGTTGTACATTTCGTAACCCAGTCGGGCCAGGCTGTCCTGCAGACCGGGCAAGGCATCCGCATGCGCCGATCCCGCCACGGCCAGCCGCAGGGCAAAGGCCAAAAAAAAGACTCCGAAGCACTTCATTTTCATCCCGTGTATACATCCGCCCCGTGCCCGGGGCATTCGCCGCCTAGCCATACCAATATCGTGCCATCCGTCCGCAAGCATGCTTAAACCCGCTCCACGACCAGCGCACTGGCGCCGCCGCCGCCGTTGCAAATTCCCGCCACGCCGATCCGTCCCCCCTCCTGCTCCAATACGGACAGCAGCGTGACCACAATCCGGGCACCGGACGCACCCAGCGGGTGCCCGAGTGACACGGCACCGCCATAGACGTTCACGTTATTCGCATCGAGCGCGAGTTTTTGATTATTGGCGATAGCGACAACGGAAAAAGCCTCGTTGATTTCATAAAAATCGACGTCATCCGCGGTAATGCCGGCCGCCGCGAGGGCGCGCGGTATTGCTTTAGCGGGCGCCGTGGTAAACCATTCGGGGGCTTGCTGGGCGTCGGCATGGCCGATAATTCGAGCGAGCGGCCGCAGACCGAGGGCCTTCACCTGTTCCCCGCTGGCCAGCACGAGGGCCGCCGCGCCGTCGTTGAGCGTCGATGCATTGGCCGCGGTGACCGTGCCGTCCTTCTTAAACACGGGCCGAAGACCTGGGATCTTCTCAAAATTAACCGTCCGCACTTCCTCATCCTCGCGCACGGCGGTGACATCCCCTTTGCGTCCCGGTACATCGACGGCCACCAATTCGCGGTCAAACTTTCCGGCTTGCTGGGCTGCTTGTGCACGCTGGTAAGAAGCAACGGCATACGCATCCTGGTCTTCCCGGCTGATTTGGCAGTCCGCGGCGCACAACTCGGCTGCAACGCCCATGTGGTAGTCGTTATAAACATCCCACAAGCCATCCTTGACGAGCCCGTCCGTTACCTGCCCGTGGCCGAGCCGGTACCCACCGCGGGCCTTGTCGAGGTAATAGGGCACGTTGCTCATGCTTTCCATCCCGCCTGCGACGATCACGTCATGGGTTCCCAGCTGAATAGCCTGCGCTGCCAGCATGATGGATTTCATGCCCGAGGCGCACACCTTATTGATGGTGGTAGCCGGAATATCCGGCAAGCCGGCAAACTTTGCTGCCTGCGTGGCCGGCGCTTGGCCCAGGTTGGCCGCCAGTACATTGCCGAAATACACTTCGCTGACTTGCCCGGCGTCGACGCCCGACCGGGAAACAGCTTCCTTGATGGCGATGCCCCCCAACTGGGTGGCTGACAGGCTAGCTAGGCTACCGCCAAAACTTCCGATGGGCGTACGTACCGCCGCGATGATGTAAACCTCTTGCATAAGGCATGTTATTAATTGATGATCACCCAAAGTTACGGAAAAGCTGCCGAAAATGCGGTGCGAGGCCCCGGCAGAGGCAGGCCGTCCCTTCGGGAGGCAGGCCGTCCCTCCGGGAGGCAGGCTTGGGGATTTTTTTTGCAAATATGCGAATCCGCGAATTTGCGAATACGCGAAAGAGGCAATCAACCCAAATCCGTACCGGCGACAATCAAAAGGC
>CAYUIZ010000156.1:0-6046 GCA_964444885.1 uncultured Sphingobacteriaceae bacterium | reverse complement strand
GAATAAACCGTGGGCTATGAATAAACCGTGGGCTATAAATAAACCGTGGGCTATGGGGATAGATATCGGAAACCAAACCGTTTTAACGGTTTCGTGATTTGCGCACGAATGAAAATCAATGAAATGCGTAATTTTGAGAATGGATAACATACATAACCCACGGTTTAAACCGTGGGCCAACGAGAATGCACACATATAAGAGGCTGTCTCAAAAGTCATTTTGGACGATTTTTGATTGACAGTTTTCTAAAATAACGCTTCTATATTGCTGAATATTCAATAGAATCCGCTAATTTGAATCGTTTGTTGATAATTTCAAAATAAAAAAGAGGCTGTTTCTATTTATGAGACAGCCTCCTATGAGAGACAAACCGAATATTATGCCACATTCATTCAATAAAATATGGATACACGCCATCTGGTCAACGAAAAAACGGATGCCATTAATTCATTCGAATGTTGAGCATAAAATCCATCAATTTATTTCAGCGCAATTGCGTGAGCAAGGTTGTCCGGTTAGAATCATAAACGGTATGCCCGACCATATTCATTGTTTATTTTTATTAAGCCCCAAAAAATCCATTGCGGATGTTGTCAAGCAAATAAAAGGAAGCTGTTCGCATTTTGTCAATCAGCATAATCTCATTGCCGAGAAATTTGCTTGGCAAACGGGATATGCAGCATTTTCGGTTTCAGAATCGGTTGTTGAAAAGGTATATCAATACATCAAAAACCAAAAACAACACCATGCTAAAAAAACATTTCGGCAGGAATATGATGATTTCCTTAAGCTATATGGACTTAGTAATGCGCATTGATAACATAGCCAGACCACTGCCGATAGGCTGGCAACGAATACATCGAGTTTGACCATCGAAGAAATCAATATACGAAACGTGAACACCTTGAATCTGAAACCTCTTTACTTTTTTTGCTTGCTCGCAGGCACGATCGCGGCCTGTGCGCCGGCGCGGCCTCTGCATGTTCTCAACCCGGCATCCGTACAGGCCTTGCACCGCTTTTTCGAGTATGCGCCGAACCGCGCCATCATCAGTGGGCACCGCGGCACCATCGAACTGGGACTGCCTGAAAATTCCATCGCTTCCCTGCAAGCGGTGTTGGAAAATACGCCAGCTTTCTTCGAAATCGACCCCAGGCTAACCAAAGACAGCGTCGTCATCCTGATGCACGATGCAACACTCGACCGAACCACGAACGGCATGGGCAAGGTATCCGACTATACGTGGGCGGAACTGCAGGCGCTGCGACTCAAAGACCGCGACGGGAACGTCACGGAACACCGCATTCCGACCCTATCCGAAACCATCAACTGGGCCAAAGGAAAAACCGTACTCAACCTCGATCGCAAGGACGTACCGCTAGCGACTACGGCTGCGCTGATTAGGGAGCACAATGCCTATGCTTGGGTGATGGTGACCGTACATTCACCCGAACAAGCCCGGTTTTACCTGGACAAACATCCTGGGCAGATGCTCTCCGCACATATCCGTTCGGTAGAACAATTTGAAGCCTACCGCGACGCGGGCATCCCGTTTAACCGGATGATCGCGTACATCGGCCCTGAAGTTAAATCAGAAAACCAAGCCCTGTACCGTTTGCTGCACGCCGAGGGCGTGATGTGCATGATATCGGCGGCGTCCAGCTACGACAAGCTCCCCACACCGGCCGAGCGCGCGCAGGCCTACCGGGCGATTATGGCAGACGGGGCGACGATTTTGGAGTCTGATTTTCCGATCGAAGTAGCGCGTGCATTGGACGAAGATCAGTAGCCTGATGCGTCCGCGCTATGCCACAAATGGCCTTTTCAGAAAACAGGAAAGGCACTTTGTTTGTTAACGTTAACGTTGATTACATTTACTTACGCAAGCTATAAACCAAAAACATGAAACATTCACGTCGGGATTTCATCCAAAAACTAACCGCTTCTGCGGTACTGCTTCCACTAGCATCGCCCTTAATCGGCCAAGCCGCGCCGCTATCCGCCCACCGGCAAGGCAAGACCCTGCGCGTAGCCCTGATGGGCCTTGGCGGCTATGCACAACGCGTGGCCGAGGCCATGCAAACCTGCCAACGCGCCAAGATTACCGGTTTGATCAGTGGCACGCCAGCGAAGCTGGACGAATGGTCAGCCAAGTACAATGTGCCCCAAAAAAACTGCTACAACTACGAAACTTTTGACGCCATCAAGGACAATCCGGATATCGACGCGGTGTACATTATCACGCCCAACGCCCTCCACCACAGCCAAGCCCTGCGGGTGGCGGCAGCGGGCAAACACGTTATCTGCGAAAAACCCGTCTCCCTCAATGCGCGGGAAGCACGGGAAATGGTCGAAGCGTGCCATCAAGCGGGCGTACACCTGCTGGTGGGCTACCGCATGCGCTTCGAGGCAAACACGTTGGAGATCGTCAGGATGCGGAATGAAGGAGAGCTGGGCAAAGTGATGTTTTTCCAGGGACTGAGCGGTTTCCGTATCGGCGACCCCAACCAATGGCGCCTGGATAAGGACTTGGCAGGCGGCGGAGCCATGATGGATATCGGCGTGTATTCCATCAATGGCGCGCGCTATATGGTCGGCGAAGACCCGATATGGGTGACGGCCCAAGAAACGAAAACCGACCCGGTCAAATTCGGTGAAGGGGTTGACGAAACCATCACGTTCCAGTTTGGTTTCCCAAGTGGCGCCACGGCATCCTGCCTGTCGACCTACAACATGAACCACCTCGACCGTTTCTTTTTAACCGGCGAAAAAGGCTTTGCCGAGCTCTGGCCCGCGACAGGCTACGGCCCCATTCGTGGGCGGACAAACCACGGCCCCCTCGAGAAGCCCCACACCACGCACCAAACCGTCCAGATGGACGAAATGGCGGCCATCATTCTGGACGGCAAGCAACCTATTCTGCGTGTCGATGGCGCTGACGCCGTGAAAGATATGGTACTGGTGGACGCGATCTACGAAGCATGCCGGACGGGTGAAAAACAGCAGGTAAATTACGGGTAGATCCTGAAACGCGCTTTCCTGCCCGCCGGCTGGTGTCCGGTGCTCAGCTCCGGATTTCCTTGCGCATAAACAGGTAGTACGCCAAAGCAAAACACACGGTAGTAGCGGCCAGGAGCCCGGTAACCTGTGGCCATACAATCATCAGGCTTTCCTTCAGCGGAAGCGGCGACGGTATTGCCCCAGCCATCTGCTCCATGCTTAGCGGGCCCAAGCTCCGTATTGACGGCATAAGCAGTGTCGTGGCAGCATCCGTATATAACTGACTGGGCGCAAGCCTCATCAACGACAACAAAAGGTTATTGTAGGAAAGCAGTTGTTCCGGCGCGATATAACCCGATTTAGGGAGCATCGCATTGACAATCAGATTCACCACAATCTGGTAGAAAACAGTGAAAAACAGCCAAATTCCGATGGTAGTCAATGCTGAGGTCGCGGCGTTGCGGAAGCGAACCGAAAAACAGATTGACAAACTCAGCCAAAAGCCGACATACACAATGCTGAGCACCACAAAGGCTAAGATACGGGCTATTTCGGACGCCTCCGCCGGGACACCTGTGAGCAGCAGCCCTCCTCCTATCATGAGCAAGGCAAGGCTAAGAAACAACACGCTGACAACAATCAGTGCTGCACTAAATTTGGCAAGAAGCAAATTGTCGCGGTAGATGGGTTGTGCCATCAAGCGGATCAACGTGCCATTGTTTTGCTCGGAATTAATCGCATCGAAACCCAAGGCAATACCTAGCAGGGGTCCCAAAAAGCTGATAAAGGTATGGAAGGTGGGCAATGTGCCGTCCGAAATAGTTAGCAACTTGAGATATACGAACGTACGGTCTGGATCTTGCAGATTACCCACGGCTTGTTTGATGTTAGCCAGCGAAATGTACATCGTCCCGAAGAACGTCAGGACAATCAATGCCAGCATGACGACAAAGCGCCAGCTACGGACATGATCGCCTACTTCTTTGCGGACGATTACCCAAAATGGGGCTGGCAGTTCTGTTTTCCTCGAATGGCTACTGCTTACTTCTTTTGAAAATAGATCTTTTACGTAAATGGGTAGGCTTTTCATCGGAAACTGTTGATATAGGGGGTTTTTCAAAATAACGTTGGTAAATTTCGTCGAGGCCAAACTCTTTCTGCTGTACACCCATCACGTCCAGTCCGTTGCGAACAAGAAACCGGACGATTTCTGGCGTTACCTGCTCATTGCAAGACAGCTCGATGGTCTTGTCAAGGATACGGATCGCGCTCACACCGGGCAACACCCGTAGTGCTTGTTCGTGTTCCCACGACTCCGGCAGGGGGTTTTTAAGGCGAACAGACACTTCATACGTTTCCTCCTCAAAGAGGTTGCGCGCGAGCGTCTCGATATTGCCTTCGACCAGCAGCTTGCCGTCGACGAAAATTCCTACGCGGTCGCACACTTGTTGCACTTGGTGCAAATGGTGGGATGACAGCAGTACGGTCAATCCTTGTTCGCGACTCAGTTGGCGGATCAGCGCCAGAAACTCACGGATACCGCTTGGGTCGATGCCCAATGTGGGTTCGTCCAAAATGATAACCTCCGGTTCGCGCACCAACACGTCAGCGAGTCCCAAGCGCTGCTTCATGCCGCGGGAGTAAGCCCCTGCTTTCTTGTGCATTTCATTCGCCAGACCCACAGCGCGCAGGGTTTCTTCGGCCTTACGAGTGACTTCCCTTTCCGGAAGACCGCTGAGTCGGCCGATGTAAAGTAGGTTTTCCAACGCGGTCATGTCGTCATAAAACCCCAGGCTATCGGGCATATATCCCACCTTCCGCTTCACGGCGATGGGGTTATGCGTTGCATTGACGCCACATACCGTCGCCGTACCCGATGCAGGCTCGGAGAGGCCAAGCATCATCAAAATAGTGGTCGTTTTTCCTGCCCCGTTCGGCCCTAGGAGTCCGAATATCTCCCCTTTCTTGATGTTGAGTGAAAGATTGTCGACGGCCTTCACGGAACCGTAGTATTTTGTCAATCCTTCCAGTTCAATGATGGTTTCTTCCATAACGGCATTTATCTCCTTCCGTATTTTCGAATGAGGTAATAGACCATCCCCAACGCGGCCAAAATCACCACAATCCCGACCCAACCCGAAAGTAACGAGGTTTTCACGGTCATCCGGAAGGTGGTATTGGCATTGGTGTGACTGTTGCGGACAGTGAAGGTGGTAACATAATCGCCAGCGATGGTTTTGTCTGGCACGCCAATGGTAGCCGCCACTTCTTGGCTCTGACCGGGCTCCAAGCGCTGTATAGCTACTGGATCAAAAGTTGCCGTCCATTGCGAAGGCGACTGGGCGGCAATCTCCAGATCATCAAGGGGAAGTGTACCCGTGTTGCGAATGGTCAGCACGATCCGCTTGCTTTTACCCTCAGTGATGTGATCACTTAACCGACCTGTCGGAGTTGTGATTTCAACACCGTGGTTCCCTTTCACCACCGCTTCCAAGTCCAATCTCAACGTATCGGTTGAAGCCGTGGCCGTGACGGGGATGTCGTACTTCCCAGGAGCAGCCGTAGGCGTAGCGGTGATTTCGACGGAAATGTCCCGGCTAGCGCCGGATTCGAGCTCCAGTCCCGCAATTTGGCTACCATCAGCCCGAAAGATTACATTCCAACCATCGGGAATGCCGGCTGCCAGTTCATAGCGCCTCGTATTGGTACCCCCATTGTGTAGGGAGGTGCTGTAGCGAAAGGTTTCTTTAGCCGTTGCCTCCACGTTGATGAGCCGAGTCGTAAAGGTCGACCCACCACCGCCGGGTTGCCGAGCTAAGACGGTTGCTGCTGAAAAGAGGAAAGAAAAAAGTATAAAAACGGTTAATAGATAAACAGCCCCCCGTTTACGAGGCTGAGCGTCATAAAATTGAGCGAACATAAGATTAATAAATAGTTATAATTCATTAATAAAACATAAGCTGAACCAGATGTGATTTGTATCACGCAATAGGTGGCACAAAATTAAAAAACAAAAAACAAAAAATAAAAGCGATAGTGGCAAAA
>CAYUIZ010000155.1:0-6084 GCA_964444885.1 uncultured Sphingobacteriaceae bacterium | reverse complement strand
TGCGATCCTCAAAATTGTCGCTTTGCCTGCCGCCTTTCCAACGCATAATACAGAAGTTTGGTTTATGAATTTTGCGGGTAAAAATACGTAAAAACAATTACGAAAATCGTGCCGTTCAATAATCATTCAGCACCAGCGGAGACTTTGGCGTGAAGCCCGCTCGGGGAAAGCTAAGGGCAGAAAATAAAACGTTGATGCGAGCGTTGGCTTGCGCCGCATATTCAAATAAAAAGACGGGATATCGATACGTTATTTTATATTTGGAGGGAAATTTGCTCTCCTGTCGGCGTAGGCTCGTGAAAATTAGGCGAAACTTGCGCCCTGTAACAGGATATAAGCAGCAAAGGGAGAAACCTAACGAACACCGAACGAGAACATTACGAACAAAAACATCATATAATGAACATGAAAAATTGCAAATTTCTGGCTATAGCCGCTTGTCTATTCGTCGCTTTTTCTTTCTCCTGCGCACCGAAACGGATGACCGTACACCCCGCTGCTGAGGTGGAGCGCGAAGATTCGACTCCCGTTGTCGTTGAGAAAGCGGCACCTGCGCCCGTAAAACAAGAAACCGTCGTGACGCCTGTGGCGGCCGAGAAACCGAACTACGACTTCACCGATATCCAATTCGAATACGATTCGCACGTCCTTAAAACCGATTCGTACCGGGTACTGGACCGCATCGCCCGCGAGATCCTCAAAGACGAGAACGCGAAATTCATCATTGATGGGCACGCCTCTATCGAAGGTACTGCCGAGTACAATATGACGCTTTCTATTGACCGCGCTAACGCGGTGAAGGTATACTTGGTCAACTCCGGCGTACGGGCGGCCAACCTGCAAACCCAAGGCTATGGCGCCACGCGCCCTACGGCTTCTAACGAAACGGAATCGGGACGTGCCCGCAACCGCCGCGTGGAAGTCCGGCTAGCCCCGTAGCCCACATAAAAGCTTGATACGCAACTACGCCCGATGCAACGAACGTTTCATCGGGCGTATGTATTTTCGGACAATCAGACACGGCGGATCGGCGTTGGCGATGTTAGCGTCCCGCCATAGCCAACTCGATTAACTCGGCATAAAAGTCACTTTCGCGCATCCCCGCAGCGCGCACCTGCTGGGGCAGGAAGCTCTGCTCGGTTTGCCCCGGAATGGTATTAATCTCAATAAAATAAAAATGATCGGTATCGCGCTCGAGGAAGAAGTCAACCCGCACCATCCCCTTGCAGTCGAGCCTCGTGTAAACAGCACGAACAAGGCGTTCGACGCGTTCGCGCTGGGCTTCCGTCAGCGCCGCCGGCGTAATCTCCTCGGTCAACCCTGGGACATATTTGGCTTCATAATCGAAAAAATCCCGGGAGGTAACGACTTCGGTGACCGGAAACACGAACAGGCCGTCTCGCCGACGATACACGCCTACAGAGAACTCCCGGCCAGCGACAAATTCCTCCACGATAACCTGATTGCCTGTATTTTCGGTTTCAAACGCGCGCTCGATGGCCGCCGGCAGCTCGGAGAGGCTGGACACCTTGCTCATCCCGATGCTGCTCCCCCCGGCGTTGGGCTTAACGAAATAGGGCAGCCTCAACTGTGTGGCGACCATATCGGCCGCTTCCTTGCGCTGGGAGGCAAACAACTGGACCGACTTCGCCAAGTGCAGGTCTGCGATGCCCCGCAGGGCCGCCTTCGTATACGCTTTGTTCATAGTCAGCGCCGAAGTCAGCACGCCACACGACGTGTACGGAATACCGAGCATATCAAGATATCCCTGCAACAGCCCATCTTCGCCCGGCGAACCGTGCAAAATAATGAACGCCACATCAAAGCGGATGGTCCTACCGTTGAGTGTCAGGGTAAAGTCGGCCCGGTCTACCGCATGTTGCGTACCCGCCGCATCTACGCCATACCAGCCGTCGGGCGTGATCACGATTCGGTACAGTCCTTCGTACTTGGTTCGGAGCTGCCGTTCGACGAAATCAGCGCTGCGAAGTGATACAGCTGCTTCCCCCGTGTACCCACCGGTCACTAATGCTACGTTTATTGCCATAGTAATATGCTTTACTCGACGACAAACTTACTCATCACAAACCAATATTCATTGGGCGTTGGTCAAAGAAAAATGCAAGGCTAGGTCAATGGCCGAATTCGTCGGAACAACTGGCATTACCCGCACAACCCATTAATTACCAGCGGCTAACAGCCCTCATCGGACTGGGTGGCGAAAATATAATTGGGTCACACGCAAAAAAGCGATATTTTTGCCCGAAACCATGGCATGGGCGCCTGGCGCTTATTTTCTGCGGGAAGTACTATGTTGTGTGCAGGGCGTTAGCCAAGCCATTATCGTGGCTTCATAATTGCTCAGTAAACGCTGACAGCGATCATTAGACATTATTTCGAAAATGGTGAAATTTTTCCAGTACCTACGAACGGATGTTTTTAGGAAAAACTTAATCGGGGCGATCATTGGCATTGCCGTATTTGTGGTTGCGATTTTCTTTACCCTGCAGTATTACACACGCCACGGAAAGACCGTGCTTGTCCCCGAACTACGTGAGATGCATATCAGCGAAGCAATCCGTACGCTGGAGGCACTGGGCTTCCAGTACGACCTGGACTCCATCTACCAAATGGATAAGGCACCGGGCCTGGTTTTGGAACAAGATCCTGCGCCGGGTACCCACGTGAAAGAACAGCGCACACTTTACCTAACCATGATCACGCAGATGGCGCCCGAAGTTGCTTTTCCGGCCTTAGTAGAACGGACATTTATCGAAGCACGGGCCATGCTCAGCAGTTACGCACTGCGCTTGGGCGACACGACCTACACCGCTGATATCGCGCGCGACGTCGTTTTGGACGCGACCTTTGGCGGACAAACTATAGCCGCCGGCCGACCCATTCCAAAGGGATCGACGATAGACTTGGTACTCGGCGACGGTCGGGGTGCCAACCAAGTAGAGGTGCCAGACCTCACCGGACTGACAATCAGCGAAGTAAGATTCTCCCTACACGGCGTATCGCTCTCCTTGGGATCCGTGTCGTATTCGGGTACAGTCGCCGATACGGCGCTGGCCGTCGTTGTTTCGCAATCACCAGCGCCGAACGATCCGTATGTCAGCATCGGATCGCCCGTCAACGTTACATTGTCAAACGAGTGACGATCGTTCGCATAAGCGCCTTTTCCGGGAACATAACCCTGCAATAATGAGCAAAAACAAATCCACCATAATCAAGATCATTTCCGCCGTGCTAGCTGTCGTCCTGCTCGTCGGGGGATTGGTTGCGTTTCGGTATTACAAAGGCTTCTTTAAGCCCAACACCGGCGAAGAGGACCAGTACCTTTACATCCGCACGGGGTCTGGTTTTGATGAGGTGATGGCATCAATCAGCGCGGAAGGGCTGGTGACGGATACCGTTACTTTTCGCTGGGCGGCCGAAAAAATGGATTATCCGCCACGGGTGAAGCCGGGCAAATACCGCTTCGCAGCAGGCACCAACAACCGCACGCTGATCAATATGCTGGGCGGCGGTTTTCAGGAGCCGGTTCGCATCCGTTTTGACAATATCCGGCTCAAAGAGACCTTTGCGGCACACCTTGACGAGCAACTCGAGCCCGATTCCCTGGCTTTTATCAATTTGCTGAACGATTCGGACTATGCGGAATCCCACGGGTTCACGACGGAGAACTTCTTCAGCATGTTCATTCCCAATACGTATGAATTCTACTGGAACACGTCCGCAGAGGATTTCATCAAGCGCATGCACACCGAATACGAAAAATTCTGGACGGAAAGCCGGCGGACGAAAGCGGCCCAGCTGGATATGACCCCTCAGGAAGTCAGTATCCTCGCCTCCATCGTCAAAGGCGAAGCCCTGCACGTGGATGAGATGCCCCGCATTGCCGGGCTCTACCTCAACCGCCTGCGAAAAGGCATCCTCCTGCAAGCCGACCCTACCGTCATCTTCGCCAATAATGACTTCAGTATCAGGCGGGTACTATTCAAACACCTGCGCTTCGACTCGCCCTACAACACCTACATTTACAGCGGGTTGCCCCCTGGGCCGATTATGATGCCGAGCATTGCCTCCATCGACGCCGTACTGGATTTCGAATCGCATAATTACATCTATATGTGCGCGAAGGATGATTTTTCGGGTTATCATAATTTTGCGGTGACACTCGCTGAACATAACGTCAACGCCCGCAAATTCCAACAGGCGCTTAACGAGCGAAACATCAGGCGATAATGTTTACCTTTGACACGAAGATACGCGTACGGTACGCCGAAACGGACCAAATGGGTTATGTTTATTACGGCAACTATGCAACCTATTACGAGGTGGCTCGGGTAGAAATGCTGCGAAGTTTGGGAACTTCGTACAAAACGCTGGAAGACAGCGGCATCATGATGCCGGTACTGAATATGCAGAGCCAGTACCTCAAGCCCGCGACATACGATGACCTAATTACTGTGCGCGTGTGCATGCCGGAAAAACCAAACGTACGGATCCGGTTTACGTACGAGATCTTCAGCTCGGCCGGCGAATTACTGAACACGGGCGAAACAAGTTTGGTATTCGTTGACATGGCGAAGAACAAACCATGCCGGGCCCCGACTGCGTTTCTCGAACGGCTAGCACAATTTTTTGACTAAATATGCTTTGGGCACACAACAGGTTATTACGGTTCCGACCCTACTTCACCTTCGTCGAATGGACGAAAGTCGTCGTATTGCCGGGCTTTGGTTCCTTGCCGTTGTATACCGTGGCTGTTTTCTTCTTCCAGGAAATCGCACGCGAATCGCTGGTCAATAAAGCCTCGTCCCTAGCTTACAATTTTATGCTGGCCATATTTCCGGGCATTATTTTCCTCTTCACACTGATACCTTATATCCCAATCGATAATTTCCAGGAGCAATTGCTCGATTTTGCAGAACTCCTGATGCCCGAAAGCGCCTTCCTGGTGGCTGAATCGACGCTCACCGACATCATCAAAAACCAGAATAGCGGCTTGCTATCTGTCGTTTTTATCTTGGCTACGTTCTTTTCCTCCAACGGGGTGGCTTCGCTTATGCGTGCCTTTAACAAATCATCACTGGTGATCGAAAGCCGATCGTGGGGCCGCCGCCGCCTCATCGCCATTGGTCTTTCCCTGATGATCGTTCTGGCGCTCACCGTGGGCATGACGACCTTCACGGCCGCAGGTTACGTCATTGGCTACCTTCGGGAGAATATTGAGGTCAATGCGGCATTTTGGAGCTTCGTCATTACGGCTTCGCGCTGGCTTATCCTATTTGGCATCTATTTCCTCACGGTCAGTATGCTGTACAAATTCGGGCCTGCTTCGGCTCGGAAATGGAAGTTTTTTAGTCCCGGCGCCACCCTGGCCACCATTTTGGCCGTGGTCGTGTTCTCCGGATTTGCGTTTTACATCAACCAGTTTGGTGCTTTCAACAAGCTATACGGTTCGATCGGCACGCTTATCGTCATCATGATCTGGCTCTACCTCAACTCGCTCATCCTTTTAGTCGGGTTTGAGCTCAATGCCGCCATTGCGTTGTCCAAACAAAGCATTAAGATCGTACGCCCCCGCAGCATGAACACGTTCCGCGTTCCGGAAACGGATGAGGAAACAGTCATCGAAAAAACGGGGAACTAATAAGCCACGCCTGCTCCCTTTGCTTGCTGATCCCGCTCCGCTAGACTACTCCCAATCGCTTTTAAAACGTCGCTCCCCCCCGAAGTGGCTATCCTATTATAGCGCTGGGCCAACGGTCCGCGCGAAAGGTGACGGCCACGCATATTTCGGCGCGTGTTTTCGTTACATAGCTGATAAAAACCGTCGAAATCCTATGATATCGTTAAAATGATTGCCGTGGGACTAATCCAAACCACCTGTTAAACAATGGAATAAAATCCATACTTTTGCAGCCAATTTACCGAATATGGTATTTTCGATTATAATGATTTGTCCCCGATGAGGAGAAAAACAAATTTTCGCCGTACAAATTTGCTTCGCGTCGTCCTCGTATGGTCATTTTCGGCTTTGCTGATTTTGATTTCGCTAACCTTTTACAATCA
>CAYUIZ010000154.1:0-6104 GCA_964444885.1 uncultured Sphingobacteriaceae bacterium | reverse complement strand
AAGGAAGACAAGTTATACCATGCACAAATTGTATGTAGTTAAGCACTGACCTCTATAAAACAATTCATAAATTTTAGTTTAATTGGTGTATATATTGAGTTGCTGGGATAATCCGAATGGCAAACCATTATTGCTTCACGACAAAATATCTGCCCGACCCGGAGGTGTTGTCCCTCGTGCCCCAGGTACCTTCCAGAAAGGTGAAACCGGCATTGACGGCACCCCCCGTAGCCGAAAAGGTACCGCCGGCATCAAAATAGGTGCACTTGGCGGCCACCGTTCGCCCTAGTATGGAATAGGTGCCTTCGCCCCGGTTGACCGCGGCTAAGGTCGTGTCGGCGCCATCAAATACCCGTACCGTCTTGCCTGAATAAAAAAACAAAGCCGAAATTGGGGTAATTATTTCGGTTACCGTATTTCCCGCTCCAAAATCCCACCAAGTTGGGGAAGGCTGGGGATCATCTTTCTTGCATGCAGCCATAAAAAAACACGGCATGCAGATGGCGATTACAATATGTTTAGGCGATTTCATTCTGGCAGGTTTTCATGAATTAATCGGTAATTTCAGATTGGCATCCTATTACAAATATCCAACCAACAACTTCAGTACACAATACCTAATTCGGTGTAATTTTTTTAATGGAGACTTCCAGCTCCGTCTCGAAGATTATTGTTGGCATAGGCACGAGTTAAAAACTCGCGCCATTGGGAGGCAACGGCACCGTACTCGTCGTCATCGAAGTGTTTGTTTTACAGGGTTTCAAGGCAGACCGGGTGGTCGCACCAAAGGTAGGGAAGTGCATCTGCGAGAATAAGGCTCGCCTGCCGTCATGCGCTTAACCCTCGTGCCAGAGTCCGTCACCATTCCCCCTCCCCGCCGTCATGTCGGGCTCGGTCCGGCATCTGTTTCTGTAAAGCACCAACCTACCCTTTGCCCCTACGACGTATGGAGTGGCGTTGCGGCAATGGCGGTAAGTACAAGCAACCCCGAATCGAGTTCGGGGTGACGGGACCCTCACCCGAGACCGTGAAGAATTGTGCAAACGCGAATCGACACCAAATTTTCCCGACTCGGCACCTCCGTATAGATGGAGCACCTATCTATCCCCCTATCGCCAGCCCAGTGCCGGCGCCACATGCGTCAAGATTGACGAAAGCACATGCACGTTATATTCCACGCCGAGCGTGTTGGGCACGGTCAGCAGCAAGGTGTCTGCCTCTTGGATGGCCTCGTCCTTAGCGAGTTCATCTATCAGTTTATCCGGTTCGTCGGCGTAGCTGCGGCCGAAGACGGCACGGCGGTCCTGCTCGATATAGCCGATCTTGTCTTTTCGATTGGCTTCCTGCCCAAAGTAGGCACGGTCTTGGTCAGTCACCAACGCGAAAATCGAGCGGCTCACCGACACCCGTGGCTCGCGGGTGTGGCCGGCCTTCTTCCACGCTTCGCGGTATAGCCGGATCTGTTCGGCTTGTTGGATATGGAACGGCTTACCGCTTTCGTCGTATTTCAGGGTCGAACTTTGCAAATTCATGCCCTGTTCGCCGGCCCAGATGGCGGTATCGTTAGAACCCGAACCCCACCAAATACGGTCGCGCAGCCCCGCTGAATGTGGCTCCAGACGGAGCAATCCCGGCGGATTGGGAAACATGGGATAGGGATTCGGTTCGGCAAAGCCCTCCCCTTTCAGGTGTTCCAAAAACGTCAGTGTCTTGCGCCGGGCCATGTCGGCGTCAGATTCCCCTTCGGCAGGTTCGTAGCCGAAATAACGCCAGCCGTCAACCACCTGCTCGGGCGACCCGCGGCTAATGCCCAGCTGCAGGCGCCCGCCGGATATCAGGTCGGCCGCACCCGCATCCTCCACCATATAGAGCGGGTTCTCGTAGCGCATATCGATGACGCCGGTACCGATTTCGATAGTGCTGGTCTTGGCACCAATCGCCGCCAGCAAGGGAAAGGGCGAGGCCAATTGCTGGGCATAGTGGTGCACACGGAAGTACGCGCCATCTAAGCCAATCTCTTCCGCCGCAACGGCCAGATCGATGGATTGGAGCAGCGTGTCGCTTGCGGTGCGTGTCTGATACGCGGGGTGGCTAGCCCAATGGCCAAAAGATAAGAATCCGAGTTTTTTCATGCGTTTGTTTGTATAGCTCGTTGTCATACCGAGGCTTGCTGAGGTATCCCATCACATGCCTACGGCAGGGATGTCTCCGATGTTACCGGATTAACGAGATCCCTCCTCTCGTCGGGATGACAATGTGAATAGCCGAAATGACGCATCCTTCTTGCCATACCGAGACTCCCGGCGTTTCCCAAAGATAACCAATATTCACCTAAGGCATGACCCGTCCAGCCACAAAAAAGCCGCCCCGGGCTGGGGCGGCTTTGTGTATTCCGTATTTGACCGGTTTCGCTTAGAAGCTATACCGCACGCCAAACAACATGCTCCAGGTCGTTCCGAAGGTTGATTGGTTAGCGGTAATTTCGTTGCTGGTTGGGAACTGCCCGCCCACTTTGTTCACAGTAAACGTAGGTACGCCGTCAGCAGACACACTCGCTACGTTCAGAATATTCTGTGCACCCGTGAGACGGTGCGCAATGCCCCAATCTTTATTCAGCAGGTTGCCGACGTTCAGCACGTCAAGGCTCAGTTGCAACGCGTGCCTTCTGCCGCCAGCGTTGACAAACACGTCTTGCAGCAGGCGTGCGTCAAAGCGGTTCAGCCAAGGCATAACGCCTGCGTTTCTCTCGGCGTATTGCCCACGGCGCGAGCTCAGGTAGTCGTCGCCATTGATGAAGGCGTCCAACGCAGCGCGTTGCTCTTCAACTGTGGCATACGGATTACCGCCAAGCTCAGTTGCAAAGTTCAGGTTGTTAACATCGTTAGGCACGTACATCAAATCTCCACTGACGCCATCCCGATTGATGTCGCCCGTATACGCATACGTGTAACGTCCCTGCTGCGTACCATCGTAGAACAAGGAAATCGTCGTCGCAAGGTTGTTAGCGTACTCAAAACGGTACGATACGTTACCCATTAGGCGGTGAGGAACCGCATACTGCGTAGGGTAAAGAATTTGGTCGTTTGCGTTGTCAACAGATGCAAAGCCCCATGCCGAGCCTGCGTTAGACCCAGGGTTGTCAGACTGCGATTTGGCATTGTTGTACGTGTAGTACAAGCCACCGCGCCAGCCACTGCGGGGGTTAACGCTCACGCCGACCGTGGCATTGAAGGCGTATCCATTTACGTCAGAATTCGTCAACACCACACCACTGTTCGTACCTACGTTCGGATTATGGCGCGCGCTGTTTGCTCCTGCAGGCCAGAACTCGCGGTCGTCGTTCTCCGCTGGACCACCGTAATTCAGGCGGTGCTCCGTGGGTTTGCGGTTAGGTGCGAACTGCATCACCGACACCAAATCTTGGGTGAACATCACGTCCGTGGTCAAGGTTAGCGGTGTATTAGGGATCGCGTAATCCGCGCCTACGCTAGTCCGCCATACATACGGCATCTTGAAATCGTCATCGACCAATGCAAAACCACCCGGGAAGCCAGCAGAAGGTGTTTTGATGAACACGTTCTCAGCACCTGCGGGCGGATTATTCAACCAGTGGTAGGCGTCCGGATTGAAGCTGATCCCACCAATCCAGTCTTCGACCTGCTCGTAGCTGCTGGGCTCGATCGTGTTTTGCAGTACACCTGAGTTAGACGGCATGTTGCTCAGCCATACGAACGGAACGCGGCCAGAGAACAAGCCCGTACCACCGCGCAATAACAGGGAGTTGTCGCCAAATACATCATAACGAACACCCACACGTGGGGACAACATCACACGTGATTTAGGCCAGTTGCCTGTCGAATAGGTCCGCAGTGATCCGTCGGTATCGTACAGTTCCAGCTGATCGATGGCCTGGTTGGCCGTCAACTTGTTCAGGTAGATTGGCAATTCGGCCCGCAAACCAAAGGTGATATCCAATTGGCTGTTTGGCGAGAATTTATCTTGCACATATACGCTACCCACGCCAAAATTCGTACGCGCATATGGATCCATGCCCTCGTACGGATACGTTAAACCGAACATAATGGGCGCAACTTCGTTTGGCGTACCCGTCGTTAAGAAGTCCTCCACAGACGCATAACGGTAGTACGAAGTACCCAACCGGACGTAGTTGTTTCCGAATTTCTGTACGTCAAAGGAAGCACCGGCAGTGATCGTGTGCCTACCTGCCAAATAGGTCACGTTGTTGATAAAACCGAAGTTGTCGTTCAGCATGTCGTTGTTCTTGGTGAACAACTCATAACCGGCCGTGATGTAGTTATTGTTACCCGTTCCGTTGGGTACATTTGAATCCCAAATATCAATGAACGGGAACTCCTCGCTTGGTGAAGTCCGGACGTCCTGGATACGGGAATACGTGGCTAGGAATTGGTTGGACAACGCGGAGCTGAAGCTGCTATTCAACTCCACGGCGACGGAACGCACGGAGTTTTGCTGGCCATAGTTGGATTTTTCAAACGCCATGGAATGTTGGCTCGCGCGGAAGAAGTCGCTTCGCGGGCGCGGACCGGAGTTTCCATTTACCAGATTCAAGGCATCATTCACCGACTGGTTATAACGCACCGCCAGGCGGTGGTTTTCGTTGATGTTGTAATCCAAACGCACGAGGAACTTATAGTTTCCGGATTCCGCTTGGTCGGCATACCCTTGATAACGCCCCGGGTCATACCCCCATTGGTTAATTAAATGGTTTTGAACAGCGACCAGGTCTGATTCGCGTACGCGGGTGATGTTATTTTCCGGATCGGCAACACCGTTTGCGGAAGCTCTCCACAAGTTAGAGCCGCCTGCACCTGCACCCGTTTTATCATCCTGCTCGTAGTTTACAAAGAAGAACAACTTGTCCTTAACAATCGGACCGCCAACACGTACACCTAATACGCGGTTCATCAGCTTTTCGCTATTGTCGAGCTCCACGTCACCGATACGGGTACCTGAGAAGTTCTGGTTGCGATAAAAGCCATAAACCGAACCGGTGAACTGGTTCGTACCACTACGCGTAACGGCATTGATGCCAGCTCCCGTGAAGCCCGCTTGGCGAACGTCAAACGGTGCGATGTTTATTTGAACTTCCTCCAATGCATCAATCGAGATGGGCTGTGCCCCCGGTATGGGCGAATTGCTCAAGCCGAAACCGTTGTTGAAGTTTGACCCGTCTACTTGGAAGTTGTTGTACCGGCCGTCGCGGCCAGCGAATGAGAAGCCATTGCTTTGCGGCGTCAGTTTCGTCAGATCGCCGATGCTTCGGCTCACCGTTGGCATATTGTTGATTTGCTGGGTACCGATATTCGTTGCAGCTCCAGTTTGGTCGGTATTCGACCGCGCTCCACCCATCACAACGACTTCCTCTAAGGAAAGTGCGTCTCCACGCAATACAGCATTGAGGATAAGCGCCTGTCCCAATTGGAGGTAAATATCCTCATACACCTCAGGCGTGGCCCCTACGTAGGTAATCTCCACCCGGTACGGACCGCCTACCCGCATGTTAGCGAGGTTAAACCGCCCTTGCTCATTGGTCGATCCAGTATAGACCGTACCGCTGGGCACGTGCGTCGCGCGGACGGTGGCGCCCGGCGTGCTTTGCCCGTCGACGTGCGAGACCGAGCCGGTCAAGCTACTCGTCGTTACCTGGGCATCAAGGAACGCTATCCCGCTAAAGGAAAGCAATACCAAAAGTAAAAACTTCTTCATACGAATTGATTTGATTGTGGTTGTGTTGAAATGATAAGTATACATGATATTTCACGGCGCAAAAATAGCAAGCAATATCCAATTTCGGATGCTTTACATGTTAAGTTAGCGTTAAGTCTGTAGGGGTTTAACAGACAAATAAAGCGCGGCAGGGGGATGGCCGCAAAGTTTTTTTTGATATCGCAACGATTTGAGCTTCCCGTTGCAATTTTATTAAAAATAAATCGGTAAAAGGCAAAAATACGCACCTCCCAAAATGTGAATTGTGGAGAAAAAATTAGCTATAAACCCGGAATTGGTCCAGCTTTGTAACATCAACTGCTTGACACTAGCCAACAATGACCAAAAATCAAAAA
>CAYUIZ010000153.1:4258-6213 GCA_964444885.1 uncultured Sphingobacteriaceae bacterium | reverse complement strand
GCGAATGCGCAAATCACCTTATATTTTCAACACGACGCCCCAGTTGATAAAGTCTGCCTGTACGCGATGCATATACAACGTGCTTTGGAGGCCAATGTGCGGGGTGAAGTAATACCGCAACCCGGAGGTCCAGTACCAATCGACATCCTCGTGATAACTGTTGTAATGGAGATACTTGCCCACCAGGCCGCTGACTACCAGTCGGCTCATCGCCACATCAACCCCAACACCTGCTCCCATGCGGATATGATCATACGACGAGCCGTAATACTGAAACGTCTCGTCAAATCGATCGATATCAAACACCGTATGATAATACACCATATCGAAACCCGCCTTTAGGCCAAACGCTTGGTTGAAAAAATAATTATAGCCCGCATACACGCCGGTCCGGTAAAAGCCTTCGCTTGGCGCGCGGTACTTGCCGCGCCGGCCCATCCCGATGGCCAGCTCGCCGCTGCTGCCTTCGATATGCTTAAAAGCACGCGACGGCCGGGTGTGGTGTCCCGGCAAGTTGGTATCAAAGCCTTGCTTCAAACCCAGGGATACATTAAAGGTATTGATCCCTCCGTTGGGCACGCGCATGCCTCCGTTAGAATAGTGCAGGATATTACCGCCGCCCAGCAGGCTCAGGTCGTTGCCCAGCGGCACTTCCAGTTGGAGCCCGGCAGACAAGGCCATATTCAGGTGACTGCCGACGGTGACGGTAGCCGGTTGCGTATTGATGGTTTTGGTGAGGTAGCTTAAGCCTAGACCCGGGACGAAGGACAGCTTGGCTGCCCCCAGTTGCACCAATTGGAAGTCGACCTCGGCAATCGCGCCAAATGCATGGCCGTGGTCATACACGGCTTCCTCGACCAATTCATGCATCTGTTGCATGTTCGTCCACAGCAATCCCACCGAAAACCCCTTGGCATTGAGCAGCTGCGTCCAGGGTTGTGCCGATGTCGTTAACGAGCGGTGGTACGTGGCTTGTACGCCGTACTGGAAATTGCGTTCGCCGGCCACGGAACTTGTGGCGAGGTCTAACCCGTAACTGGGCTTGAGCGAGATAGCCGCACGCTGCTGCTGGCCAAAAAGCAGGACAGGCGAGGCGGTAAACAGCGTCAGAAATAAGAAAATTGCGTTCTTAAACGTAAAGATAGCCATAGTTCATTGTTCAAACGGTGCGGTTTTTACAGGGTTTGTCCGGTATGTTGCCATTCCTATACAACAATGACGCCAGAAGCAACCGCCAGCCACTATTCGCCCGCCCCCAGCCTGATACGGCCCGTATCGGGCAAGGGTTGCTAGGTAACCGGGATGGCGACTGCCGCTGGAACAAAGTTATTTAGCCATTACTAATACCAAAATATTTGGTTATATTTGCAGCCCCGCAGCAAAAAATTTGCCCCGGGACTATGTTGGATACATATACTTTAAACAAAAAGAATGGCAACTAAAATCAGATTGCAAAGACACGGTAAAAAGGGAAAACCGTTTTACCACGTCGTAGTCGCCGACTCGCGCGCGCCGCGGGATGGCAAGTTCATTGAGCGTATTGGCTCATACAACCCCAACACCAATCCAGCCACGATCGACCTTAACTTTGAGCGTGCTTTGGATTGGATCAACAAAGGTGCACAGCCTACGGACACCACCCGTGCTATCCTGTCTTACAAAGGTGTTTTGTACAAAAAACACTTGCAAGGCGGCGTGAAGAAAGGTGCTTTTGACGAAGAAACGGCTGAGGCTCGTTTCCAAGAATGGCTAAGTGCCAAAGAAGGGCGCATCGAAGGCAAAAAAGAAAACTTGGCCAAATCCCAAGAAGAAGCCAAGCAAGCTACATTAGCAGCGGAAGCAAAGAAGAAAGCTGAAAAAGAAGCTGAAATCCAAGCGAAAAACACGCCTCCGGCAGAAGAAGTTGAAGAGGAAACTGCAGAAGCAACCGAGGAAGCTCCGGTGGCTGAAGCAAC
>CAYUIZ010000153.1:0-4158 GCA_964444885.1 uncultured Sphingobacteriaceae bacterium | reverse complement strand
AAGTTGAAGAGGAAACTGCAGAAGCAACCGAGGAAGCTCCGGTGGCTGAAGCAACCACGGAGGCGCCTGAAGCAGCTCCTGCCGCTGACGACGAAAAACCTGCTGAAGAAGCCTAGGCTCGGCAGCGGGGCATTTCGGTGTCATCACAATACATCAAGCACCGTCTTTAGTAGGTTTTGGCCACTGGAGACGGTGTTTTTCGTTTACAACCACACTCATGGAAATCGACAATAGTTTTTATATCGGCTACATCAGTAAAACGCGGGGCCTAAAAGGCGAGCTCCAGCTATTTTTCGAATTTGAAGACTACCAAGCACTGGATTTCGATGTGCTCTTTTTGGAAATCGACAATAAGCTGGTTCCCTTTTTTGTGGAGGCCTACAAAACACAGGCGAACAAAACGGCTTTCCTGTTTCTGGAGGATGTGGACCACATCGACAAAGCCCAGCCCCTCGTCCGCAAAAAGGCCTACCTGCCCAATGCACAGCGGCCGCAGCGCGATCCCGATGATTTCCGTATTACCGACCTGAAGGGATTTTCCGTGCATGACCTAACCCACGGCGAACTCGGCGAAATTTCCGAAATCCACGAATATCCCCAGCAGCACGTAGCCGTGGTTCCCTATCGCGATACGGAACTGATGTTTCCGCTTAACGAAGACCTCATTACCGCTATCGACCGCGAAGGAAAATCCATGGAAGTGGACCTTCCCGACGGATTGCTGGATGTTTACCTGGGTTAAGCAACCAACCGTTTTACAAACCGTTGGCCCTGGCGGTGATTTCGGCGATGTCCAGCACATCGATTTGCTGCTCCTTTTCCTTGGCCTTCACGCCGTCGCGCAGCATCGTCATACAAAAGGGGCAGGCCGCGGCGACGACGTCAGCCTGGGCTTCAATAACCTCTTCGATACGCTCGACGTTGATGTCCTTATTTCCGCGCTCGGGTTCCTTAAACATCTGCGCGCCACCCGCACCGCAACAGAGTCCGTTGCTTCGGCAACGCTTGAGCTCCACCAGCTGGGCGTCGAGCTGTTCCAAGGCTTTGCGTGGCGCCTCGTACACCTCATTGGCGCGGCCGAGGTAGCAGGGATCGTGATAGGTAATCCGTTTGCCCTTAAACGCGCCGCCCTCCGTGGTTTTCAGTTTGCCCTCATCAATTAGTTGCTGAATCAGCTGCGTATGGTGAATCACCTCATAGTGGCCACCCAAGGCAGGATACTCGTTTTTAATGGTGTTAAAACAGTGTGGACAGGCTGTGACGATTTTCTTGATTTCGTAGCCGTCCAGCACCTGGATGTTCATCATCGCCTGCATCTGGAAGAGGAATTCGTTGCCGGCACGCTTGGCTGGGTCACCGGTGCAGTTCTCCTCCGCACCCAGAATGGCGTACCGCAAGCCCACGTGCTGCAGGATCTTGCAAATATCACGTGTAATGCGCTGGGCGCGCTCATCGAAGCTACCCGCGCATCCCACCCAAAAAAGAATCTCGGGAGCTTCGCCTTTTGCCAGAAGCTCGGCCACCGTCGGTATGTGAAGTTCTGCTGCCATCTCTCTCTATACTAAGTTCGTAAGCGATTCGTCTCGTTTTTATTGTTCCCGCCAGTTAGCCCGATCCGCCTGGGCATACTTCCAAGGGGCGCCATTGTTTTCGATGTTGCCCAACATGGTATTGATGCTGGCGGGCGCCTGCGACTCTTCCATCACCGCGAAGCGACGTAGCTCCATGATGATGTCGAGCGGGTCTATCGTTACCGGACAGGCCTCCACACACGCATTACACGTGGTACAGGCCCAAAGTTCCTCGCGCGTGATATAGTTGTCCAACAATGACTTGCCATCGTCTTTGTATTCCTTGTTTGCCCGAATTTGGCGCCCCACTTCCTCCATGCGGTCGCGGGTATCCATCATGATTTTGCGCGGCGAAAGGAGCTTGCCCGTGATGTTGGCCGGGCATACGGCTGTGCAGCGCCCGCACTCCGTACACGAATATGCATCCATCAGGTTCTTCCACGTCAGGTCCTGGATGTCCTTGGCGCCGAAACGCGCGGGCGTGTCCATGGCCGTCGGGGTGTAGGACGGATCGAGCATGGCTTTCACCTCATTGGTGACGCTATCCATATTCGTAAACTGACCTTTGGGTTCCAATTTTGAAAAATACGTATTCGGGAACGCCAGCATGATATGCAAGTGTTTGGAAACGACTAAATAATTGAGGAACGCAAAAATACCGACAATGTGGAACCACCAGCAAAAGCGCTCGATGAAAATCAACGAATCGACCGCATCGGGAAGGATGGGCACGAGGAACTGGCTGACCGGAAACACGCCGGCAGCGGTGTATCCCGCAGCGCCCAAGCCCTGAAGTTTGAAGTCCGCCGCATTCATGGTCAGGAAGGCCGCCATGAGGAGAATCTCCGCGCACAGGATCAAGTTAGCGTCCGTGGTGGGCCATTTCTTCATTTCCGGCCCCGAGAAGCGCCCGAGCCGGACCACGTTTCGCCGAGCCAGGAAGATGACGCAGCCGACAATCACCAGCAGCGCCAGCCATTCGAAAGAAGCAATCAGAAAACCATAGAGGGCGCCCATGCCGGCGAAGATGCGATGCGTGCCGAAAACCCCGTCGATGACGATTTCCAGTAGTTCGACGTTGATAATGACAAAGCCTACGTAAACAAACAGGTGCAGGACGGCAGCGAAGGGCCGTTTGAACATTTTTTTCTGCCCAAAGGCGACAAGCAGCATGGTCTTCAGCCGTTCGGCGGGCCGGTCGCTACGTTGCAGGGCTCTCCCCAGCCGGATATTCCCAATGATTTTACGCGCATTGTAGGCCGCGAAGCCGAGAGCAGCGACCAACAAGACCACAAAGGCGATTTGGCTTACCATAAGCAAAATTGGTTTCTGCTAAATTACGCATTAAAAATTACTATGCAAGCATAACAATTTATTTGGAAGAACTCTAAATTACCAGGCATGGATCAGCCGTCATCCGAGCAAGGCGAAAATAGTGGTTACACGGGTTGGGTGACGGACTCGCGCCATCGTTTGGGGACAGGGCATCCGTGGAGGTGAGAGCGCGAATCGTGTTAGCGAACGCACCATCCCTAAGCGGGACGCGTCATTCCACGTCTGCGGATTGCCTTCCGTTGATTTCGTTCTTGAAGGCAAGCTCCCCGCTTTCCCCGTGGTACGCACGAGAATCTCATCAATTAAATTTCGGATCGATAATCTCCCATTCCCGGATGTGGGCAGGCTGGTGTTCCTCAAAGACAATTTCATCGAAACGTTTGAGCAAATCAGGGTGGTATGCGGCCAAGTCCGTCGTTTCGTTTCGGTCATTTTCGATATCGAATAGCATCCACGGCGTGTTGGCATACCCTTCTTCCCGGGTGTTCGTTTTTATACCTTTCCATTTGCCGTAGCGGATCGCTACTTGGCCGGTCCGTTCGGGAAATTCCCAATAGATATACTCGCGCTCTTGCTGCCGCGCGGTATCTCCGAGCAGGGTAGGCAGGAAGGATACACCGTCGGTATTTCCGGGGTCTTGCCGTGTCAATTCCGCCAAGGTAGCCATCAGGTCGAATTGGGCCGAAACCAGATCGGTGGTACTCCCTGCTTCTATTTGCCCTGGCCAACGGGCCAGGAAAGGCAGGCGGATACCGCCCTCAAACAGTTGGGCCTTTTGCCCGCGAAGACCCGCGGTACTATTGAAGAACTTGGTGTCTGTCCCGCCTGCGGACGACGGGCCGTTGTCACTGGAAAACATGATAATCGTATTTTCATCCAATCCCAGCGCTTTGACTTTGTCCATTACTTTCCCTATTTGGTCATCCATGTAGGTGATCATTGCGGCATAGGTAGATAGCGGATATTTCGTGGCCGCATAGCCTCGGTCGCCGTAGTATGGCTGCTCGTTTTCGAACGTGCCGATATACTGGTCGATATAATGTTGTGGCGCTTGTAAGGAAACGTGGGGCTGGGTAAAAGGAAGGTATAGGAAGAATGGCTCGTCCTTGTTGTCGTCGATGAATTGAAGTGCATACTCGGTCATAACATCGCTCGAATAGACATTTCCTGTATAGTATTCGAAGTCTTCGTCACGTAACCACGAACGCTGGGTGGGCAAACTGCCCATTATTGCCGACGGCGACGCCCACGG
>CAYUIZ010000152.1:0-6243 GCA_964444885.1 uncultured Sphingobacteriaceae bacterium | reverse complement strand
AACATGCCGAACTGGAGCATGCCTGGCGGTTCGATATAAAGGTCGCAACGTTTGGCATTTTGGCGCACCGATTGGCTCAGGGCCAAATGGACAATACGGTCGATGGTCTTAATCGGTGTCATTTCTACGCCCTTGACATCATCCAAGGCATTCACATTGACGCCTATGAGCATATTGCAACGGCGACGGAGCGGCTCGATGGGTAGGTTGTCGAGGATGCCACCGTCGTAGTACGGGCCGTCGTCGCGCTGTATGGGCGCGAATACCAGTGGCACGCTGGAAGAAGCAAGCAGGGCGACGTCAAGCGGACCTTGGCTGACGTAGGCCACCTGGCCTGTGTTGATGTTGGTTGTGGCTACGTAGAGGGGGAGCCGCAAAGCCTCGAACGAATTTTCGGGAATGTATTTCCGAAAGATGTCCGAAAGGAACTTCGTGTCTAAAAAGCCTGTCGTGCGCAAGCGAAAGGCCGTAGCTGGGAACAGGTTGTGCGCTTCGGCGATTTCAAGCATGGCCTGTGGCGAATGTCCTGCAGCGTACAGTGCGCCCACGATGGCCCCCGCGCTGCTGCCAGCGATGACCTCCGGCCTATAGCCGTGCTCTTCCAGCGCTTGGACGACCCCAATGTGCCCGAATCCTCGCATCCCACCGCCCGAAAGTGACAGGCCGATGCGGCGGCGTCCGCGTAATTTGTCCAATAACCATGACATGCCGAAAGGTAGGGTATTTTCCTCAATTTCCGGACGGCAACATGTATGATTTTTGTGTGTCGTTTTCAGGTGTTTCGGGCTTCCTGTAACATTCGTGTCGCATGATTGGCACCCCCGTAGCCTATTTGCGATTTTTATCTAAATTAGCACCGACCAAAAAAACAACGAGAACATGAGAAGAGCCTTATTGTCACTGTGCGCAGTGATTCTATGCTTTGGCCAAGCCCTCGCCCAAGCAGATTACAGCGACCGGCAACGCTTGGCACAACGCGTCGCCGCGCTCGGCAAAACCTATCCCCAATTTGTCAAGACACAGTCTTTAACCAAAACCCTAGGCGGCTCGGATATTTGGCTGGTCACCATCGGTGCGGGCCAAACTGACCAAAAGCCGGCGTTAGCCGTGGTCGGCGGTGTCGACGGCAAGCATCTACTGGGTGTCGAGCTGGCGATCGGATTTGCCGAGAACCTACTGGCCAATGCGCAGCAGGATAGCGTACGGCAACTTCTGGAAACCCAAACGTTTTATGTGTTTCCGAATATGAGCCCGGACGCTACCGAACAGTATTTTGCGGCCTTGCAATATGAGCGAAGCGGCAATGCCCGTCCCACAGACGATGACCGGGACGGCCAAACGAATGAGGACGGCTATGAGGACCTCGACGGCGACGGAAAAATAACGACCATCCGCGTGCTGGATCCGACCGGCAATTTCTTGCCTAACCCGAGCGAAGTGCGCTCGATGATCAAGGCAGACCCGGCAAAAGGCCAGACCGGCCAGTACCTCGTGTTTTCCGAAGGTATCGACAATGATAAGGACGGCGCATTCAATGAAGACGGCGAAGGCGGCGTGCATTTTAATAAGAACGCAACGTATAATTATAAGAATTTCCAGCCTGGCTCGGGAGAGCACGCGGTGTCCGAAGTCGAAAACCGTGCATTATTCGATTTTCTGTATGATGCGTTCAACGTGTACGCCGTTGTATCATTCGGGCCGCACAACAACCTGTCGACGCCTGAGCAAGCCGGCCGAAGCGCCGCGCCTGCCACAACACCGGGACAGGCCTTCCGCATGGGTGGGCGCCGGCTGACCGACTGGTCCCAGCAGGACGCTAACGTCAGCGCTTTCGTATCCGAGCAATATAACCGGATCGTTGGTGCGAAGGACGCGCCCAAAACGACGGCCGGCAACGGCAATTTTGTCGACTGGGCCTATTACCACTACGGCCGCTACAGCTTCGCCACCCCGGGATGGTGGGTGCCTAAGCCCGCCGCCGATGCCGAGCGGGGAGGCGCAAGCCGAGGAGCGGCAGGAGGCAGCGATGATCCGGTAGCCAATTACCTGAAATGGGCTGAATCTACGGGCATTACCAACACCTTCGCCGATTGGAAAACCGTCGATCATCCGGACTTTCCCGGCAAACAGGTGGAAGTAGGCGGGCTGCATCCGTTCGTGCTGCACAACCCTCCTTATGCGCTGGTGGGCGATATCGTTGCGTCGCACACTGATTTTTTGGTGACGCTCGCGCATCAAGCCCCACGGATTGATATTGTCAACGTGCGGACAGAGAAAGTCGACAACCAGCTTACCCGTGTCACCTTGCAGGTATTCAACGCCGGGCAATTGCCTATCCTGGCTGCACCGGGGGAGCAAAGCTACTTCCTGAAACATGTAGCCATAAAGGTCAATACCTCGGGCAACCAGTCGGTTGTCAGCGGGCGGCCGTCGCAAACCATCGGCCAGATTACAGGTAGAGGGTACCATGAGCTGACTTGGCTGATCCAGGGAACCGGCTCGGTTACGATCGAGGCAGGCAGCGCACATACCGGAAGCAAATCAGTTGAAGTATCACTTTAAATCGTCAATCACCATGTACGTCAAATCTATTTTAGTCTCTATTTTCGTATTCGTGCTGGCGGTTGCCCCGGTGTGGTCGCAAAAGCCCGAAAATATTCTAGCGGCCGTCGGTACGCCTCATAATCCCAAAGTGCCGATCACATGGAATCGCTATTACGACAACACCGCCTTGGCGGAGTTTTACCAGCAACTGCAACAAGCCCATCCGGACCTGGTGCAGGTCGCCTCGGTCGGCAAATCCTTTGAAGGACGGGATATCTGGGTGATTACCGTGTCAGACCGGACCGTCGGTGATCCCGACAGAAAACCTGCGATGTATATTGATGGGGGTATCCACGCTAACGAAATCCAAACCAGCGAGTTTTGTCTCTATACCATTTGGTACTTGGCCGAAATGCACGCTGCCGGCAATAAGTTCGTACGGCAGCTTCTCGCTGAAAAAACATTTTACATCGCGCCCTCCATTAACCCAGATGCGCGCGACCATTTCATCCATCGTCCCAATACGCAAAATTCCTCGCGCTCGGGCATGATTCCGATCGACAATGACCGGGACGGCGCGTACAACGAAGATGATTTTGACGACTTGGACGGCGACGGGCACATCGTCATGATGCGCCGCAAGTCACCCTATGGCCAGTTTATTCCGGACACTAAGGATCCGCGCCGCATGGTTCGCGTGGCGGAAGGGCAACAAGGCGAGTACGAGCTGCTCGGCTTTGAAGGGATCGACAACGATGGCGATGGGCTGATCAACGAGGATGGTGAAGGCGCCTACGACCCTAACCGCGACTGGGGATGGAACTGGCAACCGAACTACGTGCAGCGCGGTGCCTACAAATATCCCTTCTCCTTGCCTGAAAACCGCGCGGTGGCGGACTTTATTATGAGCAAGCCGAACATTGCCGCTGGGCAAAACTACCACAACATGGGCGGTATGATCCTGCGTGGGCCGGGGGCGCAAGAGGACGAAAGCACCTACAGCCGCCAAGACTTGGCCGTGTATGATGCGCTGGGGCGCAAAGGCGAGCAGATTATCCCCGGATATAACTATCTGGTGGTATATAAGGACTTGTATTCCGTGTACGGCGGGCAACTCGACTGGATGTATGCAGCCCGTGGTATTTTCGTTTTTTGTAACGAGCTGTGGACTTCCTATCTTTTAAACCATCAGCGCGAAAGCGATGACCGCCAAGGCGACCAGTACGCTTTCGATCAGTACCTGCTGATGGGGGATGGGTTCGTGGATTGGAAGCCTTTCGACCATCCGCACTACGGCGAGATCGAAATCGGCGGATTCAAGAAAACTTATGGTCGTCTGCATCCCGGCTTCCTGCTGGAGAGCGATGCGCACCGCAATATGGCGTTCACGCTGTACCATGCGTTCAATACGCCCAAACTGGATGTCGCTGAAATCGAAGTGAAGGAACTGGGCTCGGGGCTCAAAGAAGTGACAGCCGTGGTGACCAATTCCCGGCTGATACCTACCCACGCGAGCGTGGATGTCCAGAACAAGATCGAAGTGCCGAATATTATCACCCTTTCTGGGGGCAAGGTGCTCAGCGGTATGGTCGTCGATAACCGCGATCTGGGCCTGACGACTGAACAACGCAACGATCCGGCGAATATACGCGTCGCCAATATCCCCGGCAACAGCCACGTCACGGTACGCTGGCTCGTACGCGGCGGTAGCAATTTCACCGTCACGGTAGATAGCAAAAAAGGGGGAACGGCTAGCAAATCCATTTAAGCCAGCACGCGCTGGTACACCCAGTCGGAGGCTACTCCTTCAGGCACACATAGTAGGCTTGAGGGAGTAGCTTTTTTTAATTCGGTTTGTGTTCCGATGGCGGATGCGGAGGCCTTGAGCCGAGGTCGAATGAGGTTATGCGTCGTACGTTCGGTATGCGGACCCCAGCGCGCGCAGTACGGCTCGTGCAAAGTCAGTTTCCGTAAACGGCTTGGGGATAATGCCATCAAAGGCGGCTGCAGTCTCCCGCTCACGATGTTGGCTTTTTAAGGCCGAGGTGTCGGCAGAAAGCGCAATAATTTTCAGATCGGGGTATTTTCCCGATGATTTAATGGCATCGAGTAATTGCCAGCCGTTGAGGCCCGGCATATTGATGTCGGTAATGACTACATCAAACGGTTGCGCAGCGAGCAGGGCGAGCACCTCAGCCGGATTCTGGGTGGTCTCTACGTGCTTTTGATCGCTCAGAAACTGTTTGATAAATAGCAGATTCACCGGATTGTCGTCGACGATGAGGTAACGGATGCTTTCCGGAAGGGTTGCTGGTCCAAGGTCGTCTGCAGAAGGTTCGGTAGCGGCTTGCACGGGCTCATGGTCGGATAGGGGGATGTCGACCCGAAAAGTCGTTCCTTTACCTATTTCGCTAGATACCTTGATCGTACCCGCTAACTCATCCGTTAGCAGCTTGGTAATGTAGAGCCCCAGTCCGAAACCGGACAATGTTTTTGGCTCATCCACGGTGTAGTACTTGCGGAACACGTGGCGGAGATGCTTGGCCGGGATGCCGATACCCGTATCCTTAACCGTGATGCGCAACATGCCCTCATCGCTCGTGCCCACAATTTTGGTGCTGAGAAGCACGTGGCCTTTCTGCGTGTATTTGATCGCATTGCCTACCAGGTTAGACGTGATTTGCTTGATCCGGAATTCGTTGCCAAGCACCGTAAGTTCGGAATCAATCTGAATGTCCGCACGCAATTCCACCGCTTTGGCTTCAGCCAGCTTGCTGTGCAGGGCGAGCACCGTATGAAACGTTTTGGCCGGCGCAAACCTGGCTTTCTCCAGCTCGCCGTTCCCTGCCTCGAGCCGGCTGAGGTTGAGAATATCGGTGACCGTATCGTTGATCGCCACGAGATTGAGGTAGGACGAGTCCAGGATGTTTTTCCGGTCTGCGCCGCGGGGGCCATGATATAACCCCTCGTCGTTGCGAATGAGGTCTACGGTACCCAACAGGGAGCTCAGCGGCGTGCGTATTTCGTGGCTGATACCAGCGAGGATGGCACTCTTTTCTTCAGCCAGCTTTTCCACGTGTTTCCGTTCATTCTCGAGCGCTACTTCGTTGATGGTGACGCGCCGTATGTAATACCACAGAATAACGACCATGGCTAACATCAAGCAAAGCAGCAAAACGAGCTGATTGTTGTAGAGGTTGGTGTTCGCCCGGTAACGGTCGAAATCCTGCTTTTCCGTTAAACGGTCGGCATTTATTTTCATCAGCCGTATTTGCTCAATGCCCGCCCGCACGCTGTTGAGCAAGGCGTAGTTGGCGTTGACGAGCTCCCGCTCTTTCTCCTGCAGGCGCCCAAACGAATGCCGCAAGGCCGCCAAATCAGCTTGTTGGGTGGATATTAGTGTTGTGGATCGCGTAGTTTCTGTCGGGTCGGCGGCTTTCGCGATGCGTGTGGTCTTTACGTCTACGACAATCGTGTCGTCGCGGGAGTTGAAAATACGGCGGAAAAGCGAACGCCGTTTTCGGACGATGGTATCCTGCTCGACAAGGACCGTTTCCTCCTCCGGACGGGGCTCGACGACCACGGGCGCTGCTGTGCCGGCCAGGGTCAGCCTCGCCGGCAACAGGTACGTGGTAATCGTGTTGAGCGAATCCTGCGTATGCTGTACAAGTTGTTCCACGGTTTTTTTGAGTGCAGCGT
>CAYUIZ010000151.1:0-6446 GCA_964444885.1 uncultured Sphingobacteriaceae bacterium | reverse complement strand
GTCCTGTCATTTATTAATTTTCAAAAGGCTTGCATTAAGGGCAACCACAATCGTACTCACACTCATCAATACCGCACCCATTGCCGGACTGAGTATAAAATGGGGATAAAGCACACCTGCGGCAAGTGGTATTGCAATCACGTTGTAACCAACCGCCCAAAGGAGATTTTGAACCATCTTTTTATAAGTCCGCTTACCAAAGCCAACCAGTTGGACCACATCTCTGGGGTCGCTGTTTACCAAAATAATATCGGCTGTTTCGGCGGCCACATCGGTACCTGAACCTACCGCAATCCCGACGTCTGCCTGAGCCAACGCGGGAGCATCATTCACTCCATCGCCGGTCATGGCCACCACCTCGCCTTGGGCTTGATACTCCTTCACTTTCTCCTGCTTTTCGTGTGGCAATACATTGGCGATATATCCGTCCATTCCTAATTGTTCCGCTACCGCTGCTGCGATTTTTTCATTGTCACCCGTTAGCAAAGTGGATTTGATGTTCATTTTTCGCAGCTCGTCGATGGCTTCTTGCGAACCTTCCCGAATGCTGTCTGCCAAGGTAATAATCCCGATGGCCTCCCCGTCAATAAAGACATAGTTGACCGTTTCAATATTCTGGTTGATTGCTGTTGGTGTTTCAGGCACGGTCAGCTTATGCTGTTTGAAATAATTGGGCCCTGCCGCCACCACTTCTTTTCCGTTTACGATCGCTTTTACACCAATACCGGCCATGTAGCTGAAGTTTTCCGACTTCCACAGCTCCAGATTTCGTTCTCTTAAGGTTTTCAGGGTGCCTTTCGCGATGTGGTGTTCGGAATATTGCTGAACGGCTGCCGCATATTGGATCATTTCATCGGCCGAATAGGTGTCGGTTAATGGAATAACCCTTTCAACGGCGTGCGAACCTTGGGTCAATGTGCCTGTTTTGTCAAAAATAATGGTGGATAATTTTCGGGTCGTTTCAAGAGCAGTTCGGTTGCGAATAAGCAAACCATTGGTGGCCGAAAGCGTGGTGGAAATGGCCACCACCAAGGGAATAGCGACACCCAAAGCGTGTGGACAGGCCGTAACCATGACCGTTACCATTCTTTCTAATGAAAAAGCGATATCTCTGCTGCTGCCGAACCAATAGGTAAACGTAGCTACACCCACGGCAATAGCCGTATAGGTAAGCCATTTGGCTACTTTATCGGCCAGGTTTTGGGTATTCGATTTTGCGACTTGTGCTTCCTGAACCAAATTAATTACTTTATTGAGGTAACTGTCTTTGCCCACTCCGGTGGCCGTAACGCGCAAAGCCCCCTCACCATTGATCGAGCCTGCAATCACGTTTCCAGCCGCTTCTTTTTTAACAGGAACGCTTTCGCCCGTTAGCATACTTTCGTTGACATACGAAACGCCATCGATCACCAAGCCATCAGCCGGAATTTTTTCACCGGGTTTAATGATGATGGTTTCACCTTTTTTCAGTTCTTCGAGTTTTATTTTAATGGCTTCTCCTTGCCGTTCAACGGTCACATCGTTTGGTAAAAGTGCCACCAATGACTGCAAGGCTTTGGAAGCCGCCATGGTAGAGCGCATTTCCAGCCAATGCCCTAACAGCATAATCACGATTAGGGTCGCCAACTCCCAAAAGAAATCCATACCGGGCAAACCAAAAACAACGGCAACCGAATAGAAATAGGACACCGAAATAGCGATGGCCACCAGGGTCATCATCCCAATAGCTTTGGCTTTCATTTCGCCCACCATTCCTTTCAGGAAAGGCATTCCGCCATAAACGTAGATGATCGTTCCCAATACCAACAATAGATATTGATCACCCGGAAAGGAAATGCTAAAGCCAAACCATTCCTGTATCATTTGCGATAACAGCAAAATGGGAGCGGTAATGATCAAACTCACCCAAAATCTTTTGAGAAAATTCTGCGTATGATGTCCTTCGTGTTTGTCGTGGCCCGTTTCTGAATGATCGCTATGGTCTTCGCTATGATGCGCATGTTCGCTGGGGTCGTGATGGCTATGCGTTTCATTCTTACCGCCACCCATTGGTACCAAATCCATTCCACAGAGCGGACATTTTCCCGGTTCGTCCTTCATCACTTGCAAGTGCATGGGACAGGTATATTTTTTCATGTTCTTTGGTTTGTTAGATCTTTAAAGAGTCGTTTTACACGTGCAGGTGACGTGTTGGGGCTTGGCGTTGTGGAGCGGGCTAGGACAAAAGTTCATTCGAAGAACCCTTGTTGAATGTAAGCAA
The DNA here is from genome assembly GCA_964444885.1 of uncultured Sphingobacteriaceae bacterium. GTDB lineage: Bacteria > Bacteroidota > Bacteroidia > Sphingobacteriales > Sphingobacteriaceae > CAYRGQ01. Next base: position 4,186 of record CAYUIZ010000151.1, on the reverse strand, counting down.
TAAACCCGCCATTGAGCCAAACGCTGTTTGCCTTTGAGTCGATAATGCAACACGTCCTTATGCGATTTGGCTATGAATACTACTGATAATACAATTTTCTGCTTCGCTTTGTTCTATTGCCTGGTCACGGCACTTCAATACCACCGAAGCAGGCGCTTGTTGGTTGCATTAAAAAAGTTGTTTTGGGTAAGTTTTAGCAGGGTGGTATTTCCACCAAGAATATGGGTCCAACTCGGCTTATCAAGTTCAATACAGGCGTATTTTCACTATAAATTGTCCATGCTTGTGTGAAAATTCTCTCGCACTGTACCGTACTATTTTGTATTTTGCTCACAAATAATCGGCATTGATTAGTAAAGACTAAATGAGCGAATTGCAATGAAATTAGGGTTCAAACCTTTTGACACATTTATAAAAAACTACACGACCAGTAAATCCCGTCAGCGCTATACGGATTCCGACATAAAGGAGATCGAGATCGAAGACAATTATATCCACGCCATCGTCAAAGGCAGTCGAAGCTATACGGTAAAAATAGAATTCAACGATCAGAAAGTGCGATTGGCACAATGCAATTGCCCCTACGATTATGGCGGGTATTGCAAGCACGTCGTCCATGTCATGGTCTATGCCGATAAGCTATTGGCTGACCCGCAACCGCCAGCAACTTCATCTGTAGACGACGAGTTGGCAATGGATTTATTAACCAAAGATGGGAATCGCTTTATCTTGTCGAGACCATCTGTTCTCGACCTCTCCAAGGCCTACATCCAACAGATTTCGTTGCCCCTACCCAAGAAAAAATCGTGGGGCAGTGCCTTCGATCTTCCGTCAGCTGATTTCGAACCCCAGCTGTTCAAAGGCGTTGTATCGGACAACTATACCGGACAACAACAGACGCTCAACATTGAACAACGTGAAGGGGAAATCCACCTGACGTGCACCTGCAACAAGCAGCACCGGAAACTCTGCCCGCACCTGCATTTTGTTTTGCTCGAAATACTGGCTAATCCCGTATTGCAGCTCTCATTTGACACGGATTCACGTCAAGCATTGCTCATGATGAAAACTGATGACAATGGTTGGGGCACAATCACAGAACCCGATAATTACTTCAAGATCTACCTCCAGCACGGCCGCGTTTACGTAGCCCCGAAATTTCAGTTCCTGCCCTATACCCATCAGGCAAAATCGGCCATGAAGCGAGCACTATTGCCCGACTTCCAATTGCCAAGCAATCCCGATATCCCGAAGAAGGCGTTTGTCATCCTGACGTTAAGCCCCTACAGTGATCAACCAAAATTCAAACTCGTCGAAGCACCGCTCACCAAGGCCGGAGAAATAAAATCTCCGATCGACACCCTTGCCGTGCAAGAGAAATTAAGGTCTACAAGTAACCAGGAAGAGCTTTTGTTTTATGCAGCGCTATTGGCAATGGATCACAGCGATGTACATGATAAAGACATCCATGATATCCTCCGAAACCCCATGGGTCTGGATTTCTACCTGTTGAACGAACCCTGGTCCTACGGCAAAATTACCCCAAAAAAGCTCTCTCCATTGACCATAGCGGAAGGCTCTCCCAAAATAGCGATCAAAGTCAAGCAAAAAGACGAGTTCTATATCATGCGCTGTCAGGTGCAAACCGCCACCAACAGCACCAGTTCCAAAAACATCGAGCGTTATGGTAGCGTCATTATCTTCAAAGACAGCCTTTATCGCTTGAGCAATGAAACCGAAGGGAAGGTGTTGCGTTTTTTCAAAGAGCACAGCCACGAAATCTACTTGCAGCACGAGCAATTCCACTCGTTCAAAAAGGAGTTTTTGGATCAATTGGAAAACAAGGTCAGCGTTTCCTATAGTTTTATCAAGCCGGCATCCAAGAAGCTCATCAAAGATCGTTCGCTGGACGTCGTATCCGATCCGATCATCTACCTGTCCGAATCGGGCGATTTTGTCCTCCTTACACCGGCGATCGCGTATGGTGACGTCGAGGTGCCTTTGCTATCCAAAAAAACGGTGTACAGCACCAATCCGGATGGCTCGTTATCCACAGTCGAACGTAATGAAATCGCCGAACATCAATTCGTCCGATCGATACAAGCCCGGCATCCGAGCTTTAACAATTGGCCACAGACCGAGTTTTACTACTTACACAAGCGGGAATTTCTAGACGAAGGCTGGTTCATCAATGCGTTCGAAGCATGGCGCGCTGAGGGATTCTCCATCATGGGATTCAACGACCTAAAAAACAACAACTACAACCAGCACCCGATCAAAATTCGCACCTCCGTGCAGTCGGGCATCGATTGGTTTGACATTCATGCGGATATCGCGTTTGGCAAGCAGAAAGTCACCCTCAAGCAGATTCAGAAGTCCATCGCCAATAAAAGCCGCTACATCGAGTTGGGGGACGGGACGAAAGGTATTCTTCCGCAAGAGTGGATAGAAAAATTCAATCATTATTTCCGCTCCGGAGAAATCAAAGCGGATGTAATCCGCACACACAAAAGCAATTTTCAGCTGATCGACGAGCTATTCGAACGGGAAATACTGTCACAGGAAGTCCAATTGGAGATACAGCAGTACAAACAAAAACTCAGCGACTTCCACGCCATCAGCACGGTCACCATCCCCAAAAAACTCAAAGCCACCCTTAGGGATTACCAAAAGGAAGGGCTAAATTGGTTGAATTTTCTCGACGAATTTGGGTTTGGCGGCTGTCTTGCAGACGATATGGGTTTGGGAAAAACCGTCCAGGTCATCGCCTATTTTCTGGCACAGCACGAAAAAGGCAATACACAAACCAATCTGATCATCGTACCCACATCACTTCTTTTCAATTGGCAAAAGGAGCTGGAGAAATTTGCCCCACATCTCAAATACCACGTGCTATACGGGGCCAAAAGAAAAACGGATGAGGTTGATATCAGCAAATACGACTTGGTGCTGACCACCTACGGTACCTTACTTTCGGATATCACCTTCTTAAAAACGCAGACGTTCAACATCATCGTATTGGATGAATCGCAGGCGATCAAAAACCCCGATTCCAAACGGTACAAGGCCGTTCGTCTACTAAGTGGAAGGCAGCGCCTCGTACTCACCGGAACACCCGTGGAAAACAACACCTTTGACCTCTACGCGCAGCTCTCTTTTGCACTGCCGGGATTGTTGGGGAGTGCCAAGCGGTTTGCAGACGACTATTCGACGCCGATTGACAAATTTCGAGATGGCAAACGAGCCCAAGAACTGCAAAGGAAGATCCATCCATTTGTGTTGCGACGAACGAAAAAACAAGTCGCCAAGGAGCTTCCCGAGAAGACCGAGATGGTCGTTTATTGTGAAATGGGAATAGCGCAAAAGCGGGTATACGACACGTATAAGTACGAATTCCAAAAGTACTTGTCAGGTATGGACGACGATGAGCTCCATTCGTCCAGCCTGCATATCTTGCAAGGATTGACAAAGATGCGTCAGATCTGCAATTCGCCCGCCCTGCTTTCCGACAACGAATATTATGGTGACCAATCGGCAAAATTGGAAGAAATAGCGGCGCAGGTGGATACGTTGAAGGACGCACATAAAATCCTCATCTTCTCCCAATTTGTGGGCATGCTCGATCTCATCAAACTGCAATTGGAACAGAAAAACATTGGCTATGCCTACCTGACCGGAAAAACGAAAAAACGGGAAGAACAAGTACAGCTTTTTCAAGAAGACGAACGTATCCGTGTCTTTCTCATCAGCTTGAAAGCAGGCGGCACAGGCCTGAATCTGACACAAGCAGAATATGTTTTCATGATCGATCCCTGGTGGAATCCTGCGGTCGAAAATCAAGCAATCGACCGGGCCTATCGCATCGGGCAGAAAAACAACGTGGTTGCCGTCCGGTTCATCACGCCCGACTCCATCGAAGAAAAAATAATGGAACTGCAGCAACGGAAACGCCAGCTGGCCGAAGACCTCATCCATACGGATAACAACATGCTGAAGCAGCTAAGCAAACATGATTTGATGGGGCTGTTGTAGCAATATGTTAATGCCTTGCTACGTCAAGCCAGAATGGCACAAATCGAACCGCAATAGTTGGCATCATTCGAACCGTAATATCCACATGGTGGCCCCTGCTCAGGAAATGCCGGTGCTGCAAGGTCGGCAACCTGATGACCATCGAGGTGTTTGG
>CAYUIZ010000150.1:0-6496 GCA_964444885.1 uncultured Sphingobacteriaceae bacterium | reverse complement strand
GACTCTGTGATACATTATGCTACACGTGCCTCCCGTATCGCCGAACGATCGAGGATTTATGCTTGGCAAGCCCGTATATATGGTGTACTATCTACCCAATACAGGGAGATGGGGCTTTTAGCGCAAGGGCGTAAATACTTGGCACAGGGCTTAAAGGCAAGCGACCAGATGGAAACCCCCGAAGCGGTAAGCCATTTCAAGGGACAGGTTTACCAGGAAATGGGCTTTTATGATATCGCCGAGAATAATTACGAACAGGCCATTGCCCATTTCATACAGGCGAGTTCCCTCTTTGAGCAGGTGCCGCCGTCGGCGGCTCGGAGTTTTGGGCTAATACAAAACGAAGAGCGAATGGGCGTGTGTTACACAAACCTCGGCCAGTTAGACTCTGCACTGCACCATTTCCATAAAGCACTCCACGTTTCCGATGAAGCGACTGATGCGAATACGCCCTTAAAAGGATTGGTGCATAGCGGTTTGGGACGTGTGTTTTTGTTGCAGCACAATCGTGTCGAAGCATTTGACCATTTGAAAAAGGCATTGGAGATTGCGGAGGCGAGCAAGTTTCCAAACCTCGTAGTGAGCGTTTACAAAAATTTGGCAGATTACTACCATGCCGTAGGGGATATGGAAGCCTTTGTGGTATATAATGAACGGTACTTAGCGGTATCGCATGCTAACCAAGCCAACCATCGCGTATACACGGACATGGAAATGGCCAAGACGCAGGCACTGCTGGAACGTGAGGCAGCGTCAAGGCAAAAAACCTTGCTAATGGCCGGTATCGCCCTTGGGCTTGCCGGAATAGCGGTCGCAATATATATGCTTGTACAACGAAAGAAGTACCGTCGGTTTCAAGCGCTCTTGCAACGAATGGAGAAGGAGGACATAAAGGAAAACAGCCCGCCTAATTCTACGGCAGGAAAGGAGACTGAACCCGATCGTGAAGTCTTGCCCAAGGCCATCCGGTTGGAATTATTGGAAAAGCTCCAACGATTTGAAACGGGCAAAGACTTCACGGATCGCAGCATCTCGATTGCGAAGCTCGCCGTTAATATGAAAACCAATATCAAGTATTTGTCGCACGTTATCAACAACGACAAGAAGAAAGATTTTAATACCTATATCAATACCCTTCGCATAGCGTACGTGATTAACCAAATGAAAACCGACCCACAGTATTTGAAGTACAAAATAAGCTACATGGCAGAAGATGCGGGGTTTTCCTCCCACGGAAAGTTCACTACCGTATTCAAAAGCGTAACAGGCCTGTCGCCGTCTACTTTCATCCAATACCTCAAAAAAGGGCAACAAAAAACACAAACGGGCGTAAGTCTGGTAGAAATGTGATCGAGTGGGGTTTCTCGTCCATCACGCGTCTGCAAATGATGGCCCTAGCGAAGGAATCGCGGTTTGCAGTGCCACTCTAAGGCAAACTATGTGCCAGCCACAGCACGCTTCCATACATATGCAGATAAGGTGAAACAGTTCGATATGCGTTTCGCCAAGCGTGTTTCTAAAAGCTTGTGTCGCCACTCTCCCAGTTTACTTACTGACTGGCGGCAGTTTAGCGAGGATTGGTGTCGCTTCCTTCGTAACCCGTTCGTTTTTCCACGTCATATCTGATCGAATACGGAGCCAAAAAGAGGGGGCTGAGTCTTTGGATGCCCAGGTTTTTCCAGTATTGAAACAGTTGCCCAAACGTCATGCATAGCCGCGGCGATGTCTTGCCGTGGGGTTGGATTTTGGCGTCCCAAAATCATGCGGCCTTTGTGGTGATGATAGCATAGACATGCTATTCCTGAGCCCTTCCTTAGCAAAAAAGAGCGATAGCACTACCGTGCTGAAATTTATGATTAATCTGCATTTATTTCTTATTATCAGTTAGTTAGGTCTTTGTTTTCGCTTGTCATTTTCCGTCATTTGGCAAGCCATACACTTCTGTTTCATGGTCTGCCTGTGTAGCTTCGCCGTCGATTTAAACAAGATGGGTTGATAAATGACCTGCCTACAGAACGTAACGCGCCCAATAAAGAGGCATCAATAAAACGCCATGTTGGATGGAATAGTACAAGCTAAAATAAGCTGTATGTCGAGCCGTGAAATCAGCCAGTACGCTGACGCCTCATACAGTGCTAATCCGATCCGCCGAGCCTCAGCAACCGATAACGGGAAAGCGCATGGGCCTAGTCGCCCCTGACATGTAGGCCTAATCAAATCCGCGTACTATTCATCAGGGAAATCGTGCAGTGAATCGCCGGAATGCCAGATGTGTAGGAAATGATTGAGACCAAATAAACGACATACCTCTTAAAAAAACATGAAGAAAATCTACAAACAACTCTTGCTTTTAGGCCTAGTCGTAGTCGGTGTGCTGGGAAGCCTCAACGTCCTTGCAGATGGTTCTCGCGACTTATATCCGAGTGGAAAAACGGGTAGAAGAGCGATGTTATATACTGGCTCTACGACGCCCCAATCTTGGCCATTCCCTAATGAAGGCTTCCACTATGTTTATGCGAAAGCGGGCGAAAGGATCACCATGGCATCCAGCGCCCAAAATAATGGTGGCAATTCCAGGATTAGGCTGTATGCGCCTGACGGTACGCTGCTTGTGAATGATAACACCGTTGCCGGGCAGATTAGCAACCGCGCAGCTGAGCTAGCGGGGCCGCGATTATTTGGGCAAGGCGCGGGAGGGAACCGATACGAGCCCTTGTATCATGAGGTAGCCGAGGACGGGATTTATCGAGTCGAGTTTGTGGCTAGGGGGGCTAATGCACCCAGCAGCTCGGTCGATGCCAATGCGAATTGGACACAGGGAAACACGGGCATCATGGCCTGGGACGTTTCGGTCATCAACGAAACTAATGATGGATTTATTAAAGGGCGTGTATACACCAACGTATTGAATCTGTCCAACGGTACAAACAGTCCCAACACGACGGGTTTTGAGGGGGTTATATACGTGTTGACGAAAGATGGTTATATCTATCGGGTGGATAATAATGGCAATAACGGCATGTATTTCACCTTCTACGTCAACAACAACGGCTTCGTTGACCCAGTGACGCAGGAACCTTCGTACAACAGCATCAATTCAACCCAAGCGAGTGCCTTAGCAGGCCGTGTCCATAATCCAAATAGTGCGGATACCGAACGGCATATTACCCATAAAATGTTCTACACCTTGCCGGCTGACGACCTGCCAACCCAAGCAAGCGGGGCGGTGCCAGGCGGCACTACGTGGTTGAAGAATACCGTGATTAGCCCCGATGTTTCCGGTATTGAACTCGTTGGCGTGGACGGCACGGTAGGGCAGGTGAGCAACAAGGGCGGGTTTGTCCGGTTTGTGGCGGGCGCCCAGGGGCAGTACACCGTGGTGATAAAAAGTGCCGAAGCGTCAGCGGCTTTTGCTACGCGCACCCTCACGGGCATGTCGGTTTCTGGCGAAAACAATATCTTTTGGGATGGCCTCGACGGCGACGGCAACCCACTGCCCCATGGCGCTGTGCCGGCAACGGTGACCGTGCAGTTGCAGGGAGCCGAGGTTCATTTCCCGTTTTTTGACATGGAATATAACCGGTTCGGCACCATCGTCGAACTTTTGGACCATGAGGTGCTTAGTAGCGCTGGCAACGAAGTAGTCAAATCAGATGTCGTGTATTGGAACGATACAGGTATCCCTAATGTGTCAGGCAACAACGGCAGTAATCCGAACCCCAAAAATAATAGCCATTTGCCCCCGGCGAATAGTATCGGAGTGAGCAGCAACGCCAATGGCCATGTTTGGGGAGTAGGGGGAACTGGCACAAGTGGCCAGTTTGGAGATAACAAATCGATCGATACCTGGACATTCATTCTCGGCGAAGCGGTCAGCGTAGGTTCCGACGTGCTAGTTAAAATTGCCGATTTAAAAATTGCCGAGATTACAGCCGATAAAACATCCGTGCGAGTGGGCGATGAATTGACCTATACGGTCAAAGTTGGCAGCGACGGGCCAAGTAATGTCGTAGGTGCGCCATTTACTTTTACGGTTCCTGCTGGTTTTGACCCCACGGGTTTTGTGCCTGTATTTGATGGGGGTGGGTGCGGCACGCAAGCGGCAGACATCACCTACGATGCGACGAGCAATACGTTTTCGTCTGCACTGGACTTGCCTAGCGGTTGCCAACTAACCTACACCTTTACGGGAATAGTGACCGGCCTGATGGTCGCAGGCGATATGGAAGTCGAAGCCACGATATTGAGGCCATACGATGTGACCGATCCAGATGCAACCAACCAAGATCTGGAGACGTTGCCAACAAATCCGTATTTCGAATGCGCGGACAACGGCTTGGGAGGCGCATGTAACAACATACTGGCAAACACAACGACCACATTTATTGGAGGGCTCACTGCGGCAAAATCCATAGTGGGGGATCCCACGAATGTGAGACCAGGAGACGTTATCACCTACCAGATCACGATGACAAACCCTAATGCGGAGGCTGTGACTGGTGTTGCTGTGTCGGATGTTGTCCCCGCTCAACTGACCAATATCAGTGCGGTAAGCCATGCCGGAAGTGTGGCAGGCAACACGATCACCTGGCCTTCTCTTGATGTGCCGGCTTCTGGGCAAATAGTATTGAGTTTTGAGGGAACTGTTCTTAGTGATTTAGCCCCCAGCATCACGGATATTGCTAATATAGCCACAATCATAGATCCGAACTATCCCGATGATCCATTGGAACCAGAGGTGATTGTCGGATTGTTGAATCCTAATATGACGCTCGCCAAAACAGGTGTTCTTTCCGTTGCGGGTGATGAAATTACCTATTCCTTCGTGCTTACTAATACGGGTAACGTCACGATTGAGAATGTAATTGTCGCAGACGATCCTGCCGGTTTTACAGGAGCAGGCTCAGCTATTGTTCCAGCGTTTGTTCCGGGTAGCGGAGGCACTAATACCCCAGCTTCTTTAGCTCCAGGGGGTACGTTGGCATATACAGCCACGTATACGGTAACTCCGTCCGATAACATTGCTGGCCATGTAGATAATATCGCTACTGTAAGTGGCGTGGACCCTGACGGTGACCCTGTGGGGCCGATTTTATCCAGCCCTGATCCCGATGACCCATTGACCCCACCGGGCACGCCTACCGTGGTGAATACGGCTGGAAATCCATCCATAGATATCGTTAAGACTGCTTCGGTTGGTGGTACGGGCGAGGGGTTAGCGGGTGAGGTGGTGACCTATACTTTTGTTATTGAGAATACGGGTAACGTTACGCTAACCGATATCGACTTGGACGACCATACGTTTGATGGCTTCCCTGCGCTTACCATCAGCGAGCCTGTTTCCAGCGACCCCGCTTCCAGCGCGGCCTCATTGGCTCCTGGTGTTACGCTGACGTACACGTCTACTTACACGATTACGCAGGCTGACGTGGATCGCGGCACCCTGAGCAACCAAGCCAGGGCAACGGGTACGCCACCAAGCGGCGCTGATGTGGAGGATGAGTCTGGCACGACTTCTGGTACGGACGACCCGACGGACGTTCCTTTAGTTGAACATGCTCCATCGTTGAGTATCAGCAAGACGGTTGACGCGAGCGGGCTGGGCAGCCCTGTGGCTGCGGGCGACGAGATTGTTTATACGTTCACAGTGACCAACACGGGCAATGTGACGATGTCGGGCATTGCAATTGACGAGCGCGATTTCAGCGGCGAGAACCCGCTTCCTGCGCCTTCGTTTGATGCTTCCCGTTCCGATATCGCTGCTGCGACGGATGCGCTTGCTCCTGGTCAGGTGGCGGTCTATACAGCGGCTTATACGCTTGCGCAGGCAGACATCAATGCCGGCGGCGTGGATAATGTGGCTACGGTTACTGGGACACCCCCGACTACGGATCCGGGCGACCCTGCCGACCCGATCACGCCGGTTCCATCGAGCCCGGATCCGCTTGATCCCACCACCCCTCCGGGTACGCCTACGGAAGTTGACCTCCCGGCTGCTCCATCGTTGAGTATCAGCAAGACGGTTGACGCGAGCGGGCTGAGCAGCCCTGTGGCTGCGGGCGACGAGATTGTTTATACGTTCACAGTGACCAACACGGGCAATGTGACGATGTCGGGCATTGCAATTGACGAGCGCGATTTCAGCGGCGAGAACCCGCTTCCTGCGCCTTCGTTTGATGCTTCCCGTTCCGATATCGCTGCTGCGACGGATGCGCTTGCTCCTGGTCAGGTGGCGGTCTATACAGCGGCTTATACGCTTGCGCAGGCAGACATCAATGCCGGCGGCGTGGATAATGTGGCTACGGTTACTGGGACACCCCCGACTACGGATCCGGGCGACCCTGCCGACCCGATCGACCCCGTTGAATCGACCCCTGACCCGTCCAACCCGGGTACCCCCGGTAATCCGGGTGAGCCCACGGTTGTAGACCTGCCCGCGGTTCCGTCGCTCGTCCTAGTCAAGGGCGTTGCGCTGACAGGCGATGCGAACAACAAT
>CAYUIZ010000149.1:0-6496 GCA_964444885.1 uncultured Sphingobacteriaceae bacterium | reverse complement strand
AGCTTTTAATTTATTCCACCATCCGAGTCCCAAATCGTCCTGTCCGCAATCGGTCCAATTCCGCGGCGTGCCCGACATACACGTCCTTGACGCCTGCCGATATCGCATCAAACGCGTTCGTCAGCTTGGGTATCATGCCATCGGCAATGACTCCTTCCGCTTTCAAGCGCTCGAAATCGGGCTTCCGGATTTCGGGGATCAACGAGCTGCTATCCGTCACATCCCGTAGTACGCCGCGTTTTTCAAAGCAGTACACCAGCGAAACATCGTAGTGCGCTGCCATGGCCACGGCCAAAGCCGAAGCAATGGTGTCGGCGTTGGTATTGAGCAATTGGCCCTTTCCGTCGTGCGTAATGGCGGAGAACACGGGCGAATACCCATTTTCGAGCAGGTTCTTGACGAGATCGGTGTTGACTGAATCCGCCACCATGTCGCCGACATAGCCGTAGTCGACCTCCCGCACCGGCCGCTTAATGCAACGGATGGCATTGCCGTCGGCTCCACTCAGGCCGATGGCGCTGACGCCTTGAGCTTGCAGCCCGGCAACAATCTGCTTATTGCTTAGCCCGGCATACACCATGGTGACCACGTCCAACATGGCCTGGTCGGTGATCCGCCGTCCGTCGAGCATCTGCACTTGCACGCCCAATTGGTCTGCCAGACGACTCGCAATCTTCCCGCCGCCGTGCACGAGTATCGTCTTCCCATCCAGCGCACCAAAAGAGGCCAAAAAACTTTTCAATGCCTCGGCATCGTCCACAATGTTTCCACCGATCTTGACGACGGTTAGGTTTTCCTTCTCCATATCGGCTACTGCTCCTTTCCCTGCGCTTCAAGCATGCGTTTCAGTACGGCCTGGGCCGCCCACAGCCGGTTAGCCGCCTCCTGCACAACGATTGAATGCGCGCTGTCCAGTATTTCGGAAGACAGCTCCAAATCCCGGCGCACCGGCAGGCAATGCATGACCTTGGCTCCGTTGGTTTGCTCCAGCCGTGCCACATCAAGCATCCAAGGCTCATTAACCGGTGTCACGTTGCCATAATCGGTGTAACCCGACCAGTTCTTGACATACACAAAATCAGCATCGCTCAGGCCTTCGTCCAGGTCGTTCGTGACGGTGACGCCTTCGGTAAATTCGGGTGCCAATTCATAACCTTGGGGATGCGCAATGGTAAAGTCGACCAGGCCTTGGGCCTGCGCTTTGGCCATCCATTCGGCAAAGGAGTTGGGGACGGCCTGCGGCAACGCCTTGATATGCGGAGCCCACGCCAATACGACTTTGGGCTTGGGCTTTGTCTTATGCTCAGCGATGGTGACCAAGTCGGTCAGGCTCTGCAGGGGGTGCCGTGTTGCACTTTCCAGCGAAACCACGGGCACGCCGCAATACTGGATAAACTTGTTGAACAGGTCCTCGCTGTAATCCTCGTCGCGGTCTTGTAGCTTCGGGAAGGAGCGAATACCCAGTATATCGCAATACTGGCCCATCACGGCCGCTGCCTCGCGGATATGCTCGACCGTCGTACCGTCCATTCTCACCCCGTCGCGGGTCTCCAGCGCCCAACCATCCTTATCCATATTCATGACCATGACATTCATGCCCAGGTTCATGGCCGCTTTCTGCGTGCTCAGCCGCGTACGCAGGCTCGGGTTGAGAAAAACCAAGCCCAGCGTTTTGTTTTCGCCCAGTTGCTTGTGCGTATAGGGTGCAGCCTTGAGCGCCAGTGCTTCGTCAACGAGCTCCTGGAGGTTATCGACATCGGCTGCGGAAAAAAAACGTTTCATTTGTTTGTATTTGTGGTTTATTCGTTGTTTCAATGGGATACGCCGACACGGGCGACCGCCTTGATGCGTTCGTCAAGCGCTTGCAAGAACCGGTCGGCGTCCGCCTGGGTCAGGTTGAGCGCGGGCAACAGACGTATCACATTGGGCTTCGCCTCGCCGGTGAAAATCCGGTTTTCGGTCAGCAGTTCTTTCTTAACGGGTGCAAATTCGGCCGGCAAGTCAATACCGATCATCAGGCCCCGGCCACGCACTTCCGTAATGTGGTCCATACCTTCCAATTCCGAAATCAAGTAGTCGCCCAGGGATGCGGCGTTGTCGATCAGGGCTTCGTCCTGCATTACCTCCAAGACCGCCAATGCCGCGGCACATGCTAGGTGGTTGCCGCCAAAGGTCGTTCCGAGCATGCCGTGCCACGGCGCCAGCGCTGGGGAGATGGCGATAGCCCCAATGGGGAAACCATTGCCCATGCCTTTGGCCATGCTGTAGATGTCGGCATCCACGCCGCTGTGATCATGGGAAAAAAACCGACCGCTGCGTCCGTAGCCGCACTGCACGGAGTCGGCGATGAACACCGCCCCGTATTGGGTGGTAAGCGCCCGAATCTTGGCTAGAAACGCATCGGAGGCCACTCGGATGCCGCCCACGCCTTGAATACCTTCAACGATGACGGCTGAGACCTCCTCGCCATAGGATGCGAACGCCGCTTCGAGGGCTTCTACATCGTTGAAGGGCAGAAAGGTCACGTTGTCCGTTTGGTTGACCGGCGCTATGATCTTCGGGTTGTCCGTAGCGGACACCGCCAGCGAGGTCCGCCCATGGAATGCGCCTTTAAACGCGATCAATCGTTTTCGGCCGTTATGAAAGGACGCCAGCTTAAATGCGTTCTCGTTTGCTTCAGCACCCGAATTGCACAAAAACAACTGGTAGTCAGGCCGGCCCGTGACTTCGCCAAGCAACGTGGCAAGCTGGCGCTGGCCAGGTATCTCCACGGAATTGGAATAGAACCCGATTTGGTTCAGCTGATCCGTGATACGTTTTACATAATGTGGATGGGTATGGCCAATAGCGATGACGGCATGGCCGCCATATAAATCCAAGTACTCGTTTCCTTGGTCGTCCCACACCCGGCTCCCCTGCGCCTTGGTGATGGCAATGGGATGGAGGGGATATACGTCAAATGGTTTCATTTTTCTTGCTGATATTGCCTTGTAAATATAGTAACTAATTCGTCCGCAGGCATCAAAACGGCACCAAAGTACAATAAAAAACCCGTTTTTTGAATCCAAAAAACGGGTCTCTGTATAAGTAAGCTATGAATGCCTAGCCTTCTTTCTTCGGCTCTTCCGTGGCGGGAGCTTCGTCCGTTTCTTGACTTGCCTCCTCAGCCGGTGCTGCTTCTTCTACTGCGGGCTCCGCTTGCGCGGGTGCCTCTTCCGCTGCTTCGACAGCCGCTGCCTCCTGAGTCGTTTCTTCGGCGCTAGCCGCAACAGGGGCCGCATCGCCGGACTTCTTACGTCCGCGTCGTCGGGTAGCTTTTTTCTCAGTTGGCGCACCTTTGGTGTACACCTCGTTGTAGTCTACCAACTCGATAAAAGCCATCTCGGCGTTATCGCCCAGACGGTTTTCCAATTTGATAATCCGTGTGTAACCGCCAGGGCGGTTAGCCACTTTTTCCGAAATCTCCCGAAAGAGGATAGAAACCGTCTCTTTGTCTTTCAAGTAGCTAAATACCACGCGGCGCGAGTGCGTCGTGTCGTTCTTAGACTTGGTGATGATCGGCTCCACATACTTGCGCAACGCTTTCGCTTTCGCCAATGTAGTCGTGATGCGCTTGTGTTTGATAAGCGACGAAGCCATGTTGGAAAGCATCGCAGCGCGGTGCGCATCCGTACGGCCTAAGTGATTGAATTTTTTACCGTGTCTCATTTTGTTTTTAATTACCGCGACATACCGTTCTTTTCAGGACCAACAGCGCTGATAAGCCATTGTGTATCCTCAGAGGAATTATGCCTCGGGTCGCTAATTTGTTGTGTTATTCTTCGTCCAGTTTGAATTTGGCCAGGTTCATCCCGAAAGAAAGACCTTTGGACTTGACCAGTTCTTGTATTTCCGTGAGTGACTTCTTACCGAAGTTCCGGAACTTAAGCATGTCGGCAACATCGTACGTGACCAGTTCGGCCAGGGTGCGAATATCCGCTGCCTTCAAGCAGTTCAGTGCACGCACAGACAGGTCCAGATCAACCAATTCGGTTTTCAACACCTTGCGCATGTGCAGGATTTCCTCGTCTACGACTTTGGTTTCCTCTTTGGCCTGCGACTCCAACAGTATGTTCTCATCAGAGAACAACATGAAGTGCTGGATCAGGATTTTCGCAGCTTCCTTCAGTGCGTCTTCCGGATGGATAGACCCGTCGGTAGCGATATCCAGCAGCAACTTCTCGTAGTCCGTCTTTTGCTCTACCCGATAGTTTTCAATCGTGTACTTGACATTCTTGATTGGGGTAAAGATCGAGTCGATCGCAATAACGCCCAGGGGACCGTCAGTAACTTTATTTTCTTCGGCATTGATATATCCGCGGCCTTTGTTCACGGTGATTTCAACCTCCAGGCTAACGGTACTTTCCATGTTGAATACAACCATATCCGGGTTCAACACGGCAAAGTTATTCGAGAACTTGGTAATATCGCCGGCCGTAAATTGGTCTTGGCCGTTGATCAGGACGAATATCTTTTCAGAATCGCCCATTTCACCGGTCTTTTTGAAGCGCACCTGCTTGAGGTTCAGAATGATCTCGGTAACGTCTTCCACGACACCTTTGATCGTCGAAAACTCGTGTGACACACCTGAAAAACGGACAGACGTGATGGCGTATCCTTCCAGCGAAGACAACAGAATGCGGCGTAAAGCATTGCCAATGGTGACGCCAAACCCGGGCTCCAATGGACGAAACTCAAACGTGCCATCGAAATCCGTTGACTTCTGCATGATCACTTTATCCGGTCTTTGAAATGCTAAGATTGCCATTTATTTCCTTTTAAGTTGTTAAATTTATTCTTGTATAACAGCAATAGCATCGGCCCTGAAGACCGATGCTTATCCTGTCAATGATTACTTGGAGTACAACTCGACGATGAGGTTTTCCCGAATGTTTTCAGGAATCTCCGTACGCTCAGGAAAGTTGAGAAACTTTCCAGTCAATTCGTTGGCGTCCCATTCCAGCCAGCTAAACTTGTTTATTTTGCGGCCTGCTACCGATACGGTTACCGCTTCCAACGCTTTGGAACGCTCACGTACGGCAACGATATCGCCAGGGCGCAGTGAGTAAGAAGGGATGTTCACTACGTTGCCGTTGACGGTGATGTGCTTGTGGCCTACCAATTGGCGGGCTGCAGCGCGTGTCGGCGCAATACCCAACCGGTAAACGGTGTTGTCCAAGCGGGCTTCGAGCATTTGCAGGAAGTTCTCGCCGGTGATACCTACTTTGGCCGATGCACGGTCAAAAAGGTTGGCAAACTGACGCTCAAGAACGCCGTAGGTATATTTTGCTTTTTGCTTCTCAAGCAACTGTATAGCATATTCGGATTGCTTCCCGCGACGCCGTGAGGGTCCGTGCTGTCCCGGGGGGTAGTTTTTGCGATCCAGTGCTTTGTCGGGACCAAAAATAGGCTCCCGGAATTTGCGTGCGATTTTGGACTTAGGTCCAGTATATCTTGCCATTATTTGATTGGATTAAAGTATCTGCCGGTCTATTTTCCGGAGAATCTTAGCTTTAAAAAATTGTACTTATACTCTTCTGCGTTTCGGAGGGCGGCATCCGTTGTGTGGCAACGGCGTGATGTCGCGGATCGACAACACTTCGATACCGGAGTTTTGCAGCGTGCGGATTGCAGACTCACGTCCTGAACCCGGTCCTTTAACGAACACTTCCACCTTGCGCAGGCCGAGGTCATGCGCAGTCTTGCCACAGTCAGCGGCAGCCTGCGAAGCGGCGTACGGCGTGTTTTTCTTCGATCCCTTGAAACCCATTTTGCCCGCGCTAGACCATGAAATGGTCTGTCCTTGGTTGTTCGTCAGCGTAACGATGATATTGTTAAACGTCGCACTGATATGTGCTTGACCAACGGGTTCAATAGTTACAATGCGTTTTTTGGTCGCTTTTTTATTCTTAGCCATTTTTTATCTTAGTATTGAGTATTGAGTATTGAGTACTGCGTATTGAGACGTTCGTTCTTTTCTACTCTCCACCTTAATTGCTTATTATCAAACTGGAAAACACTCAGTCTTGCATCGCAGATCGTAATACGCAAACCTACTTACTACTTAGTTGCTTTTTTCTTGTTTGCTACGGTCTTGCGTTTGCCTTTGCGCGTGCGGGAGTTGTTCTTCGTACGTTGCCCCCGTACCGGCAAATGCTTGCGGTGGCGTAGCCCCCGGTAGCAACCGATATCCATCAGGCGCTTGATGTTCAACTGAATCTCCGAACGAAGCGAACCCTCAACCTTGATCTCTTCGTTGATAACCGTACGGATCGCTGCCAACTGGTCGTCGTCCCAGTCCTGTACTTTCACGTCGTAGCTAATCCCGGCTTTATCCAAGATACGCTGGGCTGTAGAACGCCCAATGCCGAAGATGTAGGTCAAGCCTATTTCCCCTCTTTTGTTTTTTGGTAAATCTATACCTGCAATCCTTGCCATATTTAATATTTACGATTTT
>CAYUIZ010000148.1:0-6499 GCA_964444885.1 uncultured Sphingobacteriaceae bacterium | reverse complement strand
TCCCTTCGAATATAGTACATATACACGGGTATGCCGGTACCAATCAATCCAAGGCCGATAAGGGATTGCACGGGGCTGTTATAAATCGTAATAACAACTAAGGTGACGCAGAACAGGGCAAACACTACGGGCAGCACGGGGTATGCAAATACCCGATAAGGCCGTTCGGCCTGCGGTTCGCGGCGCCGCATCAGCAATACGCCCAAGGCCGTCGCACCGTAGAAAATAAACGATGCAAAAATCAGCAGGTCGGTCAGGTCATCAAACGTGCCCCACCAAACCAGGATGAGTGCCCAGCCCCCTTGCAGGATGATGGCATTGGCGGGCGTACCGTGCTTGGGGTGCACCTTGCCGGCATATTGGAGAAACAGCCGCTCTTTGGATACCGCATAGAAAATACGAGCAGACGTCAGGATCGTGGTGTTGGTGCAGTTTAACGTGCTGAAAAGGATAAGAACCGATAAGATTAAGGCGCCCACCGGCCCCGCCATCTCGCGGGCTACTTCCACTGCTGCGATTTGGTTGGGATCGACAGCGGCAAGCTGTTCCACGCTCATCACCTGCATGTACGCCGCGTTGATGATCACATACAGCACCACGATACTGCCCGTACCCACTATCAGCGCGATGGGAATGTTTTTTTGGGGATTCTTGACTTCCTCACCAATATACCCCACGTTGTTCCAGCCTTCGTAACTCCAGAATGCACCCAGTGCCGCCGCAAAGAAAGCCGTGGTCGAGAAGGTGCTAAACCACGAGCCCGGCTCCGCCGGCGCAAGCGGAACTACCGCAGCAGCCGTTGCCGCGGATGCAGGTTCGTAAATAAAGAATGCAAAGCCGATGAAGAGCACCATCACCGCCACGATGGCGATGATAAACAGCCGGCTCAATGTAGCACCCAGCAACACGCCGCGATAATTGATGACGCTGAGTATCAAGACCAAAGCGGTAGCCAAAAGCTTGATGGCTATGTCTGTAGACGGTTCACTGCCAAAGAGCGCGACTTCCGGCAAGGGAATGACTGCGTGGAACGACTGTGCGAAGATGAAAGACAGGGCGGCCACCGTGGCCGTTTTCATCACCACCAAGTTGGCCCAACCATACAAAAACGAAAAAAAGCGGCCATAAATCCGCTTAAAAAAAACAAACTCACCGCCTGACCCCGGCATCATGGCGGCCAGTTCAGCCGTACAGAGTGCCCCCATCAGACTCAGCAGGCCCGCTACCAGCCAGCAGGCCAGGATCATCCACTCCGAACCCAATTGCTCGGCCATGGGCGTGATTTTCTTGAACACCCCCGACCCAACGATCGCGCTGACCACCAATAAAATTGCGGACGTACGCGTGACGTTTCTTTTTAGGGTCGTGGTCGTTGATTCCATCCTTTTCTTTATGTGTGTTGGGGACTTACCGGCCGCACAAGCGATGTTGCTTGGGTAACGCTACTTTGCCATTAGTGGGACAGCACGGACCCCGGCACGGGCTTGCCGTGCTCCATCCCACGCTTCGGCTGTTTTTGGTACCGCTGCAATGATAAGGTATTCGCGTAAATAATGGAAATAATCCCCGTTATTTTCGGAATGCCGGCTAATCCACGACCTTCATGTCCGTCCGCCGGTTTCGTTGCCTGCCTTCGGCGCTTTCATTGTCCGCGATCGGTGCGTGTTGCCCGTAACCCTTGTAGCGTAGCCTGGCGGGGGAAATACCCGCCTCGATGAGATACGTGTACACCGATTTTGCCCGGTTTTCGGAAAGCTGCTGGTTATGTTGCTCATTGCCGGTATTGTCGGTGTGGCCACCGATCTCGATGGCGGTTTCCTTATTGAGTTGCAAAAACTGTACGAGATTGTCCAGTTCGCTACGCGATTCGGGCAGCAGTTCGTACGCATTGACATCGAAAAAAATATTGTTCAGTGTTTCGATGCGTCCTGCCTGAATCCGGGTCAGGCTCACCTCCACCTCATACGCGTCGTTGACTTTGCTGCTGTCGTCAAGCGCGTAGTTTTCGGAAAAAAACAGATACCCGGGGTGCTTGACGTGCAGGGCATAGGTGTCGCCAAAGGGTAGCGGAGCCAAAAACGTTCCGTCCTCATAATCCGCCGCATCATGAAACAGCGTTCGCTGGGAGCGCACGTCGGTAATCGTCACCTCGGCGCTGATGGGGCTGTCTCCGTCGGCGTCACGGATACGTCCTTTGAGATAGGCCACGGGCTGGGGGCGCAAGGCCGCGGGCAGCTGCAAGTGGTAAATATCCAATCCGCCTGCACCGTCGGGGCCACGCGTGGACAAGAAGGCCTCTTGCCCACTCATCGATACGGTGAGCGCGCTTTGCTCATTATGGTCGTTTACTGAAGGGCCGAGGTTTGTGGGGGTTTGCCAGTCGCCGTTCCCGTCCATACGGCTTTTGAAGATGTCCTTGTCGCCAAACCCCGGCCAACCATTGGAGGCAAAGTACAGCGTTTGGCTGTCAGCATGAATATAGGGCGAACTCTCGTCGTAGGGCGTGTTGATTTTCGGCCCAAGGTTGCGCGGGTGGGTCCATTTGCCGTCGGCCTGCAGCGTTGATCGCCAAATGTCGTAGCCACCTTGCCCACCTTGCCGATTGCTCACGAAATACAGCGTACGCCCGTCGGCACTGAGCGACGGCTGGGCTTCCCAACCCCGGGTATTGATCGGTGCACCCAGGTTATGCGGCGTGCCCCAGCGGTCACCTTCCCGCCGCGACACGTAGATGTCACAGCTGCCGAGTCCATCGGGGCGGTTGCACCCCGTAAAGAAAAGATACTTGCCATCCGGCGAGATGCAGTGTGCGCCTTCATTATAGCGTTCCGAATTGACTTCGCCTTTCAGCAACATGGCTTCCTGCCAATGATGCGTGGCGCTGTCGCGCGTACTCATGTAGAAGTTTTCGCGATTTTCGGTTTTTCGGGTAAAGATGATGGTGTTTTGGTCGGCAGTTAGGCTCGGGAAATACTCGTCCGCCTTGCTATTGATCGACGGTCCCGCATTATGGATCGGGAGCGTTGGGCCGATGGCGGACGCTTCGATACTAAAGCGGCAATCCGCGATGTATTTTTCCGTTCTGGCTTGGCTGGCTGGGGTTAGCCCGGGCGTATGCAGGTAGGTTTCCAATGCAGCGAGTGCGCCGCGATAATCGCCCGTGTGCAACAGGCTTTCGCCTAACCCGAAATAAGTCAGCGGAGTCAGGCCAGGTGCCAGCTTGACCACCTGTTGGTAATGCGGAATGGCTTTTTCGTACGCTTTCTGCCTCCGGTATAAGTCGCCTAATTGCTGGTGTGGCGAAGCGAATGCTGGATCCAGCTCAATCGCCGTACGTAGCGCTTGTACCGCTTCGCCGGTGGCTTGGCGGCGCAACAGGTCTGCGGCGCGTTCGTATGATGCCTGTGCCTTTCGGTTGGATGAAGTTTCCTGCCCAAAAGCCGCCACGCTGGCTAGAAACAGAAGGCCGACAATTAAAAACAGCTCGAATGCACGCATAACGCAATGAAAACCAATTAGCAAACGGTATCTAAGGTATGGAATTTTACGAAATATGACGAAAATAGGAGGTGCACGGCCCGGGCAAACGCATCGTTAAAACGAAACGACCCCGGAGGAAGGAGAGGGAATCTGATATTTTTGCTACATTTGGCAAACGGCGGCTGCACGGCACCGCCTAACCGTTAAAAACCAACTTAATAACCGATTACTCCCCAAATTATGGAATCCAGTTTCGTCACCCAGATCCTGCTACCCGCTGCCTTGTTTATTATTATGATGGGCATGGGGCTCAGCTTGGTTCCTGCAGATTTTAAGCGCATATTCCTGTTTCCGAAGGCCGTGGCGACCGGCCTCATCCTCAAGTTGCTGTTTATTCCGGCGCTTACTTTCGCCCTGCTTACCGTCATGCCGATGTCGCCCGAACTGGCCGTAGGCTTTATCCTGATGGCCGCGTGCCCGGGAGGCGCTACCACCAATTTGATCACGCACCTCGCCAAAGGCGACGTTGCGCTTTCCATTACGCTGACGGCCATCGCCAGCGTCATCACGGTGTTTTCCATTCCTGTTTTCGTAGAGCTCGGGTTGTTAAAATATTTGGGCGAACGGCAGGCCATCGAACTACCTTTTATCAGCACGGTCGTCCAGATTCTGATCATCACCGTTTTGCCGGTGTGCGTGGGTATGCTTATTTTTAACAGGTATCCCAAGGTTGCCCACGCCTTGGAACGCCCCGTCAAGCTACTTTCGGCCATATTCCTCGTCCTCATTATTCTCGCCGTGCTCATACAGGAACGTGCCAATCTCGGCGACTTCTTCGTGCAAGCGGGTCCGTTTTCCCTGTTGCTGAACATTGCCGGCATGGGCTTGGGCTATGCGATCACCTGGCTCATAACCCGTAATGCCGCACAGGCTGTGACCGTAGGCATTGAAATTGGCGTTGTCAACGGCACCCTGGGCATTGCCATTGCCGCGGGCATCCTGCAAAACTCGGCAATGACCATCCCTTCCGCGATATACAGCATCATCATGTTCCCAACGGTCATGTTGATGATCTACGTGGGCACGCGCAACGCCAAACTCAACCGCGGGACAAAGCCTTCGGTGGAAACGGCTCCCAACACGGCTGAATCTGAAAACTAGTTTTTATTTTTTCCTTTGAAGCAAGTACACTATCTTTGATTATGGCCGAACAGCTAGCCGATAAGACCGTATTCTCCTTAGCAGAAGTAGCGCGAAGCATCCAAAAAACCATTGCATCGCGCTATAAAAGCACGTACTGGGTGAAGGCCGAGATGAACAAGCTCAACCATTACACCCACTCGGGGCATTGCTATCCGGAGCTTGTCGAAAAAAAGGACGGCAAAGTAGTGGCCGAAATGCGCTCGATCCTCTGGAAGTCGGACTACATCCGCATCAACCAGCGCTTTCTGGATATCGCCAAGGAGCCCTTGCGCAATGGCATCACCATCCTGTTCGAGGCATCGATTTCCTACGATCCGCTTTATGGCATGAGCCTGCGCATCCTGGATATCGACCCGGCCTACGTGCTGGGCGAGCTGGAGCGCGAAAAGATGGCCAGCATCAGCCGACTCAAGCAGGAAGGACTCTTTGACGCCAACAAACGGCTTCCCTTCCCCCTCCTTCCGAAGCGTATTGCGATTATTTCCGTGGAAACCAGCAAAGGATTTTCTGATTTTCTGAATATTATCGACCGCAACCCTTGGGGATACCGTTTTGAACATACCTTGTTCGCCGCACTGCTGCAGGGCGACCGGTCAGTGGGGTCTATCATCAACCAGCTCAAACGCATTTCCGGACGACTGAATGAGTTTGACGTGGTGGCCATCATTCGTGGCGGCGGTGGTGAGGTGGGCTTATCTAGCTATAACAATTACGAGCTGGCGGCCGCGGTGGCCCGGTTTCCCATCCCCGTTCTGACGGGCATCGGGCATTCGACTAACGAGACGGTCAGCGAAATGGTCGCTTTCGCCAATGCCATTACGCCGAGCGAGCTGGCCGATTTCCTCATCCAGCGGTTCCATCAGGTTGCCGTCCCCGTGCAGCAGGCCTGGGACACCATCCGAATCAAGGCCCAGCAGCTGCTGGAGGCGGAACGCAAACGGCTCCAGGATACCAGCCACTATTTCAACGTGTCGAGCCGCAACCTGTTGCAAGGCAACCGGCATGCCGTCGCCCATACCGCCCTCGCGTTGCACACGGCTGCCAAGGGGCGCCTGATACACGAGAGCTATGCCGTGCGCCATCACGTACAGGCGCTGGAATCCGCTTGGGCCGTCTTGATCAAGGATCGGCGCCAGACGCTTGCGGCTTTAGACACGGCGGTCCGCATTATGGACCCGCAGCGGGTGCTTAATCGCGGGTACAGCATCACCCTCCACCAAGGCAAAGCTGTGCGCGACACGAGCAAATTGCAGCCCGGCGCCGAGGTCGAAACCCGCCTGGCCGACGGCACATTCACCAGTATCATCAACGAATTAAAACCCAAATAACATGGACGAGTCATACCTCTATACCGACGCCTTTGCCGAATTGCAGGAAATCGTGGCAGAAATCGAACAAGGCGAAATTTCTATCGATGAACTCTCCGAAAAGGTGAAGCGGGCTTCCATTCTGATTGCCGCATGCAAGGCGAAACTGACGGCGACAGAAGCGGATGTCAATGCAATACTGGAAACGCTGAAACAAACCGATACGGCGGAAGAGGAGGAGGAGACCGCGGAAGCAGCAGACTCCGGAATTTCGGAAGAACCGGAGGCCACATCAGCAGACGAGGATACCCAACAGGAAGAGGAATAGGGAAAGGTAGGAGGATGAACGGGCAAGGAGCATCCTACTTCAACTCACTTTTCAGCTTTTCGGTGTCCAGCTCGCGCTCCCACTTGGCTACGACCAAGCCCGCGGCTACGTTGCCAATCAAGTTCGTCAGCGCGCGCGCTTCGCTCATAAAACGATCGATACCGAAGATAATAGCCACCGC
>CAYUIZ010000147.1:0-6557 GCA_964444885.1 uncultured Sphingobacteriaceae bacterium | reverse complement strand
GCCCCTAGCCCATCGCTACGAAGCCCGCGGCAGCGCGTGCGTATACCGTGGCAGCCGGTCTCCTGCTGGCTAGTGCTTTCTACCAACAGATTCCGAATCGCTTGCTCGCACGCTCGCAACCGTCCGGAATGACGGTGTGGAGGGATGGTTGTTGCTTTCTACGTCCGCAGGCAGGCTTGTTCCATAATCCTTTCTCCACCATGCCTCCGGTCTCCTGCCATCACCATCCGTAGGCCAATGCGAATCGCATGGTGCTTTGCAGGGGGTGTTGCGGTTGGGTAGACATTAGGTAAGCGAAATCAAAGGAAAGGGCTTCGTGGCGCAGGCCGAGCCCGGCCGTGAAATACCGCAGGTCATCTTGATGGCGGCTAGTGTGGTAGTAACCGCCTCGCAGGGCAAAGAGCTTGCTGGGTAGCCACTCCACGCCTGCAGAAGCCCGGATGCCGCGCAGTTCCTTGCCGAGCCCAGCGGGAGCGTCGGGCGTGGCCGATACCAGCAACTTAGCCAAGTCGAGGGCCAGCGCCAGCCTGCCTGTGCCCTCCAACCGCCGGGTATAGGCCGTGCCTACACGGATATCCACGGGCAGGGGGTTCCGCTGCAAGCCGTACTGCATGGGCGTGCCAGCGTTGGCCAGCTGCGCGCCGAAGGACAGGTCGGCATCGCCGCGGGCCGACAGGATAGGCCGGCGATAGTACCAGCCCACATCAAAGGCAAAGGCATGCCCGGGGTAAGCCTCGCCGAGGAGGTAATCCCCTGCGCCAATCCCCGAATACACGTATCGGAACGTGGTGGACAGGCCCATGCCTTCGCCTAATCGCAATACATAAGCGACGTCCGCCATGCCCTCGAACGGTTGGTATTGCAGGTATTCAGTGCCTTGGCCATCGGCAAAACGCACCTCGCCGAGCGAAAAGTACTTGAGGGAGGCGGCCATGGCCTGCCGGCCAGACAGCTTAACGTAGCCTGCGAGGTAAGCGAGGCTCATGTCGCTGGCCAGCCGCCTCAGCCAGGGCGTGAACCCCATGCCGATACCGGCATTATCCTCGGCCAGCACATATTTGGCGGCATTACGGTGCATGGAAAATACGTCTGGCGCGGTGGCTACGCCCACGTCGCCCATGCCCGCCGATCGGGCGTCGGGCGCTATTAGCAGAAACGGCACAGCCGTGCGCACGTCGCTGTGCTGGCTGCCGTCGGGGCGGACGGATTGGCCAAAGGCCGCATCCAGGAAAACCAGGAAGTACAGCGTGCCTGCCAGCGTACGGATCAAAGCGGTATAAAGGCAGCGTTTCTTCATGTTTTGGCTAAGGGTTTCGTTGAGTTGGCTGGCGTGGCCCCACAAATATGCCCATAAAATTGCTTCCAACGAAATAGAAGCGTATATTAGTCTTTTGAAACCCAACTAGCCGATTGTACACTGATTTTTACTAGCCGTATCTTTTTTGTTTCCGTTCGTGTTTTCGCAACAAGTGTCGCATTTTGGTATAGGCAACCGTTATTATAAGCACAGGTGTTTCAAAATCAGCAACGAGGTAATTTCAAAGTTGGAGTTTCAGGCGCAGTTCGTTAGCTGGCAATTATTTTAGGGTATCCAACAACGCAACGCGCCACCACTATAAACCAGCACGATGAACCCAACCCCACATTCCCGGAAAAAAGCCATCCCGCGCATCATTCCCCTGCTATGCGCCGTTGCCTGCCTGCTGCTCACGGCCATGACCTGCCAGAAAAAAGACCTGCCCGAACCCACGCAGGATGGCAGAGACACCTTCGGGTGCAAGATTAATGGGAAGGTTTTCGTAGCTCAACGGACAAGTATGTTTAGCGGTGAGCATATTTTGGTGAACTATCTCCATACTAAGGATGATGATCGATATTCACTTATTATTTTAGGGGTAAACCAAAAAACAGATAACAGACTAAAAATAACCTATAAAGGGGAAGGTGAGATTGTTCCGGGTAAGTACCCAATGGTAGCGACGGAAGAAGAGAACGGCTTTACCGCGACATATTCCGCAACCGGTATCTTCTATCCCTTTGGTATTGACGTGTCTAAGACAAATGAAATAGAGATCACCAAGATAGACATCGAAAACAAGGTGCTGTCAGGCAAATTCAGTTTCCACTTGATTGATGATGCAGGCAAACGGCTAGCCATAACCGAAGGCCGTTTTGATGTAGAACTTCCGTTTACAAGCTACACACCACAGCCTTTCAACTAACTCGTATATCACCTACCGACCATGAAACCAACCCCACATCCCCGGAAAAAAGCCATCCCGCGCATCGTTCCCCTGCTATGTGCCGTTGCCTGCCTGCTGTTGACGGCCATGACCTGCCAGAAAAAAGACTTGCCCGAACCCACGCAGGACGGCAAAAACACCTTTGGGTGCAAGATTAATGGGAAGGTGTACTTACGGCCAAAACACAGAATGTTTGCCTCAAACCCGCCCTTTTCTGTTCGCCTAGTACGTTTAGGAGATGGGAGAGAATATTTAGCCATGATAACTTCAACGGATCAAAGTGGAAATATGGGAAACCTAAAGATTTCATACACCTCCTACGAGAAGTTAAATACCGGAGATTATATTCCGGTTTCATCAGAAAGGGAGGATGGTTTTGCGGCAACTTACTGGTACAAGGATAAAGAGTACCACATCGATATTGAGAAGCCAAACAACAAAGTTGCAATAAGCCGTCTGGATAGGGAACAAAAAATTATCGCAGGCACCTTCCAATTCCATTTGGTTGACCATTTATCGGGCGACCGCATCGAAGTAACAGAGGGGCGCTTTGACGTTACCTTTCCATATCCATAACGTTGCCTACACCATATATCAAGACCATGAAACCAAAACCAACCGCCAGCTTAACCATCCTCGCCCTTTTTGCCTTGTTTTTTGGGCAGGGTTTCCATTCGACCAGCCAGCCCGGCTCGTCCTTGGCTGACCCCATTGTGGCGGGCACGATTGCCGCACATGCCACGTATTCGCATACCCATGCAGGATTTCCGGACGGCCCAATGAATTACATTATCTATTACCGCTTTGTGGTTACCGCCAGCGCGCATATTGAAATCTCCACCGCAGTGGATGTGCCGCTGGCCACGCTCCAGCTGATGGACGCAAGCGGACAAGTCTTGGCCAGCAAATCTGTCACCCCCCTGCTCATCATGGGTCCTACGCCGGGGGAAACCGCCATGGGCATATCCCTTGGCAGCGCGCTACCCGCAGGCACCTATATCGTCAAACTGACCAAAGCCGGAGCCGCTTCGCAGACCATGCGCATCACCCACCAGGCCACGGAAGTGGATGACAGCTTCTACCACCGTATGGACACCATCTTTGGCCTGCTCGAGCACCACCGCATCCCCCACAGCCTACTCCGCGACGCGTCCCTGGAAAGGACCAACCTGGACAACTACGCTGGCACGCTGCTGGCCGACTCCAACCGGGTGGACAATGCGGAGCTGATGGCCATCCAGCAAACGCTCTACACCATGCGTATCGGGTCCACCTCCCCGGACATGGCCTCGGCCGGGGAAGTGGCCCTGCGGCAGGAAGACGCCGAACAGGAGGGCCGGATCGTCCTGTCCGGCCTTTTCTACCGCTATGCGCAACTCAAAGAAAACGCCTTGCAAAACAACCTAATTCAGCTTGCAGGCGACCGCCTGCAAGACCGCTACGCCAGCGGCGTATGGCAAAACCCCTACGAAACCACGCAGGCCGCCGCCTTTGCCCCCACCCAGTACCGTTATCGGGGCCTAGGCCAGCAGCTCCTGTTGCCCGCCGACCTGTGGATGACCAATAGCCCCGCGACGGTGGCCGGCATCGAAGTGGACGCGGGTGACGGGCTGGGATACCGCGGCATTACGCCCGGCACCCCGCTCACCGTTAACTATCCGGACACGGGCTTCAAAACCGTGAAATACAGGCTTACCCTCGATGACAGTTCGCTATTGCAGGCACATTCCACCCTATACATCGCGTCCGCCTTTGCCGAGCAGTACCCCACCCGTTCCGAGGTGCTATCCATCACCTCCACCGAAACGCTGAACGGCATCGCCGCCCAAGGCTACGTGTCCATCCTCTATGCCAACCCTGACAAGCAACTGCGCAAGCCGCTTATCGTGGCCGAAGGGTTTGACCCCGGGCATATTTTAAATCCAAAGGACCCGTTTGGGGAAAATTCTATTGATAATTTTGTTGGCCAGATCAGAAATTTGCAGATAGACAACGAATTGCGTGATGTTTTATTTAGCGCTCCCCAATATGACATCGTGTACATCGACTACAAGCACGGCACGGACGACATCCGGCGCAATGCGTTGCTGGTGAAGGAGGTGATCCGGCTAGTGAATACCCGCAAGGCCCTGGCCGGCAGCACGAAGGAAAACGTGGTATGGGGCGAGAGCATGGGTGGGCTGGTGGCCCGCTGGGCGCTCAAGTCCATGGAAAACGACAGCGAAAACCACCAGACGGGGCTGTTTATTTCCTACGATTCCCCGCACTTAGGCGCCAATGTCCCCCTGGGCTACCAGCACATGGCCAACCATGTGAGAAAACTGTACATACGGTCTAACGTGGGCCTGGGCTATGAGCTGGTTGCGTTGGCCGGGGGCTGGAGAAGCTACGACGCCATCCTGGGCCTAGCCAACACGCCGGCAGCCCGGCAGATGCTTATCAACTACGTGGCGCCCAATGGCAGCATAGACAACAGCGAGCACAACCAATGGCAAACCAGCCTGCGAAACCTTGGCTATCCTTCCGGATTCACCGGCCAGCCGCTCAAGCGCGTGGCCGTGAGCAACGGCAACGTCTGTGGCAACCTGCAGGATGCCACGCCCGGTACTACCTTGCTGTCATACGAGGGCAGGGGGAACACGCGGTTTTTGGGCGACATCATCGGCTCTCCCTTATTGCCGTTGCCAATGCCGTCCCCTGGGGGCGTTCCGTTGTTTTTTTCGGGGGTGATACCGGGCAAAAACGACGTCGAGTTCGACATACAGGTCAACGCCATTGCCAACGGCGGGGGCAACCAAGTGTATTACAACAAGATCTCATACACCAAGCATATCCTTTGGCTGCTTCCCATTACGCTCACGCTCACCGAAGATAGCCGGAATGCCCCATCGGGATTTTTGCCGTACGATTCGTATGGGGGCGGATATTACCAAACTCCCATCGACCCGAGCGACCCGCCGCAAGCCAATTGGCTTTACAAATATGATGTCAACATGACCATACAACCGCGGTTTAACTTTGTGCCCACCGTGAGCGCCCTCGACATTGGCAGCGGATACGCCACCCTCACCGATGCGGACTACCGCGCCGTGTACGCCGGCAATGACCCGCCCGCGGCTCCCAAAAGCAGCCCATTTGCCAACTTCATCACGGCCAGCACTTCAAGCGGGAATGAGAAGCATATAGCCATCGCCGAGCATACCGGCACCTGGCTGGCCACCGAACTCAGTGGCAACAATGGCGTGGTGGATAATTGTTTATTCGTATGTAGCGGGGGCGACGTTTCCATCAGTGGCCCCTCCACGCTCTGCACCTCCGAAACTTACACCGTCACCAACCTGCCCACAGGCGCTACGGTGACGGGGTGGAGCGCTTCGCCCTCGGGTGCGGTCACCTTCTCCGGCACGGGCAACAGCCGGACGGTGTCGCGGTCAGGAAGTTATAATGGAGAGGTGACGATAACCGCCAGCATAAGCACGGCATGCGGGAACTTGAACGTCGCACGGAAACTCTTTGTGGGTTTTCCCACCATCGAGTGCCTGGCTTATTCCAATGCCATCGAACCCATTGACGGCGACTTCCCTTGCCCATGGGAGGTGGGTGCAGTCACTTACCTGTGTTCTACACACCCAGACAACAAGCTCCAAATCAAAACAGCATCCCCCCATTCCCGATATGAAGTCCAGATACGGAGTTATCCGTCCCTTACTGTCCTGTACACGCAAACGGTAACATCTAAACATGTGACACTAAACTATACCCCTTGGGTGCCGGGCTTGTACAACATTCGCGTTCGTGCCATCCACAATTCCTGTGGCACGGGGCCTTGGTACGAAGAAGATATCGAGTACATGGACTGTTACAGCCCGCTGAGCGGCGAAGAAACCTGGAAAATCTATCCCAACCCGGCCAGCGAAACGCTAACGGTATCCATCGGCAATGAACCCGAGCGGGAAACCATGGGAAGCAAGGCTAGCCTGCCGTCCTTCAGCGCGGTGCTGTACGACGGCCAAGGCCGCCAGCTCCGGCAAGGCGAGAGCAAGGACGGTTCCGTACAGTTTGATACTGGAAGACTGCCCAACGGCCCCTATTTCCTGCACATCCATCACGACGGGCAGGTGGAAAAACGGCAGGTGGTGATTAGGCATTGAGGCAGTTTGTTGAGGTGTTGCGTCGGGCAGACCTCCGGTCTCCGGTCTCCGGTCTCCCGCTGGCTACTGCTTTCTACTAACAGATTCCGAATCGCTTGCTCGCACGCTCGCAACCGTCCGGAATGACGGTGTGGGAGGCGGGCAAATCGGGACGATTAAAAGC
>CAYUIZ010000146.1:0-6602 GCA_964444885.1 uncultured Sphingobacteriaceae bacterium | reverse complement strand
CGCAGTCGATGGCCAAAGCCGGACTGATCAACGAGATCATCCCCCGCCACCGCAGTACGCACTTCCAGCACATCTTCTCAGGCGGATATTCTGCCGGATACTACAGCTATATCTGGGCGCAGGTACTGGACGCGGACGCTTTTGCGGCGTTCAAAGAAACCAGCCTGTATGATCAAGCCACGGCGGCAGCATACCGCACGAACGTATTGGAAAAAGGCGGCACGGAATACCCTGCAGTATTGTACCGCCAGTTTAGGGGTGCTGATCCAGATGCCAAACACCTAATGAAGAAGCTCGGGTTTAACTAATCCAACACCAAAAAAGAAGAAGGGCCATCTCGATCAGCGGGATGGTCCTTTTTGTTTTCTCAAGCGAACGTGTTAAATACGTCCCGAATGTCGGATTGCCGAATATTCCGCTACCAAGCGGCTTGCTTAACCGCATCGGCATACGAACTGCCCACGGGCAGAATGCTGCCCCGCACCAGCACCTGATGGCGCTCGATTTTATCAATCTTGCCCTTGGCGGCGATGAAGGAACGGTGTATCCGGATAAAATGTTGTGGGGGAAGCAGGGCTTCGCATTCGCTAATGGTCATCCTGCTCAGGACATGCTGGTCGCCCAGCACAAAATTGACGTAGTTGCCAGTGGCCTCCACATAGTCCACCTCGTCAAACACGATACGAACCTGATGGGAACCCGTCTTGACAAAGACAGAATCCGAGATTGCGCCCTGACTGCCGTTCCGCAGTTCTTGCCATTCCTGCGCTTTATTACACGCTTTGAGGAAGCGCGCGAGGGAAAACGGCTTCATCAGGTAATCGACCGCATCCAATTCAAATCCGGCGACGGCATGTTCGGAATAGGCGGTCGTGAAAATCACCATCGGTCGTTTGCTCAAGCTCTGAAAAAACTCGATGCCGGAAATATCGGGCATCTTGATATCTAAAAAAAGCAAGTCCAGCGAATTCTTGCCCAAATAATCCATAGCCTCAAAGGCATTGGTAAACGTGGCTTGCAGATCAAGGAACGGAACCTTGCCAGCATGGCTGCGTACTACTTCGAGCGCAATCGGCTCGTCATCTATGGCAATGGCGGTGATCAATGAATGGTGTTTAGCGCAAATCCAATGTCAAATGTACAAAATACTCTTGTGTGGTTTCGCGAATAATCAGCTCGTGCCTGTCGCGATAAAGCATAGACAGCCGTTGTTGCACATTCGCCAGCCCCACACCGGAGTGGCGCATTTCCGGATCAATGCCCGCCATGCGATGGATGCTGTTGTGTATATCGAAAAACAGCTTGTCGTCGGATTCATACAAACTGATTTTTATCCACGAAGGCTCTCGCAAGCTGATCCCATGCTTGTAAGCATTTTCTACGAAGGGAATCAGCAGCATGGGCGCGATCTGCGTGCTTTCCAACACATCCTTAATGTCGTATTCGACAGTGACATTCGCTGACATAGCGATGCGCAACTGCTGTAGGTTGATGTAACTGCGCAAATATTCAATCTCTCGGGCCAGCAGGATCCAGTCTTGGTTATTTTCGTGTAGCATGAACCGCATCATGTCGCCCAGTTGCTGAATGCCCGCTGACGTACGCTCCGCGCGCTCCTGCAATGCCGTGCCGTAGAGGGTATTGAGGATGTTGAACAGGAAATGCGGATTGATTTGCGAGCGGAGGAAACTCAGATCCGCCGATGCTTGGCCCAGCTCGATTTTCAGATCAACCAATTGGGCGATGCGCTCCTTTTGACGTTGGTAGATATAATGGGAGAAAGGCAGGACGACCAGTGTCACCCAGAACCACGAGATAAAGGCAAGTTCGCCATGCCCGCTGACGCTAAATAATAAGAGACCAAACGGCAGGAACGCGACAAGAGAAAGAGGTACCGTCCGCAATAGGGATTTGGCCCAGTGCTCCCCACGCTTCTCGCTGTATGGGATTAGCCAGTACGTATTTAGCGCAAATAGCGTATACGCATAGGGCACGCTAACGAGCCAGAGTACTGCCAACGACTGGGAGGTGTTTAGTAGAAGCACGAACACCAGCAGCCCTGCACCCAGTACAACGAGGCCTTCCTGGATAATGCGCGAAGCCAAGTTGGCATTTTGGGCCTGCATGTAGCGAATACCGCGTTTAATCCCTTCGTATACGAAAAGTGCAAGGAAAACAGCCCCCGCTATGCCTAATGAGGGCGCTTCGATGAGGTACTGCCAATACGCGTCGCCTCCGTGGGAATGGAAACCCCTTACCCATAGGCACGCAGCCAGTGCGCCCCACAAAGCAAAAAACAAAAGCAACGTGAGACCAATGCCGGCCTCCACTCTCCGCTTGATAAAAAAGAACGGCGAAATCCATTGGGTAAACACTATCAGCGCGCCATAGATCACACTCGTGTATGCCATCCACGATACCACCGTCCGCCGACTTTCGTGCGTTGCTCCATTGCTGTAAACGACGATGAGGATAAAAATAAAAATCGCAGTCGCTAAAATGGATTCGATCCGTCTGAGTTTCATATCGGGTTGTTTTGCTAGCCCAATGTTAGGGAATCCGCGGGCGTACCACAACCTTCTGGGATGAAAAAAGGCATTTATGGGATGAAAGAGGCATCCCGCACATCATGCTCCATGAGCGTTTGGGTGTGATGATCCTGTGTCCGGTCGATGGCGTCCATTTCCGCCTCGCGGTTTTTGGCCGACCGATGCATGTCAACTGCCTGACGGTCTTGCAGCGCAATGTCATAGGCATCGCCCATCATGGCGCGAGTTTGCCTCCCTGCGGAAGGCAGGCAACTCGTGCCACTAACCATCCATCATACCGCGAGTTTATCTTAGAATACGGAAGGCCGGCAACTCGTGCCTCCTTCAATTCCTCACTTCAATACGAAGATCTTCCGTCGATAGGGATTCCGGACGGTCAAGCCGGGAGGACCGGGGCAGGGGTGCCAGGGTCGGCACATCATTCACCGCGTATTGCAGGTAGTAGTTGCCTTGGTAGCCGATGTGTGTAAGGTAATTCGTCATTGCGGCCAAGTCGTCCTTGCCGATGAGCGCGCTATGGACGGTCGTACGTACTTCAAACGGAATGCCTGACTCCAAAAGCAACAGCAGGCTTTCTTCGAACTGGGCAAACAGTTGCGACTTGGTCACGTCCAGATAGCGGTGGGGAAGCGCCTTGAAGTCGAGCGCAACATAATCCAACAGCTCCCGGCCCAGCAAATCCGCAAGGACGCCTGGACGGGAGCCATTGGTGTCTACTTTGGTTGCATAGCCCAGTTGCCTGGCCAATTCAACCAGGGCGGGCATCCCCTTATGCGACGTGCATTCGCCCCCACTGAATACCACGCCCTGCAGGAGACCCTGCCGCGAACGCAGGAAGGCCTCCGTCTGGGGGATGCTAATTTTACCCTTACCCAACACGATTTCCGGGTTGTAGCAATACACGCAACGCATGTTGCACCCCGCAAACCACAGAATGCAGGCTACCC
Organism: uncultured Sphingobacteriaceae bacterium; assembly: GCA_964444885.1. GTDB lineage: Bacteria > Bacteroidota > Bacteroidia > Sphingobacteriales > Sphingobacteriaceae > CAYRGQ01. The sequence continues at coordinate 3,106 of CAYUIZ010000146.1, read as the reverse complement.
GATCCGGGAAATCGAGCAAGGTAAACGGGGTAATGCTATGGATGGGAAGCTGCATGTTTCTCCACGAAATGCGTGCGCGAGCGGTGTTCGCCCTTTTTCCCGATGTTAAAGCTTTCCACGGGTCGATGGTATCCCATCACCCGGGTGTAAACCAAGCATTTGCTGCGTTGGTCCTGATGCTGCTGCAGCACCAGGTCATCCTGTTGTGATCTGTTCATATTGATTTTGTTTTTGATTGTTTTCCAAGATTGATTCGTCGCAATGGGGGCAGTATTCATGTTCCCCGTTTAGGTAGCCGTGTACCGGACAGATGCTAAATACCGGGGTAACGGTGATATACGGCAGCTTGAAATTGGCGATGACATTGCGCACGAAACTGCGGCAGGCCACCGGCGAACTGATGCGCTCGTTCATATACAGGTGCAATACCGTGCCGCCCGTGTACTTGCATTGCAGGCTGTCTTGCAGGAACAAGGCCTCGAACGGGTCTTCCGTGTGATCCACGGGTATCTGCGAGCTATTCGTATAATAAATGTTTTCGCCCTGCCCCGCCTGCAGGATATCCGGATAACGCTTCTTGTCTTCCTTGGCAAAGCGGTAGGTCGTGCCTTCCGCAGGTGTTGCCTCTAAATTGTACAGGTTTCCCGTGCTTTCCTGGAATTCCTTCATGCGTCCGCGGATGTGCTCCAGCAGTTCCGTTGCGAAGGCGATTCCGGTAGGGGATACGATATTGTCCAGGTCATTGGTGAAATTGCGGACCATTTCGTTCATGCCATTGACCCCGATGGTGGAAAAATGGTTGCGGAAGTGGGGTAGGTAGCGCCGGGTGTAGGGGAACAGTCCCCGATCGTACATCTCTTGGATAAAGACGCGTTTTTTTTCCAACGTGGACTTGGCGAAGTACAGCAACTGGTCAAGGCGCTCGTACAGCGCTTCCTTGTTGCCACGATACAGGTAGCCCAGCCGCGCCATGTTGATGGTGACTACGCCGATGCTCCCCGTCATCTCGGCACTGCCGAATAGGCCGTTGCCGCGCTTCAGCAGTTCGCGCAGGTCCAGTTGCAACCGACAACACATGCTGCGCACGGCGTTGGGTTTGTACGCTTCGGGGTTTTCCACCCGGTTGCCTTCTTCGTCGGTGACGTATTGGCTGCCGATGAAGTTCTGGAAATAGGAAGACCCGATTTTAGCGGTGTTCTCAAACAGCAGCATGGAGTTCTCGCTTTCCCAATCGAAGTCCTCGGTAATGTTGACCGTGGGAATCGGAAACGTAAAAGGCTGTCCGTTTGCATCCCCCTCGGTCATCACCGTGTAGTACGCCTTGTTGATCAGGTCCATCTCTTGCTGGAAATGGTTGTAGCAAAGGTCTTCCAGTTTGTCGGCCCCACGTTCCCGTGCCAGGCGCAATAACAAGTCATCCTGCAGGCCCGCGAATAAATGTTGGTCGTTCCGGGTAGGAATCTGTTCACGCAGGTCTTCCGGGACGTTCCAGTCAAGCGTGATGTTGGTAAACGGCGACTGGCCCCAGCGCGCGGGTACGTTGAGGTTGTACACAAAGCTACGGACGGCCTTCAACACGTCCACGAAACCCAACTGGTCCTTGAATACGTAAGGTGCGAGGTAGGTATCGAAGGAGCTGAACGCCTGGGCTCCCGCCCATTCGCTTTGCAAAATGCCGAGGAAATTGGCCATCTGCCCCAGCGCCTCCCGGAAGTGTGAAGGCGGGCGGCTTTCCACCCGTCCCCGCACGCCGTTGAAGCCTTCATTGAGCAAGACCCGCAGGCTCCAGCCGGCACAGTAGCCCGTCAGGCAGTCCAGGTCGTGGATGTGCATGTCCCCGTTGCGGTGTGCGTAGCCTTCTTCCTTGCTGTAGACTTTGTCCAGCCAGAAGTTGGCAATAATCTTGCCGGCCGTGTTGTTGACCAGCCCCGCATTGGAATAGGAGGTGTTGGCGTTGGCATTGATGCGCCAGTCGGTTTCCTTGATGTACTCTTCGATCGTTTGCGTGCTGTCTACGTAGGTCGTGTCCTCATTGACGTTGTCCGCATGCGTGCGTTGCAGCTTGCGCGTATGCCGGTATAGCATAAAGGAACGCATGGCTTCAAAATGTTGCCGTTGGTACAGGACCTTTTCAATGCTGTCCTGTATGTCCTCCACGGCCCAGGTATCCTGCGCCGCCAAGGAAGCAACAACATCGTCGTACACGCTGTCGTCCACCGGCTGGGACACGCTTCGGAAAGCTTTCCCGATGGCATCGTTAATCTTGTAGGGTTCGAAAGGCCGATAAGCCCCGTTTCGTTTGATGACGTATTTTTCCATATCTAGATCCTTGTTAAGTGCCGGATGCCGTTGTGACCAGCCCGAGCCGGCGAGGTCTTTCCCCCAAAGCTAGCCCTCGGCCCCGGCGAATTTTATGACCATGCGCACCATTTGGATAAATACTTTTCCACAAGCGTGGAGAAAAGTGGAAAGCCGCCGCCAACACGACCCAGGGCAAAAAAAAACCACGGCTAGCGCGTGGGCTGGCCGTGGTCGTTAAGCGTCAGAAACAAAGGGGTTAATATCCGAAGTTTTGTTCCAAATTAGGGTTAACAGCAATCTGTTGAGCCGGAATCGGATACACCAACACGTGAGCGGGCGACGCCGTGGGCGTTTCCTGCCTTGGATTCAGGAATTTGCCAAACCGGATCAGGTCTTGCCTTCTCCAGCCTTCCCAGTACAGCTCGCGGCCGCGTTCGTCAATCAGTTCATCGAGGGTAATTGCCGCAAGCGGATTGACACCCCGGTTTTGCCGTATCCCATTGACCAGCGCTAGAGCGTCCGCCTCCGAACCGTTGCCCCCGCGCAGGATCGCTTCTGCCTGCATCAACAGAACGTCCGCATACCGGAGAACAACCCAGTCATTGTTGCGCTGGCCGGACGGCACGCCGTAGTCAAATGCATATTTGAGCACGCGAATACCTGCCGTCTCCAGGGTAGTGCCCGACGTGCGGATGGTAACCTCAGGCGTGAATACCAGCGGCTGGGTCGAGGGGTTGCGCGCCATGAGGGGTTGGTCGGTTGTCAGGTTGTATTGTTGCCCGACTAAGAAGCCTACATTGCGCCG
>CAYUIZ010000145.1:0-6606 GCA_964444885.1 uncultured Sphingobacteriaceae bacterium | reverse complement strand
AAATTATCGCTTATTGCGTTTTCCGCAGTTCCAACGCGAATGTTCCAAACGATCCAGCTGCCACCGTATAGCTGATATTCAGCCTGATGGTACCTGTACAGGGATCGACGAAGTTGTTCAGACCACCGCCAGCGCCAGTCATGAACAGCATGCCGTAGGCAAGTCCGAAGACATCCGTATCCCCAGCTTCTTGCCGATCGACAACCACCGTATTATCGGAATCATTTACCTTGATGACGACATCGTTGAACGAAGGGATCGCACTCTCGATGGCGAGTGTAGTCTCATCGATCACCTTCACGATGGTCGTCGCGCCGATACCGTAATCGCCCCATCCATCCACAGTGATTTCGTATTCACCGGCAAAATCGTCCGCAATGAACCCGCATATCGCGGAGTAGCGGACCGTGGGCGATGCTCCGTTTGGCTGGCTCGATACGCCAGGTCCATAGGCTGCGCCCCCACCCTCAGGGAAGGCCACGTACTTAACGCCGCCTTTAACATAGTCAGCACCGACGTCGTAGCTGTCGCCACTGACGATCGTACCAAACAGCTCAGTAAGCATTTGTCCGGTGATTTCCACCTGTGCCGGGAAGGTTTTGACCGCTGCCTGAATCACCTTGGCGTTTTTCGTGTCGCCATTCTTGACGATTACGATATCGAGGTGATCGGGCTTCTCCGAATTCTCGTGGTACAGGTCGACGCTGAATGTAGCCGAAAAGCCCAGCGGATCGGTATCCAAAATAGCGGGGTCGCCACTCTCCTTTACAATGTGTGGTTGATTCAGGTAAACCATCCCTTCGGGCAGGTTACCGACATCACTTTTTCTACATGCCGAGACTAAAACAATAGCCGCTAGCAATACAACATGAATTATCTTCTTCATTTGTCTGTCAAATTTATTTATGGCATCCAGAACACCTTGGCACTATTCAAGTCGGGCTTTTGTGCGGGTGCGTTTTCGTTCATATTAATCTCGTCCTGCGTATAAGGAAGCGAGTTGGGGAAACTCCTGACGGATATAACGGGTACTGCAGCCATATCTTCGCCGCCGTTTCCGCCTTCAGGAGGCGTAATGGTACCCCCTATCGCTACTGGATCGAACAGCACAGGATAACCGGTTCTACGGTAGTCGGTATACTGGTCTACCCACGAACCGATATTCGAGAGCCACTTTTGGGTCATGATGTACTCCAGCTTCTTGTCGGTGTTAGCCGCGTTGAAGAGCGCAAGTACGTCTTCGATATATTCGTCAGCTTCGTCAGAACCAGTCAGGCTGGGCACAGCTTGTGAGCTACCGTTGCCGGCAACTACGTGATCGACCATTTTGAAGGATTCTGCAATGGCTGCTTCCAGCACTTCACTGGCATCGCCGCCTATTACACCCGCCTGTATCAACTCGGCTTGGAGGAATAGGATATCCGCATAGGTGATGAGCCGATAAGGAGCCGCACCGGTACCGCTTGTAGCTGACGCTGTACCGCCGTTGCCGTCATCGTATCTTCCGCCTACTGGGTAGATACCAAACAGCGTGACGTAGTCCTGCATGTTTTTACCGCGGTTAGCTCCTTGAGAGCCGAAATACTTGGAAACAAAACCACCGTCGCGGTACTCAACATCCGGGTGAGCAGGGTCGTCAGCGGTCATTTGGTTGTAGAAGTAATACGGTATGCGTGGGTCTTCCACACCATTGAGAATACCCGTATTGTACCCTTTCATGATTTCGTACAGCCAAGGGCTGACGTGCATCGTGCGCTGCGAGGCATAATACTCGCCGAAGCCGGGGTTACGGTCATCCGTTTGTTCGTTCGGCCCGTAAGGGATCACAAACGATTCGGCGGTAGACGCAATCAGGCTCGACGGTGTGCCCAACAACGCGTTCACTTCAGACGACACGTCCTTAACCTTGCGTTGTTGCACAAGCAGTTTCAGCTTAATCGAGTTCGCTGCTTTTACCCACCGGCCCACGTTGCCTCCGTATATCACATCATCCGAGGTAGGCACTGAAATGTTAGCTGCATCCTGGTTCTGCAAGTCTGCAATTCCTTCTTCGAGCATGGCGATCAACTGCGGGTAAATTTCCTCCCCATTGTCGTATTTGGGGTACTTAATACCTTGGTCGACCAATTGGTTCGCTTCGGAGAAAGGAACATTTCCGAACAGATCCACGAGTACGGAGAACGAATACGCTTTCAAAATCTTCGCGATACCCACGTAGCGCATGTTACCGACTTCCGTCTCTTGCGCAATAATGCTATTCGCGTTTGAGATCACGTTTCGGTAGGAAAACGTCCATCCTTGGTTCCAGTAGAAATCATTCGGTCCGGCGCCATACTGGTCGGCAGATCCGTAGTGTACCATTTGGTGGGTGTACGCCGACAAGTTGTTTGAAAAACCTGTCCCCATGGCCATGCTCTCTCCCATAAACTTCTGCACTCTAGGCAACAGTACGGATGAGGACAGCGAGGTCGGCCGGTTGGGATCGGTATTGATGTCTAAATGCTCCGAACAGGAAACTGCCGTCACCGCCAAAGCAAGTAGTATTACTATATTTTTAATCCTTTTCATGTTAATCATCTTAAAATCTTGCCACTAAATTAAATCCATAACGCCTTGTGGTAGGTGCGCCAGACAACTCAACGCCTTGGGTCGAAGTAGCACCGAAGCTGTTCACTTCAGGATCGAAGTTGCTGTATTTAGGGAAGTTAGGTGCCAAATGCCAAAGGTTTCGCCCAGTAACACTCAGATGCACTCCTTTGATAAAGGCGCTATTAAACAAGTGTGAAGGCAATTCGTAGCCGACAGAAACCTCGCGCAAGCGGTACACCGTAGCATCGTACACGTTCCACTCCGTCGCGGTGTTGATGGCAAAAGTCTGACCCAACGTCGGATCAGGCGAGAAGTACAAGTCGTTCACGGTCAGCTTCGTGCCGTTAGGAATCTTGTTTCCGTTGCCGTCAAGAATGGCGGTACCGTCCGAGTTGCCGTAGACACCCGGGATGATTACGTTGTATTCACGCATTTCGGTATCCTTCGTAACGCCGCGTCCCAACAGAGACGAGTTGGTCACCGAATACATCGACCCACCTTGGGTCCAGTCGAATAGTGCTGTGAACGTAAAGTTCTTGTAGCTGACCACATTGTTGATACCCAGTTTGAAGTCCGGGTTGGGGTCGCCCAAGAAATGCTCGCCCATTTGGTCTTCGTACAATGCACCCGTAGCCGGGTTGATCAGCAGGTTGCCTGCGTCATCACGCAGGGACTTCGTGCCGCGCAAGTAACCGAATGGCAGACCTGGCTCCAAATAAGTACCGATCGTACCGGATAGGATGCCTCTCAACGCGATACGGCTCGTGCCCTCGATCAACTCTTCTACGACGTTCTTGTTCTTCGTGAAGGCTGCGGACAACTGCCACTGAACAGGGCTTGAAGGCGCCAATGGCTTGACGTTCAAGGCCAATTCGACACCTTTGTTGCTGATTTTACCGAAGTTGGTAAAATACTCATTGTATCCGGATGAGATTGGAACTGAAATCGGTGCCAACAGGTCTGTGGATATCCGGTTGTACCACGAGAAGTCAATATTAACCCGGTTATTCAAAAACGCCAATTCCGCACCCAACTCCACCTCACGGGTGAATTCCGGCGTCAGCAGTGGATCATACGAAGTGGCGGATAAGCCACCTGTAGGCTGTCCCAAGAAATTGGCATCGAAAACATACACGTTAGCCAAGTTATAGGGATCGGTATCCCGTCCTACTTTGGCCCACGCTGCACGTACTTTACCATAGTTGAAGAAGCTGCTCTGCAAATCAAGTGCGTCCGAGAAGATGAAGGATGTGGACACACCGGGATAGAAATAAGAGCGTGAGCTCGTCGGCAAGGTAGATGACCAATCGTTACGTCCGGTCAATTGCACAAACCAATAATCCCGGAAGCCGAAGATCGCATCCGCAAACACGCCCATAATGCGGCGCTTGTAGAGCGCATCACTCAAAAATGCCTGCTGAGCCGTGTTTCTAAGCGAGTAAATCCCCCGCGTGATGAAACGGCTTCCTTCGTTAACCTCACGGTTAGTTACCCGTTGGTTGTAGTTAAATCCGATCGCTCCGGTAAGTGAGATATCGTCGTTAATGTATGGCGTAAACAGCGATTTGAACGTTGATTCGAGTTCGCGGTGGTCCCTTCCGTCCGTCATCAATCCGCCTGCGCCTTCGTACGCGCGGGATGATATCTCATAAATTTCCTTCCGGTCCATGAAGCCTAGGCTGGCGCCAAGGTTGTAATCCAACCGCCACCAGTCGTTGATGGCGTAATCAGCCGAGAAAGAGGTCAATATCCGGTTTTCCCGGGTGGTTCCATAGTTGTTGTACGCCGACCAAGTCGGGTGGTCAAACTGACCGCCGCCCAACCAGTTCAGGTTGTCGCCGGTTTCGGTCTGCCAAGGCAGGCTGGCGTCCCAGTTACGGGCCAAAAACAGCGAGCGGGCAAAGGAAGAAGCGGCCCCGTCTACTTGGTTCTCGCCGAAGTAACCTCCTACCTGCGTAGAGTTGGTCAAGGCTAAGTTACCACGCACGTTAAAACGATCCGATACGGCTAAGTTACCACCGGCAGATACGTTATACCGCTGGAATGACGAGTTAGGCACGTATCCTTTGTGGTCCATTTGGGACAACGTCACGTTAAAGCCCGACTTGGCTGTTCCGCCGACAAAGTTAAGGGAGTTTTCCCATACGGTTCCGGTATTGAACAAGCTGCTCACGTTGTCCGGATGGGCTTGGTAAGCGACATTCGCTCCGAAACGGTCGGGGTATGCTTGCACGTATGGCCCCCACGTCGGGATGCTGTCCAGGCTGTTGAAGTTGGGACCCCATGAACCGTTGGAGTTTGAGTAAGCCAACTGCGAACCAGCACCGTACGAGTTCTGGTAAGTAGGCAAGTTAGCAATATTCTCCAACGATACTGAGCTTCTAAACGTCACCTCTGTAGGTCGGTCAACTTGTGTACTACCCGATTTGGTCGTGATGATCACCACGCCGTTAGATGCACGTGATCCGTACAGTGCCGCCGCAGCAGAACCTTTTAATACGTTGAGGCTAGCAATATCGTTGGGGTCGAGGTTAGCAATACCCGAAGAGTAAGCTCCGCCCCCGGAGGTCATGCTGCTGGTTTCAACCATGGAGTTGTCATACGGGATACCATCCACAATAATCAGCGGCTGGTTGTCTCCGAAGAACGAGGAGTTACCCCGTACTTGGAAGCGCGTAGCGGCGCCCGGCGTACCCTGCGATGTCCGAATGTCAACGCCAGCAACCTTGCCCTGCAAGGATTTTAGCATGTCCGGCTCGGAGTTCTGCAAAACCTCGTCGGGATCTACCTGGCTAGTCGCGTACGTCAGACTTTTAGCGGAACGGGTAATACCCATCGCTGTGACGACGACTTCATCGATCGTCTCCGCGTCGCTCACCAATTGGACGTTAACGACCGTCTGATCGCCAACCGCAACACGCTGCGCCACATACCCTAAGTAGGAGAACTGCAAAATTGAGCCGCTACCCGCCATAATGGAGTAGTTGCCCGAACCATCTGTCTGCGTGGCGGTGCTGGTACCCACGACAGAAACAGACACTCCGCTAATGAGTGTTCCGTCTCCTGCAGACGTCACCCTACCACTGATTCTTCTATCTTGGGCATACACCGTTCCGATCAGCAGAACGCCCAACACGAAGAAACTGAGTAATTTTTGTTTCATGTGTTTGTGATTTGGATTTTAAAAAGTAAAAGATATATTGCATATAAGTAAAACCTCAGGGCAAACCCGCACGCGATAGCATGAGGCATTCACCCGTCTACATTAAGTTTTGCTGTGTTGAATTTTTAACTCCGCATTAACGACTCCACTACCTAATTGACTGTATCGATATGCATAGCTGAGAAGCTATCGACACAGACTACGCTACGCTGGTAAGAGAAGTAAACTTACGCCAAACCTAGCGGTTAAACATCGATCCCTTTTTTAATCGACCGCCAAAATTACAACTTATACCCATTTTTGCAAATCTTTCTGACAACAAATGAACGGGCAAGTACGTAACAATAACATGCAACTTGGGACACTGGATTATAGCGGAAGCCCTGGGTTGAGGGCGGGAAGAGGAGAAAGATGGACTGGCTCTAGCGGGCCGGCTTTAGAACAGGTTTTCGCGAAGAATTCGCGCAGCCCTACCCACACGCCGAAAACCAAGGCTCCGATTAGTGAAAAAACTTACTTTCAAAGGAGGAAACCCAAAATAGAGCGATTACCCAAAAGACAACGTAATTAACTGCTAATTAGGGACAATTCGCTTCCGAAAACTCGCGAAATGAGGACATATCGACCACCGGCTTATTGACGGGCGCCGAACCTCCTTCGGGAAAATCATGAAACTGACCAATTTCGAGGTGTCACCTCCACCGAATGGCCTTGCACCCCCTGTGCAATGATGGGCTGGCCCGCATGGATAAGGATTCGGGCGGTTCACTAAAAACGGAGATTGTTTTATGGCACGTTCAACACGCCCAAAAGCCCCACCTTTTCTCCTTCCGTTTTCAGCCGGTGGTTCTTGG
>CAYUIZ010000144.1:0-6611 GCA_964444885.1 uncultured Sphingobacteriaceae bacterium | reverse complement strand
AACCAATCCGTCAGCAACTGTGGGAATATCCCCAGCAGCAACACCAGTGCCGTTAGCAATACGACGATCCAAAGCGGTCCTTGGTGCGCGGGTCGGAGGTCTACGGTGTGTTCGGCCTTGCGCAGGAAGGCGTATAGCGGAACTTTGAAATAGAAAAAGAGGGAAATCACGGTGGTCAATGCCCCGGCATTCAATGCGAGCAAGAGCCCAAGCTGGCCGCTGTGGTTCCATTGGTCGAAGACGGCCGAAAACACCAGTAACTTGCCCACGAAGCCCGCAGTGGGGGGGATGCCCGTCAGTGAGATCAGTAACAGCACAAAGCAGACCCAAGCCAACGGGAAACGTTTTCCTAGTCCGGCATAGTCTTGTACGTTCAGGGCACCGGTTCGGTTTTCCACGTAGTCGACCAGCATAAACACACCCATGTTCATGGCGGCGTAGACCGTCAGGTAGAACAGGAGCACGTGGTGATTTTGACCGGTGTACGCCAGGACAGCCATCATGAGGAATCCGGTATGCCCGATCGATGAATAGGCCATCAGGCGTTTAATATTTTGCTGGCGCAGGGCCGCCAAATTACCAAATAGAAGGGTGGCAATCGTGGCCAGCAGGAGTGTGTCGTGCAGGGCATGGGTAAACTCGCCCAGTTCCCGAGGCCAGGCGTGTACAAGCCGTGCCAGAAGCGCGATCGCTGCAATCTTGGGCGCCGTAGACAGGAACGCGGTGACCGGTGTAGGGGCGCCTTGGTACACGTCAGGCACCCAAAAATGGAACGGGACGAACGATAGCTTGAACCCAATGCCCACAAAGACCAGCACGATGGCAGCCGTAGCCACGAGCGGATGCGTCTCGGCTAGGCCCGCGATGTGTTGTGCGGAAGCGAAGTCCAGATTTCCGGTAAGGCCATAAAGCAACGATAGTCCGTAAAGCATAATTGCGGAACACGTAGCACCAAACAGGACATATTTCATCGCGGCTTCTGTCCGGAATCGGCCGTGGCTCAAATAACCCACGAGGATGTACGAACCTACCGAAACCATCTCGATCGTCAGGTATAGCATCAGCCAATGGCTCGTCATCGTCATGAAATGCAATCCCACGAGTAAGGCTAGCAGGATGGTATAGAGATCGGACACATGCTTTTTGTGCGCACGGAAGTGCGGGCTCCAATACACGAAAAGAACGAATAAGAAACAAGATGCGTCAATCAGGATACGTGGGACGATGCTGAATTGATCGGCCGATGCCATGCCCATAAAAAGCGGATCGTGCGGGGAAGTGCCCTGTTGCAACACGACGAAATAGCAAGCCAGCGCGATGCCAAGTAAGGTAACGCACAGCGTAGCGTGTCGCCAAAATCGGTCGAAGAATAACCCCGAGAAAATGCTCAGTACAAAGGCGGCAATGAGCGTGGCCTCCGGCAACATGCCGGGCAAGGACGTAATGATGTCGTCAAGGAGAGTAGGGATATGGGCTGTCGCGAGCTGCACGTTCTTTTTTTCGGTTATTTCACTACCAAATCAACCAGCGCCAGAATGGACGCATTAATCTTGTCAAACACCAACGCGGGATAAATCCCCAGCACCAGTGCCAAGGCCAGTACAGGCACTAAAAGCAGCGTCTCCCGGACGCTTGTATCGCGCAGTGCCGTTGCCCATGCCTCGCCTCCCTGGAGTCTCGTCTGCCCGAAAAACATCCGTTGGAGGGTCCAGAGGAAATAGACGGCGCTCATGAAAATTCCGGCGGAGCCCGCAATGGCCATCCAACGGGGGAGGAGACCGTTGGTACTGCCCGAGTTAAAGGCGCCGATAATCACAAAGGCCTCGCCGATGAACGCCGAAAATCCCGGTAGGCCCAGCGACGCAAAAAATGCAATCGCCACAAAAGCGGTATAGCGCGGCAGGATAGACGCCAAGCCCCGGAAGTGGTAGATATGCCGGTCGTGGACCCGGTCGTAGAGTATGCCGACTAAGAAAAAGAGCGCGGCTGATAGGAAGCCGTGGCTAATCATCTGGAACATCGCACCCGCCATGCCCTCCGCCGTCAGGGACGCAATGCCAAGCAAGACAAATCCCATGTGCGATACGGACGAATAGGCGATGAGCCGTTTTAGGTCGGTTTGCGCAAGGGCGACAAACGCACCGTAAATGATAGAAACGACGCCCAGCAGACCGATCCACCACGCACTGTCATAAGCCGCTTCGGGAAAAATGCCTACGCAGATGCGAAGGATGCCATAACCGCCGATTTTGAGTAGAATCCCCGCCAGAATGATGGATATGGGGGTGGGCGCTTCTACGTGGGCATCAGGCAACCACGTGTGCAGCGGTACGACGGGTACCTTAATCGCGAAGGCAACAAACAACACAATAAAGGCAAGTAGACGCGCGGGGATACCAAATAGTTCGGGACTGCCGATGGTGGAAAATATCGATCCTGGCACGTAGTTCTCCGGATTCATCATGTGGATCATGTTGAAGGTATGCGCGCCTGTTTCGGGGTTGATGACCGAAAAATACAATCCGACGATAATCAGCAGCATGAATACCGAGCCAAATAGCGTATACAGAAAGAACTTGATGGCGGCATACTCGCGCCGTGCGCCTCCCCAGATACCGATCAGGAAATACAAGGGTAGGAGCATAAGCTCGTAGAAGACATAAAACAGAAAGAAATCCAAGGCTGAGAATACGCCGACCACCGCCATGCTCAAGATCATCAGCAGGGAATAATAGCCTTTCAAGCTTTGCTGCATGCGCCACGATGCGCCGACGGCCAGGAGCATTACAACCGGGGTAAGCAGGACGAATGGCATGGAAAGCCCGTCCACACCGAGGTAATAATCAATTTCCAAGCGGCCAATGCTTCCCATATCCAGCCTGATCCACGGGATTTGCTCCGTAAATTGGTACAACCGGGCGTTGGTAACGCCCGCGCCCTTCGGGTGGAACAGGTAGTACATCCCTCCGGCGAGCACGAGTTGCAGCGCACTGGCCACGAGCGCAATGTACTTGTAGCATGCGCGCCAAGCCGTCGGGATGACCAGGATCAGCACTGCAGCAAGCAGCGGCAGAAAGATAAGAATGGACAGTAAGTGTAAGTTCATCCTTTGTTAACTATATGATAAATCAATACGAGCAGCACCGCGAAAAACATCAAGTACACGTAATACTGGATCCGGCCGGTCTGCGAACGCCGGAAGATATTGCTCAGCCATGTGGCCGTTTTTCCGATTAAGCGCACCGACCCGTCCACTATTCTGAAATCAAACCAGTTGGCTACCCAAGCCAGTTTCCGTCCGGCGATGCCGATGCGGTTTACCGTTCCGTCTACAAGATGCGTGTCAAACATTTTGGCAACTGCGGCGAAGCGGACGAAGGGATTCACAAAAGCGGTTTGGTAGATACGATCGAGATACCCTTGGTGAAACGACAGCCGGTACAGCCAATGTGACGTATTGGCTTGATAATGGCCGCGCACGTACCATTGCCAAGCCAGTATCGCCAGTATAGCCGAAGCGATGGTCGTAAATACGGGCAGCAGACCGTGGATATTTCCAAAATGTGGCTCAGCAATCTGCGCGCCTGACAGGCCAAGCACGAGCCACAAGTCGTCTATCTGCAGCGGATGGCTGGCAAACAACGGAAAAAGCGAACAAGCGGCTAGGAAGACCATCGGTACGAGCATGCGCCAGGGTGCTTCCTGCGGCCGGATATCCGGATGGCCCGGGAAAAGAGGCACGCGCAACGTGCCGAAAAACACTTTAAACATGCACCGCGCGATATAGAACGCGGTCATTGCGCTGACAAGAAGCAACAGGAATGGAATGAGGGTGACGATTCCATCGCGCTGGAGCCCCCATTCGAAAACGTTGAGCAACAATAAGTCTTTGGATAGGTAGCCTGTCGTGAGGGGAATGCCCGCAAGCGCAAGCGCTGCGATTCCCATGCTGGACGCCGTAACTGGCATGTATTTACCCAATCCGCCCATGGTCCGAATATCCTGTGGGTCAAAAGCCAAATTATGCTTGTCGCGGAGGTGCGCCATTTCGTGGATGACGGCTCCGGCTCCGAGGAAAAGGAGGCATTTGAAAAATGCGTGGACAACCAGATAGAACATGGCGGAAGCCACGTGGCCCGTACCAATACCGACCATCATCAAGCCTAACTGGGAGACCGTGGAAAACGCCAGTATCTTCTTAATGTCGTTTTGCGTAAGGGCGAAAAAGGCGCCGATTAATGCCGTCACCGTGCCAACCCAAGCCACCATCCCCAACACCTGTGCGTCAAATAGGGGGAACAGGCGCGCCAGCAGGAAAACTCCGGCGGCAACCATCGTAGCGGCATGGATGAGCGACGATACGGCAGTAGGGCCCTCCATCGCATCTGCAAGCCACACGTGCAGCGGAAACTGGGCAGATTTGGCCATCGCGCCAAGGAAAAATGCGATTCCCGTTGCGGTCAGCCAAGCCGCAGGCATAGCATGCTCGCCAAATTGCCATGTGCCGTCAGAAATGATAGCTTGGGACACCGCGCCGCCATTGCCAAACAAGTAACGGATGTCGAGCGACCCAAATTGGGCGTAAACGAGGGCAATCCCGATTAGAAAACCGACGTCGCCGATACGGTTGACGATAAAAGCCTTCATGTTTGCCCTGGCCGCGCTGTCCTTGGTGAACCAGTATCCGATCAGCAGGTAGGAAGCGAAGCCTACCAATTCCCAAAAAACGTACATCACCAGCAGGTTATCGGATACGACCAGACCTAGCATCGCCGTGCAGAACAGGCTCAAATACATCCAATAGCGGTGCGTGCCCGGGTCGCCCGCCATGTACGCCAGCGAGTAGATATGCACTGGAAGGGCAATCAGTGGTACGAGCAGCAGCATGATGGCCGAAAGGTTGTCGAGCAGAATGCCCACCCGAATCTCCTGCTCGCCGATGGTCAGCCAGGTCCACTGCGCATGCACCGTCCCTTGTTGCCATACGTGTGCGAATACGTATGCCGCTGCCACCAAGCTGCAGGTAATGGACACGACAGACAAGACCTTCGATACAGACCGCCGGCCGATGACGGCCGACAGCAAGAAGCCGCCGAGCGGCGACAGCACGGCAACCAACGTGCAGAGTATCGGATATGTCAATGGCGTGTGAGGCAAGTTGTCTGTGGCTAATAGCGGTTGATAAAAGTTAATCTTTCATATCCCGGATTTCTCCCGGGTCAATGGTTTGGTATTGTTTGTATACATTCAGGATGATTGCCAGGGCTACGGCCACGGCCGCGGCGGCCAGTACGATGGCAAACAGGGCAAACACTTGCCCGCCGTAGAACTGCGCGTCGTAACGCCCGAACGCCACCAGGTTGAGGATGGCCGCGTTGATCATCAGCTCGATGCCGACCAGTACGAGAATCGCGTTGCGACGGACCAGCACGGCAAATAGCCCAATTGCAAACAGGCACGCACTCACAACGAGAAAATGGGTAAGCGTGATCATCGATTTGGCTCCTTTCTGGCCATATGCGCGGCCCCAATGAGCGCCATCATGATCATTACGGAGATGACCTCAAAAGGTAGTACATACCGCGTCATAAGATGAAAACCGAGGTGTTCGATTGTATTGTCCGTGGGGGTAATGGCAGTGGCTTGTTCCTGCGCCCGTGCGATCCACGTAGGTTCGTGCTTGTCGAACAGCGTAATGACGTACACCATGATGGTGAGAAACGTACCGCTGATGAACAACCCCTGCCACGCAGGCAAGGAAACAAAATGGTGGGTGCCCGCCTGAAGCTCGTTGAGCAGCGTTTTGTTAGACAGCATAAACGCGAACAGCAGCAACACCAGTACGCCCCCCACGTACACCATGACCTGCGTGATGGCGATAAAATCGGCTAGGGCAAAGACATATAGCCCGGCCACCGCAAAAAGCACGACGAAAAAGAGAAAAAGGGAACGCGCAATATTTTGCAATACCACCATCAGGAGGGCTGCTCCAACGGCAGTGGCCGCCAATACGTAAAACAGGAGGGTTTCCAGGGTCATGGCTTGCCTTTGGCCGCCTCCTTTTCAGCTTGGAATGCCTCGTATTCGGCTTTTTTGGCTTCGATTTCCTCAGGGGTCATCGTCGCGAATGTATAGATAAGATCATTGAGACGGGGCGTGCTTCGGTCGTATTGATCGGTCATGGTAATGCATTCGGTAGGGCAGACAACGGTGCACAGGCCGCAGTACATGCATTTGGCCATATCGATGTCAAACTTGGCCGCATAGAGGCGTTTGACACTTCCGTCTGAGGTTTTGCCGATAGCCTCCGTGGATTTGATGGCCTCGATATCGATGCAATCCACCGGACAGGCTTTGGCACACAGGTCGCACACAATGCAATCGTCTATTTCCACGTCCAATTGATAGCGGGCTACTTCCGGGATCGGCATTTTTTCGCTGGGGAACTGCACGGTGGTGACGCCCTCCTGCTGGTCGAAATAGGCCGGCTGGCGGATATCCACCGAGTTCCGGGACCGACGCGCACCAAATAGGTGCTTGAAGGTGGTGGTTAACCCCTTCGCAGCGGATAGGAATGCTTGCAGTGCCGTTTTGAACATGGTTTTAGTCGT
>CAYUIZ010000143.1:0-6614 GCA_964444885.1 uncultured Sphingobacteriaceae bacterium | reverse complement strand
TTAGGTTTTTTTCGTGGCAAACGTGTCTGTTTTTTCGTCATCGCCTGCATGCGAACGGCTAGGCCGTATTCGAATAGGCGACTAGAGCCGGCACAGGGGTTCTTTAGTCTTCCAACAGCTTGCGGACGGCATCCATCAATACGCTTTCCACCTCAGGCGAAACATTCGATGCGCGCTCGCTCACTTCGTAGCCGCCTTTTTCGTAGGCGAGCGTAGTGCCGATGTAGCCGGGCGCCATGTCGCTATAGGCCGCCACCGCAACAAACAAGTCTGGGCGAGCGGCTTTGGCCGCCAACTGGTACTCGACAAAGAGCTCACCGGGCAAATGCAGTATGCGCGCATGGTTCACCCGCAGGCAACCGATATCGATGCCTTTGCCCGCTTGGGCCCGGGCCAGCCAGGCCATCTTGCGGGCATTCCCGTTGTTTTCCAACAAGACCGCATTGCTGGTTTGAAGTTGTTCTTGCATCCCGTAGAGATGCGTCGCTGGCGGGAGGGCGACGGGCATGGACACCCATTCGACATCCGCCTCGGCCACGGGCGTGCGTTGCGTCGCTTCCCACGCGCGCTTCATTCCGTCGGCAAGCCGGTTTGCCAAGGCCAGCCTGTTTTCCGGAGAGCCGTCGTTGTATTTGCTGGCGGCGACATTGCCTCCGGCCCCGTTGAAATGGATATGCAGGGGGTCAGGCACCGCTAGCTGCCGAAAAAACCGGGCTACGCCCACAAAATCAGGATTGGGCACGCCCGTACGGTAATAGCTTTGGGGGTGGGTGGCGTAATAGCTCAATACAGCGAGGGGCTTTTCTTCATTCCAAAAACTCACGAGTGACACATCGGGATCAATCAAGCCTTCGGGCACGGCCCGCAACGCCGGGTCTAGCGTGGCGGACATCCGCGTTGCTCGCACCTTGCCGTCTGCGCCATACACGCTGCGGTTAGACGCTACTTTCTCCACCGCTGCTTTGCCTAGGCCAATCTGGGTGACGGGCTGGGCGTCTGCTAACGACGCCCGGACGGCAACGACAAGGCGGCGAAGCGCTTCGCGCGGAAACGTGCCGTCAAAATGCGTAGGGTTCATGACGCCCGGGTCGATGCCTGCTTCAAGCAGGATCCGCTCGGCACCGCTGTCATACCGGGGCGCATCATGCTGGTGGACGGCATGCACGCTGACACGATGGGGATCGGTGCCGGCAGCCGCGGCGAGCGCCTGCCTGAAGTCGTCCATGCCTTCGTTGCTGATAGCAATCCAGTCAATGGCGCAAAGCACGATGGGCTTCCCCGAGCCAAGCAATACCACCCCCTTGGCCCGCAAGCCCAAATCCCATGTGGTCTTTACCTGGGGCGTGTACGCCAGGAAGCTGCCCGCGGGCGGCGTGACGTCAACATCGAAAGTAGACAACTGCAACCCGCCTCCTGCCGCCATCATGCGGGCTGGAAGCAAGCAAAGCAACAGCATAAAGAAGCAACCTCCAGCAAGGATGTTTTGCCGGCGCTTGGCCACACGGTGGCGTGACTGCCTAGCCAGGTCGTCTACTGGAATGCTTCTCATTTCCCATCTATTTCGGCACGCCATAAATAGGGGTGCCATTGGTTTCTGTGTTTTAAAAAGCCCGCGTAATCCATCCTTACGGAGCCGAGCCGGGAGGCCAGAGGCCAACCCATCACTCCGGCACCTCCGGATTACGAGTTTTGCTTCGCGATCTGGGATGCGTTTTTCTGGATGCGTTCAATAGCGAATGCAATTTCTTCCATATCCGAGCGTGGCCCTAACAACATGTTTTGCGTAAACCAAATAGCCTCGTCATTGCATAGTTCGTCGTTCTTAGGGCAGTGGTTCCGCTGGTTGTACGCGTCGATATCCAGTTCTTGTTCGGTGTACATGCGCTTGAAGTTTTTCGTTTGGAACGCATGGGCCAAATAAGGCATTTTGTTCAAGGGCGTATATCCCGTCGTGCAGGGGATGCCCTCCGCCCGCAACGCTCGGATAAATCCTGCCCGAGTCAGGCCGTGGGCCTGGTTTTGCTGGTAACGGAAGGGAAACAGGAAGAATACCGCACGCGTGACGTGGTCGTATAGCCGATACGGGATGATACCCGGGATGTCCTTGATCAGGGAATGCAGGTAATGGGCATTCTCGGTGCGCACTCGGGTGTCTTCTTCCAGCCGGGCGAGTTGGGCAAGCCCGATCGCCGCTTGGTATTCGGTTAACCGCAGTTTGGTTCCCATCATCACCGTACCCGGCTGCTCGTGGTTAGCGGCCACCGAGCCATAGGGGTTCCCGAAGTTATGGTAAGAGAAACACCGGTCGATGAAGGCCTCGTCGTTGCTGACGATTGCCCCGCCCTCGCCCATGGCCATGCTCTTGGAGTTCTGGAAGCTGAAGCATCCCGCATCGCCAAACGTGCCGACTTTTTGGCCATTGATCTCGGCAAGCCATGCCTGGCAGGCGTCTTCCAACACCAACAGGTCGTGCTTTTGGGCGATATCCAGTATGCGCGGCATGTCACAGGGCAAGCCGAGGATATGGATGGCCATAATCGCGCGCGTGCGGCTGGTAATGCTTTGCTCGATTTTTGCCGGATCGATTTGGTAGGTTTCCGGGTCGACATCCACAAAAATAGGGATGGCTCCGGTGGCCAAAATCGCTGACGAACACGCGATAAACGTATAGGGCGACAAGATGACCTCATCGCCGGCACCGATACCTAACTGAACCATTGCTGTGATGAGCGCGTTCGTGCCGTTTACGACCGTGACACAACGCTTTGCGCCGGCGGCATTCGCCCAAGCCTGCTCAAACTCCGCGACGACCTTGCTGCGCGACCAAACGCCGCTTCGCACGACTTCCAGCAACCGCTTTTCGTCGGTTTCCGGCTTCCAAACTGGCCATTCCATCCAGGGTTTGTTGCGAACAGCAGTCCCGCCAAGGATGGCCGGCTTGCTTGCCTGCAACCCCGAACCCGAAGCTTTCATCAGCGACGGCGCTAAGGTGATCCCGGCGCCTAAGACTGTTGTTTTGCCGATAAAATCGCGCCGCGACAATTCTTTGTTTCTCATAATATTAGCTTTATTCATGAATACGTTCATTGGATTATCAACTTCTACTCAACGTCCCGAATGGTCCGCCACTGCCTCGTGGTAAGCGACCAATCCGTCAATAACATCCGGCCTAATCGTACCCAACTCCATCCCGTATTTGCTTGCCACTTCCGCCAATGCTTCCTTAAAATGGAAAGCGACCGAACCGACGCAATTAAATGGATATTGGCGATAGCCCGGATAGGCCAGCACGAGGTTCTCGAAAAACAAGCGAAATACGTGCAACACCACGCTTTTGCCGTATGCGTCGTACACCCCGTCCATGCCGGCAAACTTTGCATAGGAAGCTAAATACCGATTGGGCTGTTGCACCGCATACACCTCTTCGAGCAGGCTATCCGGTTGCGCCCGATAGGTATCCACGAAGCGCTCCCTTATTTCGGCAGGCATTCGCCCGCGCAGAAAATCCGCCAAAACTTGCCGGCCGATGGCCGAGCCACTCCCCTCGTCGCCCAAGAGGTATCCCAGCGAATCCACGTGGTAAGTTATTTTTTCGCCGTCGTACAGGCAGGTATTGGTACCCGTCCCTAAAATAGCGGCAAAGCCCGCGCGGTCTCCCAACAAGGATTTGGCTGCCGCGAGCAGGTCAACGGCAACTTCTGCGCCCGCCGCCCGGCCAAAGACTTCTTTCAAGACCCGCTCAACCACTGCTATTTTTTCCCCTTGGCAGCCCGCACCGTAAAAATAAACGTATTCCACCGCTGCCGTATCGATGTGCGCAGCCGTCGCTCGGGAGATCGAATCCTTCATGTAGGCCTCCGATTGCACAAACGGGTTGTAGCCCTCGGTGACGAACGAGACTTTCTCTCCCGACGGCAAAATACCGACCCAATCGGTCTTCGTAGAACCACTATCCGCTACAAGTATCATGTGGATTATTCTGCTATATTTTCTTGTTTTTTTTTCATGCGCTGCCTAGGCGCGACCCTGCACGTGGAACATGCTTGCCGAAGCCGCGCAAAACGAATAGCCACCGCCATGGGCGGGGAAACAATTACCGGTGGATGCACGCTGACCGCGCCCCACATGCTTCCCGAAATTGTGCGGCCTTACTCCGGCAATTTAACCCCATTTGCCGCCAAAGCCGTCAAGGCGTTTTTCACGCTGCCTCTTTCCAACAAAATGCTTTTAGCCTCGTCATAATTTTCAAGCCCCGACTTCTCCTGCAGCATCCGTACTGCCCGGTCGGTAATCTTGTCGTTGATCAGCGCCACGTGCACCATGCTATTATCTTCCACGCGCCCCAGCTGAATCATGGTCGTCGTGCTGATGATATCAAAAACCATTTTTTGGGCCGTGCCGCACTTCATTCGCGTACTCCCCGTAATAAACTCAGGCCCAGTAATTACTTCGACCGGATAGTCCACGAGCGCGGCGATGGGCGAATTGGGGTTGCTAACGATGCACCCCGTTGCGATGCCGGCTTCCTTGCCTCGCTGTAATGCCTCAAGCACAAACGGGGTCGTCCCGCTGGCCGAAATACCGACCAGGATATCCTTCTCGTTAACGCCAGCCTCGCGGAGCTTGGCCCAGGCCTCTTCGCGATCGTCTTCCTTTTCTTCCAAGGCATCGGCCAAACGGTCGACTCCGCCAGCCAAGATAACGTTAAAAACCCCTTTTTCTACGCCGTACGTCGTCGGCAATTCGATGACATCCAATACAGAGAGCCTGCCGCCGCTGCCGGCGCCAATATAAAACAAACGCCCGCCTTGCCGGATGCGATCAACGACCGCCGCGATCAAGCGGTTAAGCTCGGGCAGCGCTAATTTGACTGCTGGAGCCACTTTTCCATCCTCTTCGTTAATGAAGGATGTGATCTCTTGGATGGATTTTTCCTCCAGGTGCCTATAGGATGAAGGACTTTCCGTAATACGAATACCCATATCAGATGTTATGTGAAATAGTTATGAGAAAAATATGTTCGTACCTAGGAGCCGGCCATTCGCAACCTGCCGCGGCCAACACCTAAAAAACATGCTTCCGAGGTTAGACGGTTTTCAGTTCATTGGCGTATTTCTGTATCTTCCTGATCGCCTCGGCTATCTGCTCCATGTTTTCACGCGACCCCAACAGCATGGTTTGGGTAAACCAGATGCCCTGCTCTTCCGTTATCAGGTCATTTTGCGGAAACTGGTTCTCTTCTACCCAGCGATTCATTTTCCGCTTGCCGTAGATTTTCAAGTAGTGCCTGTTGGATGCCAAGCTCTTGACGTAATCTCCTTTATTCATGGACGTGTATCCGGAAGAACAAGGAATGCCCTCGGCGGAAAGCGCTTTCATGAATTGCGCCCGGCTCAACCCGTTAAAATGCTCCTTCAGATACCTAAACATATATAAGTGGTAGGCCGACCGGTCGGTGCCCTCGTACAACTTGGCCGGTTCAATCCCCGGGATACCGTCCAGCAAGCGCGTCAAGTACCGGGCGTTTTCGTCCCGTACCCGCACTTGGCCTTCGAAACGGGTCATCTGCGCCAGCAACAAACTGCTTTGGAACTCGGTAAGCCTCAAGTTGCTTGCCCGCGTACCCGCGCCGGTGCCGTATGAGGTACCCGTCCCGCCTTGGCCTTGATTGTGGAAGGTATAACAAAGCCTGGCGAAATTTTCGTCGTTAGTGGTCACCGCCCCGCCTTCGGCACAATTCAGGTTTTTAGACGACTGGAAGCTAAAAGCGCCAGCCAAGCCGAACGAGCCAACTTTCTTGCCGCGCCATTCGGCTAGATGCGCTTGGCAAGCGTCTTCAATTATCGGCACGTTCGTGTTACGGCCAATCTCCATGAACTGGTCGATGTTTGCTGGCGACCCGCCGATATGCACGGGCATGATGGCTTTCGTGTTGCGCGTGACAGCGCTTTCGACCTTATTCGCGTCGATTTGGAACGTATTGATGTCTGTGTCGACAAATACGGGCAACGCGTAGTTCAAGACAATTACATTATACGTGGCGATAAACGTATAGATGGGCATAATCACCTCATCCTCCGGGCCGATATCCAGGGCACCCAAAATCGTCGTCAAGGCTGCTGTGCCGCTTGACACGCCTAAGCTATGGCCAACGCCCAGCAATTTTGCGTACTCAGTCTCAAAATTGGCCGTGACCGCACCGTTCAGCCGCCCCCACCTATTGCTGTTCAGCACGGCTACGAGCGCGTTTTCCTCCGTTTTATCATAGATAGGCCAATGCGAGAAGCCGCCTTGGTAAGCTCTTGCTCCTCCCAAAATCGCGGGCTTTCCCCCCTCTTGGGTCGCGATGGTTAATGTTGGCAACCCGCTTAATGCGATTCCTGATCCGAGAATACCAGCTTGCTGGATAAAATGCCGGCGGTTTAGAGATTTCTTCATATCTGTAGGTTATAAAAAAGTAACGTTTCTTGCTCGGGCGACGCAAAAACAGGTAAAATGTAGCAATGCATCCAAACCTGCAATATTCCAAAAGCCATCGCTTTTTAATGGCGTCAACCCAGTATAATATCAGCAAATATAACAACTATCACTTATAAAACCGCAAAATAACTGCA
>CAYUIZ010000142.1:0-6702 GCA_964444885.1 uncultured Sphingobacteriaceae bacterium | reverse complement strand
TGTTTTAGTGGGTTTTTGTATATTTGGCCTATGGGCACCCCGCAACGGGATAGCTTGTAGGCGAACGATTGCCGGCGAATGCGCCCCCTAGTGGGAATCGAACACGAGGACATTCTTGCAGTAACCATGACCGCAAATACCCAAACATTTAAAAAACTGGCCGTCCAGAAAACCAAGATTCTGGAGTCGAGCATCTTTTTTGCCCGCGAGCTGAAAGAGAAGCATTTTGACCCCACCTGGCACGCCCATGACGAGTATCAGTTGTTTTTGGTGGTGAGGGGCACGGGGACGCGCTTTATCGGCAACACGGTCAAGCAATTCGGTGCTGGAGACCTCACGTTCCTCGGCCCGAACATGCCGCACCTGTGGCGCAGTGACGAAACTTTTTTTGACGTGAATACGGAAGACCATAGCCACGGCTTGGTACTCTATTTTCATAAGAACGCGCTCACCCCCTTCATGGATAAGGAGGAAATGGCGCTGGTGAAAACGCTGTTCGAGAAATTGGCGTACGGCATGGAAATAACGGGTAAGACAGTGGCCACCCTACGCCAGCTCATGGCAGACCTCGTACACCTGCACGGGGTAGAAAGCATCATCCAATTTTTCAAAATATTGGATACCCTGGCCCACACCAAGGATTACCACCTCCTTCATAACCAGGCGTACACCTACCTGCTGAAGGAAGAGGAAACAAACCGCATCAACTTGGTTTACAACTACGTAGCGCGCAACTTCCGCAACCCCATCTTTATCGAAGAACCCGCGGCGCTGCTCAATATGACGCCCAGTTCGTTTAGTCGGTATTTCCGGATGAAAACGAGTAAGTCCTTTTCGAATTTTGTGACCGAAGTACGGATACGCAATGCCTGCAATCTACTCTCTACGGCCGAAACGAAGAGCGTGGCGCAAATCTGCTACGAATCTGGATTCAACACGCTGTCGAATTTCAACAAGCAGTTCAAGACCGTCATGGGGATCACGCCCAAAGAATACCGACGCAAGTTTCAGACGTTGTAAGCCAGCAAGCCCATGCGCACAAACAGAAAACCCCGGGACATGCCCAGGGTTTTAACGTATTCGGCTCGTGCTTACGCCCTATTTGCGGTATTGCCTGAAATAAAACACGCCTTTCTTGTTTGCCGTCACGATGTCCAGCAATCCGTCGCCGTTCATGTCTTCGATCACGTTGTTGAGGCCTGCACCTGAATCGTTGTCGATGATATGCGGTATCCACTGCGGCTGGTCGCCGGGCACGAACTCGAGCCAAAACACAACGGGGTCATTCTGTTCGCCCGGATCGTTGCCCATGTGTGCAAAATAGCGCATGCCACTCACCAAGTCCGGGTTCCCGTCGCCGTTGATATCCACCAACGACAGGGCGTGGTTTTGCGAAAATCCGGTCGCCGGCTCGACATCATGTGTCGTCCAGGTGGTATTGCCGTCCGCGTCGCGCCCTTGCTCGTGCCACCAGATCCCAAAACGGTGTGCCGATGAGCTAATCACATCCGGAAGGCCATCGCCATTGACGTCAAGCGCGTACATCTGCGCAGCATCGTCGCCCAGATCAGCCTCATGGAACTCCCAGTGCGACTGGTACGGACTCTCGGGCGCCTCCCACCATCCGCTGGTGATGATCACGTCATTGCGCCCGTCTCCGTTCACGTCGCCAAAGCCCAGTCCATGGGAGAAAATATCGGTGCCGGGCGAACCCTCACCGCCAATCACGTAGCGCCGCCATTCTTTGTCGCCCTCGATCCACGGGGCGCGGTACCAGACCATCTCCTTCGACCTGGAATCGGCGCAAAGGATATCTAAGCGGCCGTCGCCATCCACGTCCACAAACAGCGGCGACTCGTTGCCGTTATACAAGCAAATAACATGTTCCTTCCAGTACCCCCCTTCGTTGCGTGGGTTCTCGTACCACCAGATTTCCTTACCGGGGAAGTCGACCCGCACGTAGTCGATCCAGCCGTCCTGGTCTACATCGATCGTGAAGTTCAGCATGGAGTTGCTGTATCCTGTCGTGCCGTCAAAAACTTGGTCCTCGGGGTAGATGTCGTGGGGCGTCCAGTGCGGACCCTCAAACCATTTGGCGCCGGCAATGATGTCCATGACACCGTCGTTATTCACGTCGCCTACGGCTACGCCCTCTGAAATGAATTCGGTAGTCAGGACCGTCTTCTCAAAAGCAATGCGCTGTCCGTCCACGCCCTGCTGCGCGAGGCAGCTTCCCCAGGCTAGGCAGCCCGCTACGAGAAACGTGGCATAAGGTTTACCTCTTTTGATCATCTCCATGGCTTATCTGTCTTTTGTGGTCATCGTTTATGGATGCTTACTCGCTGGAGGCGAGCTCCGCCAGTCTGCGGTCGATCGTCTCTAACGCCGCATGCCATGCGGGCGTATGGTTACGCTCTTTGAGTAGCTCCTCTTTCATGCTGTTTAACTGGCTCACCGCCGTGCTTTTATTCTCCTGATCACTGATTCGGCGCGCGGTAAACGCCAGCAAGTTAGCAAATTCTGAATTCTTGGCTATCGCAATGGCTTTTTTCGCGTCCGATGCCACTAAGGGCTCAAATGCGTACCATACCATCAACGGCAGGTTGGCGTCGTCCTTATCCTCCGCGCGGCCGGCTAGTGCGGTCAGCAGCTCCCAGCGCTGCGCTGGCTCGATGTGCTGAGCGGCGCTCGCCAAGTAAAGCCGGACCATGGCAGACTCTTCTTTTTTCGCCATCGCCTCCCACTTGCTCAAAACATCTGCCGATACGCTCTTTTGTTCGCTCAGAAGCTGTACGGCCCAGGTACGGATGTAATCCTCGGAATGGTCTAGTAGACCAACCAGCCGATCTGCTGGCAGGCCTTCGGTGACGTGCAGTGCCCACAGCGCGCGCAGCTTGCGCGTGATATCCGGATTGTCGTTGAAAATATCCCACAAAGCGTCGTGCACCTGCTTGTCGGCACCACGTTCCTGCAAAATACGGCGTCCGTGGCTGACGTACCAGTCGTTTTCATGCAGCTGCAGCTCGACCAGCTCAAGGCTGGATTTCTTCGCCAGATCTACCTGTACCCACTGGTCTTTCTCGTGGCTGATCCGGAAGATGCGGCCCAGCGTCTTGTCATGCACATCCGGGTTAGGACTGTGGCACTGATTTTTGTCGTACCAGTCGATCACGTACATGGAGCCGCTGGGCGTCACCCGGAAGTTGAGCCACTGCGACCAAAAGTCATTGGCATTGACAAAGTCTTCACCATGGCTGGCGGTGTAACCCGAGCCCGAGCGGCTGATGTGGTCAATATTGACCCGATAGCCATGAATGTTGTTCATCATGATGGCGTCGCGATCCATTCCCCAGTGCTTGTTGCCCAAGTAGAACACGGCACCCGCGTGGGCGTGCCCACCGCCGGCTGACGCCGAGCGGAAGTTGCCGGCATGCGGCCCCCGGTCGCCCAGCCAATGCACGTGGTCGGCAATGGTCTGGATGTCTTGGTACGTGAAGGGATTGAAATGGTCGCCCGCCTGCCGCAAGTAGCGACCGCCAGGAATCACGTGGTACAGGTGCGGAATCACGCAAACGGTGATAAACGGATGCCCGTAGTCGTTGAAATCAATGCCCCACGGATTGCTCGTACCATGGGCGAATACCTCAAACTCATGCCGCAACGGATGGTAGCGGAAAACGCCTGCGTTGATGGCCTTGCGCTCCGAATCGGGGGCGCCGGGCTTACCCACGTTCGAGTGGGTGAATATTCCATGCGTGCCGTACAGCCAGCCGTCGGGTCCCCACCGAAATGAGTTAAGCATTTCGTGGGTATCCTGATAGCCCCATCCGTCGAGCAGGATCTGCGGCTCGCCACCTGGTTTGTCGCCCGTTTCATCGATGGGGATATACATCAGATAGGGTGCGGCGCCAATCCAAACACCACCAAAGCCAACTTCAATGGCACTCACGAGGTTAAGCCCCTCCATAAACACCTTGCGGCTATCCAATACGCCATCGCCGTCCGTATCTTCAAAAATCAGAATCCGGTCGCGCCCCTGTCCTTCTTCGGCACGGATCGGGTAGGTATGCGCCTCGACGACCCACAGCCTGCCGCGGTCATCTTGGGCGAAACCGATCGGGCGGACAATGTCGGGCTCAGCGGCCGCCAACGTCACCTTGAATCCGTCCGGAACGATCATGGCTTTCACCGCATCCGGGCCCGACAGGCCGGAGTTCTCGACAGGATCTAGCGGGGGCAAAATTACCACGTCGTCCGGGTTAAATTCGTTCGGGTATGTCGGACGAACCCGATGGAAACGGAAATCGTCAAAGGCGATGTGCGCCCAAATGTTGTCGCCGATATAGGCAATATCCGAGACCACGCCGGTTTCCTCGTCAATGATGCGGATATACATTTCCTTGCCTTGGTGTGGCCCTAAGTCGGCGACTACCGGCCGGAATGCCACTTGCTCGGAGCCCTCAAAATTGCCCTCGGTAATATGCCCTGATGTCTTGAAGAAAACTTCATCATTCTCGGCTAGCACCAACTCGACCCGCACATCGGCCAACGCACCGCCAGACACCTTGAATGATGCCCACGGATGGGTGATTTCAAACGTTTCGGAAACGAGCGTACCCGTAGCTTGGTAGTTGGTAATGCCGCCACTGCTCACATAATAATCGCCCCCCTGCGCCAGTTCGACGTCCGCTGGATACCACGGAGCCGCATCAAAGGTCACGGACTTAGGCCCGAAGGCCGCGCCTGTGGCCTTCCAGTCCTGCAGATTCCCCCGTTCGAACCCGAAGTTTAACGGGCGGTTATTCTTGCGGGGCGACACACCAACGTCATACACGTAGGCCGGCCCCTGATCCATGCTTTCGACGACCTTAAAGTGGCCCCTCATCTGTTGTTCGTGCCCCGGGATACTGCAGTAGTATTCGTCACTTTGCGTAGCGATAAAATACACGCTTGTGGTATCCCCTTCTTCCAGCACGTGGTCCGAGCGTACGCCCAGACCGTCTATCACGAAATCGTGGGCCATGAGCTCGCCATTGACCAGCGTCACTTTTACCCGCTCTCCCTTGATCGCCGTCAGCGTCGGGTTGTGTTTCCCGTCGATATCACCACCTACGCCCGTGTAACCGATCATGCGGGAATCCAGCACGTATTCACGATGTACCTTATTCGGGTCCTCTTCCTGATCGGGAGATCCACACCCAGCTGCCACGACAACGGCCAGCAAAACGCAAGACCGTACGAGCATACCATTGAAAAATTTCATGTGCATTGTACTAAAAAGCTTATTATTAAAACCCAAAACCACTGTATTCTCTCATCAAAGGCTCGTCACATCACGAATGGCGGAATGATTTATAGAAGTTGGTCGAATGCAAAAGTAGCGCGTCCCCACCCAACCATTCCAGCGCTAAAAGGCCGAAAACTGACTGTATTTTATCAAAACAGAAAGACAAAGTCAGCGAATCCAGTCTTTCGCTACTCAGGCAAGGGCGTTAGCGTAATTTCCTTAAACTCAAGCAAGGCTCCGCCGCCACTATGCAACTGCAGGGCGATTACGCCCTGGCGCGGAACATCCGGATCCGTTTCGAGGTAATCCGCGGTCTTCACGCCGTTAATGTACAGTTCGTGCCGGTCGCCACTCACCCGAATGATATAGCTGTTCCAGCCGTCTTCCTGCAGGATGTGGCTCAGCGTAGACAGGTCGCCCTGCACGAGAAGACCCCGACGGTGTTCGTCGTAAATATCGCCCCAATGCCCGCGGCCAATGTCGGCTTGGTATCCCACCATATCGCGGTTTTCCACAAACGACCGGTATTGGATACCACTATTGATAAAACCGGTAGCGTGATCGCCCGACAGGCGAAACAGGCACCTGAACTCGAAGTTCTCGTAGGCGTCCACGGTACGCAAGTACGTATTCTTCGGCACGAGGCTTTGTCCGTCGCCCCCGATAATCTTTCCATCCGCTACGCGCCAAAAATGCCCGTCGTCCGGATCTACGGTGGTCCATCCCTTGAGTGTCTTTCCATCAAACAGGACAATAGGTTGCGGAATCGCGGCCAGTTGTTGCGCCTGTACGCCGGGCACGCAGAAAACCGATGTTGCGAACAGCAACAAAGCCATGAACAAAGGACGGAGGTATGCAGGTATATTCATTGTGGAGGTTTTACATTATTGGTTTAAAGATACTGGCTATTCGCCAATAATCCATGATTTGCTATTCAATACTGACAAAGCTAAGGAAGCCCGTACGGCAGAACCATTCATTTACGCGCAATTTCTGACTGTATATTACCATTCGCACCCGGGATCAGCCAACGTTGTGCGACCGCCGGGAGGAACTTGACATCAAATTGCATCCCTTGCGCGGTTCTTCTCCAGCTGCCCGGCAAACGCTGTCAGGCTAAATATTAGGTAACTTACGCAAACCATCCTTATATTTGCCGCGCCTTACCGGATACGGTAGGGCGAGAAAATAAAAACGAAATCGAATGGACTTTTCAAATTTCAGCATCCCCTACAAGCCGGCAGCATCCTACCGCAAATCAGTTGCATACTTCAGCATGGAGTTTGCAATCGAGCAACCCCTGAAGATCTACAGCGGCGGGCTGGGTTTTTTGGCTGGCTCGCACATGCGCAGCGCTTATGAACTCAAGCAAAACCTGATCGGCATCGGGATACTCTGGAAATACGGATACTACG
>CAYUIZ010000141.1:0-6754 GCA_964444885.1 uncultured Sphingobacteriaceae bacterium | reverse complement strand
TGGACATGGTATCAGTGGTTTTTATTGCCAAATATACGGATTTCGCCTCATTTTCTTGCTCGTCCTGCGCACAAGGGTGCACGACAAAAATCCGCTTACGTCACTTCGACGACATTAGGAGGAGAAATCTGTGGACATATCCTGCTTAACCATAGATCTCTCCTCATTCCTCGTCGAGATGACGGCATAGTTTGTAAGGAGTTTTTCCACAATAGCGGAAATCTGTCGTGCACCCTGTTTTCCATTGCGCCTATACTCGCTTGCACCGTTATTACACCGTTATGCGCGCCTTCCTTCGTGCCGTGAGATGGTTTAGCGTATCCCTGTCCGGGCGTACTCACGGTCATCCCACTGACAGCATTTTAGGATATTTTAAACATTGATACAACAGCGAGGAACTCTAAAGCCGAACCAACAATCGCCATAAATAGTCTATTAATTGCAAACTCAGCTATTTTTTCGTAACTTTGTAACCTTATCAGCATAAGTACCTGCTTGTTGGTTAATAGGACAAACGTAACTTTTCCGTCGTGTATATCCCACGACACCCCGTTTTCTTCTGGCCAACAACCATTGATTTCTCGGGAAGTTTACTTCCGTCTTTTTGCCCCTCGCGTGGGCATCATTCTCCGGCCTGTATAATGGATCACCTCGGTACTTGGGAGTCCGGGCTGGATCATCGCGTTAGCAATCGCAATGTTTAACCGGCGTGCACGTATCATAGCGTGCAGACATGCCATAAAATCATATTCATTCATAATGACGAATTTCAAAGTTGGAATTATCGGCGCGGGGCCTAGTGGGCTGGCCATGTTGCGGGCATTTGAGGCAGAGCAACAGAAAGGCAATCCCATACCCGATATCAAGTGCTACGAAAAGCAGGATAACTGGGGCGGGATGTGGAACTATACCTGGCGCACCGGCGTGGGCAAGCATGGCGAACCCTTGCACGGCAGCATGTACAAGTATCTTTGGTCCAACGGGCCGAAGGAGTGCTTGGAATTTGCCGACTACACCTTCACGGAACACTTCGGACAACCGATTTCCTCTTACCCGCCACGTGAGGTTCTTTTTGATTACATCCAAGGACGGATTAAGAAAAGCAGGGCACAGGAATTTATACAATTCAACACCGTAGCGCGTTGGGTCGACTACCTGGACGAGCACCAGCAATTCCGGGTCGTCTTTGACGACTTAGCCAATAACAGAACCTTTGAAGAGCGGTTTGACTACCTCGTGGTAGGCACAGGGCATTTTTCGACGCCGAACATGCCCTACTTCAAAGGGATCGACCAGTTTCCGGGCACGGTCATCCACGCGCATGATTTCAGGGGTGCCGACCAGTTCATCGGGCAACGTCTCTTGCTGATCGGAAGCAGCTATTCGGCGGAAGACATTGGCGTACAATGCTACAAACACGGAAGCCGGGAAATCACCATCTCCTACCGGAGCAGCCCTATTGGCATGAAATGGCCCACAGGAATAGAAGAAAAGCCGTTGGTCACACACTTTGAAGACAACCGCGCCTACTTTTCGGACGGAAGCTCGGCCATGTACGATGCCGTCATCATGTGTACGGGATACCAGCACAAACTCCCCTTCCTGCCGGATAACCTGAGGCTAAAAACCAAGAACTGCCTCTACCCGGCCGACATCTATAAGGGCGTAATCTTCAACGACAACCCACGTTTGGTTTATTTAGGCATGCAGGACCAGTATTATACGTTCAACATGTTCGATATGCAGGCCTGGTTCGCCCGCGACGTCATGTTGGGCCGTATTGCCCTGCCCGACAAAGCCGCACGCGATGCGGACATCAAGAAATGGATGGACGGTGAAGCCCGAACGGTAACCGGCGATGACCACGTCGATTTCCAGACCAATTACCTCAAAGACTTGATGCAATATATCGACTACCCGAACTTCGACCTCGACCGCGTCGCGGAAATGTTCAAAAGCTGGCTAAAAGACAAAGAGGAAAACATCCTCAACTACCGAGACGAAGTGTACACTTCGGTGATGGACGGAACGCAGGCCGAGCCGCACCACACGCCGTGGATGAAGGAGATGGACGATAGCCTCGAGCGCTACCTCGATGAGGTGGAGGCCGACCAGCAGGAACTGGAACGCGTCAACTATTATTAATAACCCGACGGACCGTGTCCGAAGCGCACGCGGTTGCCGAAAACAGGTTTGAATATTGTAAAAAAAGGCTGTATCAAATGAGGAAATCCTCACCCTGAACTCCTGACTTGCGTCCCGCAGGTGGTTCAGGGTGTCCTAAGGTGCTATTAGCGCATCTTTGTGATGAGCTGCGGCATTACCTGCCAGGCCGCAGGCAGGAATTCAACATAACGGGTTACTTATTTTGATACAGTCTTTTTTTAATGCGCACGCACCACGCGTAGCGTTTCGCCTTCGTCGGAAAGCTCGTAGATCACGGCGCGCTCTGAACCACCCGGACTATTGGGCTGATGGAAGGTGAGCATCAGCTGCCCTTCGAATTTCTGAAAGATCATGCCATGCCCGCCGTGTTCTTCAAACAGCAGATCTTCTTGTTGCCTCCACGGACCGATTAGTTTGCCTGTAACAGATTCGGCGATGCCAATCGCATATTTCCCATCCTTAAAGCTGGACCAGATCATCAACAGCTTATCCGTTTTTGTTCGGTAGACAAAGCAACCATCCGTCACGTATGAGCGGGTCCCGTCTTCGTGTTCGTTTCCGGTTGACCATTTCGCGCTGGATGCCGTGAACAGCCGCGTCGAAGGCCCTACCGCCACCGACAAGTCTTCAGCCATTTCTACCAGCTCCATCGTCCCATCCTCTACCTCAACCCATTCATGGCAATAAATCATATAGGGGCGGCCGTCTTCCACCCACAGCGTCCCGTCCAGCGCCATCCGGTCTATAGGCGTTTGCGGCATTTTGTCGGCAAAAGGCAGAAATGGTCCCCTCGGCGAATCGGCATGGAATATTTGCGTCCCGCGGAAGGTATGCGGAGGCCAGTCGGCACGCCGGCCTTTCCATTCGATATCCGAATTGAGCGTGGCAAATAAGTAGTACTTTCCTCGGTAGTGGTGCACTTCGGGAGCCCAAATGGCTCCGGTAACCCAATTGTCGTCGGGCACGGCAAACACCGTTAGCGGCCCTTCCCAAACCTTCAGATCCGTGCTTGTGTAGGCCACGACGCCCGATTTGGTGCCTCCCTCGGTCGTCACGGGCGACGATTTGTACAAGTAATACAGTTTGGTTTCGGGGTCGGCAACGATGTAGGGATCGCGGACGTTCAGGTCCTCAATACGGACGCTCTGGAGTTTGTCTTGCGCATGCAAACTTCCGACACCCGCGAGGCATCCAAGCAACACACACAGAAATTTACGTGCTAAACGTGGTTTAAAAATGGTCTTCATGGGTGCAAATATGAAAAAAATACGCGTAAAAAGGTAGGATTCCATACCGGAATTGGAACGCGCTCCATCACCTCGCCAGCAGCTTTGGATAAGTTGTGCCCAAAATGGAAAACAAATATTTACCTTTAGCGTTAAATTGGCGTTATCGAACTAATATATGCAGAAAAAACCAACCAAACGGCTTTATTCGCTAGAACTAGCGGCAAGCCTGTTGTCGCTCACCCTGATTATTGTGACGCTTTACGTGCTGCAAGGGGTTATGCTGCCGTTGATGTTCGCCATACTCATCGCCATCTCCCTTTTTCCTGTTACTAAGTTCTTAGAGCGTTTAGGGCTGGGCACCGCCGTATCCGCCTTGCTTTCGATTATTCTGGCCATTGCCGTATTGTCTGGCGTGCTGTATTTCATCGTGCATCAGACGATCCAGATCGGCAAGGACGGCCGGGCAATTGTCGACAGGTTCATCTCCATCTTCGATACTATTCAAACTTGGCTCAACGACCAGTTTGGGCTGGAGCCTTCGCAAGTAACGGAGCGTATACGCACCGAGGCCAACAGCCTCCTTTCGCACGCAGGGGCTTATCTCTCAGCAGCGTTTGGCTCGATTGGGAGCATCATTACCGGCGCTATTCTGGTACCCTTATTTGCATTCTTCCTGCTCTATTACCGCGTATTTTTCCGCGAATTTTTCTTCCGGGCGTTTAAGTCCACACCCAAAGAAGTTGTTAACAACACGCTCAACAAGATTTATGACGTGGTGCAAAGCTACCTCCTTGGCCTCATCACCGTAATGGGCATAGTCGCCGTTCTCAATACCGTAGGGCTTTGGGTACTGGGCATCCAATATGCTTGGTTTTTTGGCACGTTAGCCTCCCTGCTTATGCTCCTCCCCTACATTGGTATCGCCATTGGCTCGATCTTGCCGGCTATTTTTGCCTTGGCAACGAAGGACAGCGCCTGGTATGCCGTGGGCGTAATCGGCTGGTTTCAACTGGTGCAGTTTTTTGAAGGCAACATCATCACGCCGAATATCGTAGGCGGCAAAGTGAGCATCAACCCACTGATGGCTATCATCGCCATCCTCTTGGGCGGCATGCTGTTTGGGCTGGCTGGCTTGATCCTGGCCCTGCCGCTTGTAGCCACCATCAAAGTGATTTTCGACGCCATCCCGTCGATGCACGCCTTCGGCTTCCTGATCGGTGAACCGGAGAAACGGCACTTGAAACGCACCTCCAGCATGCTGCTGCTCAAGCGCTGGAATCTCTGGAACAGGGACACGGCAGAAAGCACGACAAAAGCAGCCAAACAGGAACCGCCCAAAGTAGCGGACAAACAACCCGGAAGCACCGACGGGAAAACGCCATCCTAACGCCTAATCCCTACGTTCAACCTTTGGTCTAAGCTGATGCCCTGATGGAAATTTTCCTAATTCTCGAAATTGCTGGCGTTGCCTGCTGGCTCGCCTACCTCCTGTTGCTCGTCCGCCAAAACATCTGGTGCTGGATATTCGGCATTGTTGCTTCGATCATCACGGTGTTTATGTTTTACCACAGCAAGATTTACATGGAAGCCTTGCTGAACGTCTATTACGTGGGCGTCGGGTGCTATGGCTGGTACTATTGGGCTACTGCCGGCAAAAACGGAAACGCGCGAAGCGCCGAACATAATGCGCCGGTCAGCCTGTGGAGCTGGCGCGCCCACATTGTCACCTTTCTGGTGGCAGCCGCACTCGGCATAGGTATCGGCGTCGTGATGCAGCACTACACAGACGCACCCCGTCCGTTTCTGGACGCGTCCCTGGCTTCATTCAGCGCACTGACAACCATTATGCAAGCCCGTAAAGTATACACGTGCTGGCTATACTGGATCGGCATAAATGCCTCCTTGGTTGGCCTGCAAATTGACAGAGGAATCTACCTGTACGCGGCGCTTTCGGCCTTCTATGTCATCATGAGCGTATCCGGATTCGTCAAGTGGCGGCGCGACTACCGCCTGAAAAATCAACCTGTGTAACGCTAACGGCTACACGTCCGTCCGGTTTTCGTTATCTTTACGCCGCTTGAATACCTTAAACAAACCAGCCATGAAGCGCACCGTTATGTATGTAGTTGCCGCACTGATTTTACTTATGGGAAGCGGAAGCCTGCTTGGGCTAGCAGCCCAAACCAGTGATAGAGCCGAACAATTGCGAAGCAAATTGAATACCCTGCTCGACAATTTCGAGGGCGATGCCGGGGTGTATGTCCTCCGCTTGACGGACGGTGCGGAAGTTGCGATCAATGCCGATACGATTTTCCCGACAGCGAGCAACGTGAAGATTCCCATTCTGGTCGGACTGTTCGACCAAATCCATCGGGGGGAAATCGGCTACCGCGATGAATTGATCTACCGCGACTCCATCGCTTACGGCGGATCGGGACTCATGCAATTTTTCAAAGACAGCGTTAAAACGGATGTTAGTGTACTGGCCTCACTCATGATCACCTATAGTGACAATACCACATCCTTGTGGTGCCAGGAACTGGCCGGTGGCGGGCAGCGGATTAATGAAGTCATGGAGGCCTACGGGCTGGCGCATACCCGCGTCAATTCGCGCACGCCGGGCCGGGAGCATATCCGCCAGGTGTATGGTTGGGGCCAGACCACGCCAAGGGAACTTTCCACCCTCGTGGCGCGCATTCGAAAGGGAGAAATCGTATCCCCAGCGGCCAGTGACCGCATGTACCGCCTACTCAAGAGCATTTATTACGACGAGGGAGCAATTGCCCAAATCCCCATGGAGATAGCCACCGCGTCGAAAACCGGTACCGTCAGCGATGCACGGTCAGAGGTTGTACTTGTCCATGCCCCCAGCGGGGATTATGTATTCGCCATCATGACCAAAAATAACGAAGACAAGCGCTGGGTACACGACAACGAGGCCGCCATGCTCATCCGCGAAGTTTCCGCTACCATTTGGCATCACTTCGAACCCGATTACCCGTGGAAACCGCATGCAGAACGCTTTTGAAAACCATCGGCCGTACGCTAGCGAACACGTGATGCCCGCAAAGCCACCCGTCTTCCCAATTTTCCGGCCGCAACGTAAAGCCGGGATTGCGGGGTGCCACAATCGAAAAAAGGCTGGCTTCATTTTTGTCTACTTCGCAATAAAAACGCTCGCCAAAATATGCGTGTCCGCAGTGGTTTGCGCCGGGCGTTGCCCAGCGCGACATATACGACACCCCTTGGGGATGGACTACCTCCTAAAAGCCAAATGCCACCCACGCCGCGGGTGCACGACATATTCCCTTCTCACCGGCGGTTGTGTCTTATGACCAACCGCCAGACCCGGGAAAGTG
>CAYUIZ010000140.1:0-6762 GCA_964444885.1 uncultured Sphingobacteriaceae bacterium | reverse complement strand
ACCCCTGTTTCCAGAATGAAAATCTGGCGTCCTAACCCCTAGACGAACGGGCCATCGGGTAATGGTGCGCAAATATAGCAGTATTTTGCGCTATTTTCAAAATCCGATCACAATGGCCGTCAAATCAGGTCAAACCCGATGTCGCGGCGGAAGTTTTTGCCCTCAAAATAGATGCGTCCGGCATCTGCGGTAGCTTGTTGCAAAGCATCAAATAGCGTGTCTTTCAATGCTGTGACCGCGATTACACGCCCGCCAGCCGTTTTCACCACGCCATGCTCCTCGCGGGTGCCTGCATGGAATACGAGCGACTCCTTCACGCTTTCGATGTTGTCAATCTGCATGCCCGAGCTATAGTCGCCCGGGTATCCGCCCGAAACCAGCATCACCGTAGCGGCCGTCTTTGGCGATAGGGTAAAGGAGCGGTCGGCCAAGGTGCCGGTCGCTACGCCCTGCAAGAGGTCGAGCAGGTCGCTCTCGATACGAGGCAATACGCTTTCCGTCTCCGGGTCGCCCATGCGCACATTGTATTCAATCACATAAGGCTCGCCCGCCATATTCATCAGCCCGATGAAAATAAAGCCTTTGTAAGGGATGCCATCCTTCTTTAGTCCGTTGATGGTCGGGATGATGACCCGTTGCTCTACTTTGTCCAGAAACGCGCTGTCCGCAAAAGGAACCGGCGAAACGGATCCCATGCCTCCCGTGTTCAGCCCGGTGTCCCGCTCGCCGATACGCTTGTAGTCCTTGGCGCTGGGCAGGATTTTATAGGTGTCGCCATCGGTCAGCACGAATACGGACAGTTCGATGCCCCGCAGGAATTCTTCGATCACCACGACCCGGCTGGCATCGCCAAATTTCGCATCGCTGATCATCGCTTGCAGTTCTTCTTTGGCTTGTTCCAGGGTTTCGCAGATCAACACCCCTTTGCCGGCAGCCAGTCCATCCGCTTTCAGCACGATGGGAAGCTGCTGGGTCTCCAGATAGGCCAGCCCTTCGTCGAGGTTGTCTTGGCCAAAGGAGCGGGACGCCGCCGTTGGGATGCCGTGGCGTGCCATAAACTGTTTGGAGAAGTCTTTGCTTCCTTCCAATTGGGCGCCTGCCTGTTGCGGGCCAATGACCGGAATGTCGGCCAGGTCCTCGCGGCGCAGGAAATAATCGTGAATGCCTTTGACGAGTGGCTCTTCCGGCCCTACCAAGACCATGTCAACGGCATGGGCGAGTGCAAACTCCGCAATGCCGTCAAAATCCGTGACCGCAAGCGGCACGTTGGTGCCGTATTGGCTCGTGCCCGCATTGCCGGGGGCTATGTACAGTTGGGAAAGTTCGTTGCTTTGTGCGAGTTTCCAGGCAAAAGCGCTTTCGCGACCGCCCGAGCCGATGATCAGTATATTCATAACGCAAAGATATTTTTTTTGTCTTAGAAAGGAAGCCGGAATGTGAATACGTCCGGGAAATCGCGTTTAACCGAAGTTCCGGTTATAAAATGGT
Organism: uncultured Sphingobacteriaceae bacterium; assembly: GCA_964444885.1. Lineage (GTDB taxonomy): Bacteria > Bacteroidota > Bacteroidia > Sphingobacteriales > Sphingobacteriaceae > CAYRGQ01. Next base: position 5,274 of record CAYUIZ010000140.1, on the reverse strand, counting down.
TATTCTTTCCCCTAGCTCGCTGTTTTGTCACAAATTTTGCCTGCCTGGTCGGCAGACAGGCTGTTACACCTCAAAAATTCCCGCCAAACCGGTGGTTCTTCATTTCCAGCTACCGGATGGAAGCCCGGAGCTCGAAAATAGGACACCCATTCGGGGCTGACTACCGCCTAACAAGCGATTTCCCTGGTGTATGCTTTGGCCAAGGATGGCACGGCGAGGCCACGTTCGCCCGTCGCGGTCCGTGGTTGTGGCGTCTCCTGGACGGTCCATCGTCGTTGTTGATCTGAAACTTTGTCGGCGTTGCTTGGCTGCCTTCCGCTAAAATGTTTCTATATTTAAGCCGGCTCAGGACGGTGCGCATCGGCACAGCCGCGTGGCAAGCCGTCCCGACGGGAACTGGGCTAATCGCACGTGAATGGACTTTTTGTAGCCGGATGAAACCTAATTTGAGGGAAAACACCCTATGACCTACTTACGAATACTGCTGATCGTCGTCTGTGCATGGGCTGGATGCTATGCAGCAAAGGCCCAAACGGTGTCTTTGGATACTATGCTGACGCAATTGGAAGCGTACGCCCAGGAGCGCCCTCAGGAAAAAGTTTACCTCCACCTGGACAAACCCTATTACGCCGCAGGCGACGATATCTGGTTTAAAGCATACGTCACCATCGGGCAGTTTAATCTCCTGTCCGGACTCAGTAAAATCCTCTACGTGGACTTGATCAACCGACAGGATCAGGTCGCCCAATCCGTGCGATTGCCGCTACTCGGCGGCGTCACCATTGGCGACTTTAAGCTGGCCGACACGCTTTCGGAAGGTAGCTACCGGATCCGTGCCTATACAAACTGGATGCGCAATTTTGAAGAGGAGTTATTCTTTGACCGCACCTTTTCGGTGGGCAATGCCTTAGCCGACCAGGTGGCGGTCAGCACGACCTTCGCCATTCAAAACTCGCTCCGGCAGCATGAGGTGGATGCGCATATCCAATTGGCGGATCTGGCGGGTGGCCCGATGCGGGACGCCGACGTGCGCTACGACGTGCGGCTGGATGGCCGCAGTATCAGCAAAGGAACGGCAACGGCCGATGCGCAGGGTGCCCTGGCAATCAACTTTGTCAACAAACAGCCCGAACGGCGGACGGGCGGGCATATCGATTTGTTTATCTCGCGCCCGGGGATGCCGACCGTCCGCAAACAGGTGCCCATCCAGCACACAGGTTCCGAAAACTCCATCCAGTTTTTTGCCGAAGGCGGGCATCTCGTGGCTGGGGCGATGGCCAAAGTGGCGTTCAAGGCGCTAATGCCGAACGGACGGAGCATGGAGGCCCGCGGTACGCTGCACAATACGGGGGGAGAAGAGATTGCCCAATTCCAAACAAGCCATGCAGGCATGGGCCATTTGCTATTGCATCCCGTGGCGGGCGAGCAGTACACCGCGCAAGTGACCTTTGCCGATGGCAGTACGCAGGAGGTGCCCTTGCCCGCGGTAGAACAGTCGGGTTACTCCATTTCGGTCAATAACGATAACGACCAAACCATATACGTGCAGCTGTCTGCCACCGAAGACCTGGTGCAGGGCCAGACTGTCAACATGCTGCTGCAGCGCAACGGAGCAGTGCTGTACGGTTCGAAAATGAAGGTAGACAAGCCACAGTCCCTGTTTTCCATCCCCCGGCAGCACTTACCCACGGGTGTGGTGCAGCTCACGGTGTTTACCGAAGATATGGTGCCCATCGTGGAGCGTAGCCTCTTCCAGATTAATCCTTCCGATTTGTTGCCGTTGGCCATCGTGCCTGATCAGCCAGTTTACGGCCTCCGCCAAGCGGTATCGCTAGCGCTCGAGGCTGGTTTGCCGGCCGACACGATGCGCGTGGCCGTGTTGTCAGCATCGGTCGTACACCAAGGGCATGTGCCTGACAGCGCGTTGGCCGGCGGCATACTGGCGGAGCTCTTGCTTCGTTCCGAACTCAAAGGATACCTCGAAAATCCGGGCTATTATTTCGAAGGCGACTTAACCCAGGGGATGGAGGCCAGCCGCAAGCGGGCCTTGGACAACCTGATGCTCACCCAAGGCTGGAGCCGTGTCAACTGGCAAGCACTGCTGGCCGGGCAACTGCCCGAGCTGACCTACCAGCCCGAAGAAGAGCTGCGCGTCAGCGGCATCGTGACGCGGGCAGGCCGGAAGGTGCCCGTGCCCAACGCTACGGTCACCCTGCTTTCAACCTCGGCTGGCGCGGTGGGCATTCTCGATACGGTGACGGGGCCGGACGGACGATTTAGTTTCGACCGCCTGCTCTTTCTGGATAGCATCGACTTTGTGGTACAGGCGCGCGACGAGCGGGGGCGGAAGCACGTAGACATCACGCTTGACGAGGTGCCGCGGCAGTCGGTGACGGCGAACGTCAATGCGCCGGAGGTGGAGGTCAACGTCAGTAGTTCCATCGCGGGATACCTGACGCGTTCGAAAGCGCAGTACGAAGAGCTCGTGCAGCATGGATTGCGGGAGCGGGCCGTCTTGATTGAGGCCGTCGAGGTAAGAGCGGATCCCGGAGCCGAACGGCGGGAGCGGCTCAAGCATTCAAGTAACCTCAACGGCCCCGGCCAAGCCGACCAAGTCATCATGGTCGAAGATTTGATGAGCTGTTCGGATTTGTCGGTTTGCTTGCAGGGAAGGCTGGTAGGGGTGATTTTCCGCAATGGCGTACCCTATTCGACGCGGTCGCCCAATACGCCGATGACCATCATGATGGATGGCATGGAAATGGGTGAAGACGGGTTGCAGATGATCAGCCCCTTCGATGTTGAAGCCATTGAAGTCTTGCGCGGCATCGGCACGACGGCCGTCTATGGGTCGCGGGGTGGGGGCGGGGTCATCATCGTCACGACCAAGCGAGGCTCCACCGGACTCAGGCAGAATGCGTACACACCGGGCGTAGTTACCCACAGCCCGCAGGGCTATTACCAAGTGCGGGAATTCTACGCCCCGGACTATGCCGTGTCCGATACCCTGGCGAATGTACGCGATCTGCGGACCACCATCCACTGGGAGCCACACATCGTGACGGATAACGAGGGCAAGGCCGAGGTCGTGTTCTACACCTCGGACGAACCCGGCATTTACCGCGTCGTGCTGGAGGGCATGGATATTTATGGCCGGATAGGACGGGCCGTAGCAACGATTAGCATAGAAGGAAAATAAATGGAGTATATTAAAGTAAACATAGACAATCGTACGGCGAACCTGTTTTTGGATCGCGGTAAATCAAACGCGTTTCACGCCGAGATGTTGGCCGAAATGAAGTCGGCCGTCGAATCCGCTGCAGCAGACCCAGCTGTCGAAGGCTTGGTGTTGCATGGCAAGGAAGGTTTTTTCAGCGCCGGGCTTGACCTCATCACGCTGTATGATTATAACGAAAACGAAATCCGAGCGTTTTGGGAGTTGTTCATGGCGTTTGTGGGATCCTTGGTGTCGTTCCGCAAGCCGGCCGTTGCGGCCATCAGCGGGCATGCTCCGGCCGGGGGGTGCGTATTGGCGCTTTGCTGTGATGCGCGCGTCATGGTCGAAGGCGACTACATCATCGGGCTGAATGAAGTGCCCGTAGGCATCGTGGTGCCGGACAGTATTTTCGAGTTGTACAGCTTTTGGCTCGGCAGGGCCAACGCCTATCGGTACCTGCTGCAAGGCAAATTGCTCAGCCCGAGTGAGGCGCTATCGGCGGGATTGGTCGATGAAGTGGTTCCCGTGCAGCGTCTCCGTACGACGGCCGAGCGGCACTTGGGCATGTACACCCAATTTGAGCGGCAAACCTGGTGGCAGAGCAAGGCCAACCTGCGCAAGGAACTAAGCCAGCGCATGGCGGCCAACCAGCAGGAAAGTATTGCGATGGTGTTGAAGCAGTGGTGGGCACCCTCCACCCGCGCCATCCTAAAAACCATCATCGATAACTTGACCCAGAAGAAATAATGGGCCAATAAAACACAGGAAATGGGCGAAGAGACAAAAGCAACCGAGGGAGCCTTGCGCGCGGGCGCGCTAAAGGACAAAACAATCGTCGTGACGGGCGGGGGTACGGGCTTGGGCAAGGAGATGAGCCGGTACTTCCTGCAGCTGGGGGCGCGGGTCGTTATTACGAGCCGGAAACTGGACGTGCTGGAGACTGCTGCCGCGGAGTTGCGGAAAGAGACGGGTGGCGAGGTGCTCGCCCTAGCCTGTGACGTGCGGCACTACGACCAAGTAGAAGCAATGCGCGATGAGGCCTTACGCACATTCGGACGCGTCGATGCCTTGCTGAATAATGCGGCGGGGAACTTTATTTCGCCCACCGAGCGGCTGTCCGCGAATGCCTTCTCGACCGTCATTGATATTGTGCTAAACGGTACGGCCAACTGCACGCTGGCATTTGGAAAACACTGGATCGCGTCCAAGCAGCCTGCCAGCATTCTCAACATCATTACGACGTATGCGTTCACCGGATCGGCCTACGTGGTGCCCTCGGCCTCGGCGAAGGGCGGCGTGCTCGCGATGACGCGCTCGCTGGCCGTGGAGTGGGGGCGGCACGGTATTCGATGCAATGCCATCGCGCCAGGTCCCTTCCCCACCCAGGGGGCTTGGGAACGCTTGTTGCCCGGCGACCTCGCCGAGCAGTTCGATTTCAAAAACCGGGTGCCGCTCAAGCGGGTCGGCGAGTACCAGGAGCTGGCCAACCTCGCGGCTTTCCTGCTTTCTGACTACGCCCGGTACATCAACGGCGAAGCCATCACGATTGATGGTGGCGAATGGCTTCAGGGAGCGGGCCAGCTGAGTGGGTTGGAAGCTATCCCGGAAGGCATGTGGGACGCCTTGGAGCAGATGACCCGCAGTGCCAGAAGCAAGTAGGCAAAGCGTTTTTAACACCGTGTTTCCCCGCATCGGGCACGGTACTTTTTAAGGCGATCCGGGGCCGCGGATGTGCGATGTGTTTCGGTATGAGGCGGATAGCGCGTTGTTCGATAAGTCCTGATCGTGTTCCAGCCCCCGCACACTAACTACGACAGGATATGTATGCGTATGGTGTATGGGGATGTAATTCCTTGTTTTTGTAATCAACTGTATTTCAGTCTATTGATAGCTATTTAGTTGGCTGATAAAAACTTACATCACGATAGATATTATCGATATCCCATCGATAAAAGTGATTGTTTTCCCATGCCCGAAAAGGGTATCTTTGCGTGAAATTAGAAAAGCAGTTATTTACATTTTTAAGCGGATTACTATGAGTTTTACTGGAAAAAAAT
>CAYUIZ010000139.1:0-6779 GCA_964444885.1 uncultured Sphingobacteriaceae bacterium | reverse complement strand
CGGTGATCCGGGCATGCTTTATGCAAGTTCTCCAGCTTCTGGTACACGACCACCACCTCGGCTTTGATCCGGTTTGACCGAATGATCGCCGAGATTTCCGCCGATATCTCTTCGTCGGTAAACGGTTCGTAAATCGCTTTCACGCAATTGGTGACCTCCTCTTTCGGTAGCGACAGCGACTCCAAGCAACGTTGGTATACTTCTTCCACCACATGGCCCATATCACGCTTGTAAAGCAAGGACACGGCTGCCTCAAACGCGATGAACTCGCCCAAGCGCGACATGTCGATACCATAACAGTCCGGATAACGGATCTGGGGTGCGGAGGACACGACGACAATTTTCTTGGGATTCAGGCGATCCAGAATCGTCAGGATACTTTGCTTAAGCGTAGTTCCGCGCACAATGGAGTCGTCCATGGCCACGATCATGTCTTGATGATTCTTAACAATCCCGTAGGTGGTATCATACACGTGCTGCACCAAATCTTGACGGTCGGCGTCCCGCGTGATGAAGGTCCGCAGCTTCGCGTCCTTGATATTCAGTTTCTCAAACCGGGGCGCGATGCTCAGCACCTCGTCCAGCTCCTTGTCCGATATTTTGTCGGCACGATGTAGCAACGTTTCCTTTTGCAGATTGCGCACATAGTCATTGATCCCTTGTGCCATACCGAAAAACGCAACTTCTGCCGTATTCGGAATGTAGGAAAACACGGTATCCTTAATATTATGACCTACCGCATCGAGCACCTGTGGACACAACAGCCGACCCAGTTCCTTGCGTTCTTGGTAAATGGACGCATCGCTCCCCCGCGAGAAATAAATGCGCTCGAAGGAGCAGGATTTCTTTTCCACCGGTTCGCGGAACTGCTCTTCGGTAATCGTGCCGTCAGCTTTGACGATGAGCGCATGGCCGGGCTTGATTTCCTTCACGTCGTTGATGTTAATATCAAAGGCGGTTTGGATAGCTGGGCGTTCGGAAGTGACCACCAGGATGTCGTCATTGACGTAATAAAACGCTGGGCGAATGCCAGCTGGATCGCGCATGACGAACGCATCGCCATGGCCGAAAATACCGCTTATCGTATAGCCACCGTCCCAGGTCTTGGCAGACCGGCGCAGAATTTTGGCTACGTCGAGGTGCTTGCCGATCAGCTCGCTGATCTCCGTATTGCTATGGCCTTGGTTCTTAAATTGATCGAAAAGGTATTGGTTTTCCGTATCCAAGAAATGGCCGATTTTTTCGAGTACCGTTACCGTATCGGCCCGCTCCTTGGGATGTTGCCCGAGCTCGTAAAGCTGTTCGAGCAATTCATCCACGTTGGTCATGTTGAAGTTGCCCGCAATGACCAAGTTGCGCGACCGCCAGTTATTTTGGCGCAGGAACGGGTGGCAACTTTCGATGCTGTTCTTCCCGTGCGTGCCATAGCGGAGGTGGCCCAGCAGCACCTCACCGGTGAAGCTGGCGTTTTCCTTGAGCCATTGGCTGTCCTGAAACTCAACTGGATAGTTGCGTTGCACAGCCGCAAACTTCTTCTGCACGTACTCGAATATGTCGGCAACGGCGTTGGGCGCCATCGAACGATACCGGCTGATGTACCGGTTGCCGGGTTTCACGTCCAGTTTGATAGTCGCTATGCCGGCCCCGTCCTGTCCCCGGTTGTGCTGTTTTTCCATCAGCAGGTACAGTTTGTTTATGCCGTATAGGGACGTGCCGTATTTGTTCTGGTAAAATGACAGGGGTTTTAGCAAGCGGATCAGTGCTATGCCGCACTCATGTTTTATCGCGTCACTCATGAATAGGAGTTTGAGCGAGCAAAATTACGAAAATTAATTCTAAAACGGCCCACTAAAAAGTTTATCAAAACAGCGGGTGCCGCGGGTGGATGACCCTAAAAAAACAAACCAAAATCCATGATTTTTTCGTATGATACCGCGTGATATCCCGCCTCGGATGCCTGTGGAAAACATAAAGTCATTGTGGCCAACTGATTGGGCGGTTCCCCGCCAAACGACTGCCGAAGCATGCCCCATTTGCCCCGGATTTTATGTAGATTTGTGTCTGTTTTTCCTTTTTCAGAACACCAATAACGAGGCTAGAACGACACATGTATTTGATATTCGACACGGAGACCACTGGACTTCCCAAGAACTGGGACGCCCCCATCACTGACACGGACAACTGGCCCCGGTGCATTCAAATTGCCTGGCAGCTGCACGACCGGGCAGGCAACCTCATCGAACACCAAGACTACTTGGTCAAGCCCGAAGGCTTCAACATTCCCTATGACGCCGAGCGTATACACGGAATCTCGACAGCGCTCGCCATGGCGCAAGGAATACCCCTGCACGAAGTGCTGGAAAAATTCAATACCGCCCTCGGCCAAGCGCAGTTCGTGGTAGGCCAGAACATCAAGTTCGACATTAACATCATGGGTTGCGAGTTCGTGCGCGCCGGCATCGCCACGCCGCTGAGCGCGCTTCCCGTACTGGACACCTGTACGGAGGTAACCGCCGAAATGGTGCAGATACCCGGCGGACGGGGCGGACGCTATAAGCTACCCACGCTCACCGAGCTCCATCAATACCTGTTCGGAACACCGTTTTCTGAAGCACACAACGCGACCGCCGACGTGGAAGCGACTACGCGCTGTTTTCTGGAGCTCATCAAACGCGGCACCTTTACCGCCGACGAGCTGCAAGTGGACACGGGATACTTCACGGAGTTTCGCCAACGGTATCCCCAGCCCATTCAGCCCATTGGCCTTACGCATACCAACCTGAAGGCCGCTTCTGAAAAGCTTCGCGAACAGCAGCAGCCCGAAGGCGAGGAAGTATCACGCGCGACCCTGGATGCGAATAAAAAACTGCTCGCGTCCGCCGCCTTCGCACACCTGCACAACCACAGCCAGTTTTCGGTACTGCAATCCACCATTGCCGTCGACGACTTGGTCAGTGCCGCCGTCCGACACCGCATGCCGGCTGTGGCGCTCACCGACCACGGCAACATGATGGGCGCTTTCCAGTTCGTCAGTGCCGTGTTCAACCATAACAAAAAAGCGGAAGCGAAAAACAAAGCGGCGATCGAGCAAGGGCAATCACCGACGGAGACCCTCGTCAAGCCCATCGTGGGCTGCGAATTTTATGTCTGCGATGACCATGCCGACCGGACCCGCAAAGACAACGGTTATCAGATCGTGTTGCTCGCGAAGAACAAGCGCGGGTACCACAATTTGGCCAAGATGTCGTCCATCGCCTATTCCAAAGGTTTTTACTACGTGCCCCGAATCGATCGCGGCATCATCAAACAATACAAAGAAGACATTATCGTCCTCTCGGGCAACCTCTACGGCGAAATCCCGAGCAAGTTGCTCAACGTGGGCGAAAATCAGGCCGAAGAAGCCCTGCTGTGGTGGAAATCGACATTTGGCGACGACTTCTACATCGAACTCATGCGCCACGGCCAAGAAGACGAGGACCGCGTCAATGACAGCCTCGTGGCACTCGCCGCCAAACATGGCGTAAAGACGGTGGCCACTAATAACACCTACTACGTCAACAAAAAAGACGCCCACGCCCACGACATCCTCCTGTGCGTGAAAGACGGCGAAAAGCTGTCGACACCCAAAGGCCGCGGCCGCGGTTATCGCTTTGGCCTGCCCAATGACGAGTACCACTTCAAATCCGCCGAGGACATGAAGCAGCTCTTTGCCGACCTGCCCGAAGCCATTCTCAACATCCAGGAGGTCATCGACAAAATCGAGCCGTACTCCCTCTACCGCGATGTGCTGTTGCCCAAGTTTGAGATTCCCGAGGAATTTATCGTCCCCGAAGACGCCGCTGACGGCGGCAAGCGGGGGGAGAACAAGTACCTGCGCCACCTTACCTACGAAGGTGCCAAACGGCGGTACGACGACATCAGCCCGGAGATTAGCGATCGCTTGGATTTCGAACTCCAAACCATTGAAAACACCGGATATCCCGGATATTTCCTCATCGTCCAAGACTTCATCGCCGAGGCGCGTAAAATGGGTGTTTCCGTCGGGCCGGGACGCGGTTCGGCGGCTGGTTCTGCCGTGGCCTATTGCTTAGGCATTACCAACATCGACCCCATCGCCTACGACCTTCTTTTCGAGCGTTTCCTCAACCCGGACCGGGTATCCATGCCGGATATCGATATCGACTTTGACGACGAAGGACGCAGCAAAGTCATGGACTACGTCATCCGCAAGTATGGCGAAAACCAAGTGGCGCAGATTATCACCTACGGCACCATGGCGGCCAAATCCTCCATCCGGGATACGGCGCGCGTGCTCGACCTACCGCTGTTCGAAGCGGACAAAATAGCCAAACTCGTACCCAACCTGAAGCTCAACAAGATCTTCAGCATGGACGAGAAAGGACTGAAAAGTGCTTTGCGCGGTGATGAATACGAAAACGTCAAACAGCTGGTGTCCATTGCCGGAGGCAACGGCATCGAAGCCGAAACCCTGCGCCAGGCCAAAGTACTGGAAGGATCCCTGCGCAACACGGGCATACACGCCTGCGGCGTCATCATCACACCGGACGACATCACCAATTTCGTCCCCATTGCCACAGCCAAAGACTCCGACCTCTACGTCACCCAATTTGATAACGCCGTGGTCGAAAGCGCCGGACTCCTGAAGATGGACTTCCTGGGGCTGAAAACGCTAACGCTGATTAAAGACACGGTTAAGATCGTGAAACACCGGCACGGCATCGAACTGGACCCGGACAACTTCCCCATCGACGACACGAAAACCTACGAACTTTTCCAGCGCGGCGAGACGATTGGTATCTTCCAGTACGAGTCGTCGGGCATGCAGAAGCACATGAAAAGCCTGAAGCCAACCGTTTTTGGGGACTTAATCGCCATGAACGCCTTGTACCGGCCGGGGCCAATGGAATACATTCCAAGCTTCATTAACCGGAAGCACGGCATAGAGCCAATCACCTACGACTTAGATGCTTGCGAGGAATACCTCAAGGAAACCTACGGCATTACCGTGTATCAGGAGCAGGTCATGCTGCTATCGCAAAAGCTCGCTGACTTCACCAAAGGCGAGGCCGACGTCTTGCGGAAAGCCATGGGCAAGAAGCAAAAGGACGTGCTGGACAAGATGAAGCCCAAATTTGTCGAGCAAGCGGCCGCCAAAGGGCACGACCCCAAGATTCTGGAAAAAATATGGAAAGACTGGGAAGCGTTTGCCAGCTACGCGTTCAACAAATCGCACTCCACCTGCTATGCGTGGGTGGCGTACCAAACGGCGTACCTAAAAGCGCACTACCCCGCCGAGTACATGGCTGCCGTGCTGTCTAACAACATGAACGACATCAAGCAGGTCACCTTCTTCATGGAGGAGTGTCGGCGCATGGGCTTGCAAGTACTCGGGCCCGACGTGAACGAGTCCTTCCACAAGTTTACCGTTAACGAACAATACGCCATCCGTTTTGGTATGGGCGCGGTCAAGGGCGTGGGTGCCGGTGCGGTGGAAACGATTATCGAAAACCGGAAGGACGGCCCCTACGTGTCCGTGTTTGACTTGGCGAAGAAGATCGACCTGCGCGCGGCCAACAAGCGTGCCCTGGAAAGTCTGGTTTACGCCGGCGGTTTCGACTGCTTTGCGGGCACGCACCGCGCCCAGTACTTCCACGACGACGGTGACAACATCACGACCCTGGAAAAAGCCGTCCGCTACGGCACGAAGTACAAGGACAACGAAAATTCAGCGCAGGTCAGCCTTTTTGGTGGCAGCAGCGAAGTGGAAATGCCCGAGCCCGCCCTCCCGGCCTGCAGCGAATGGGGCCTCATCGAGAAGCTCAAGTACGAAAAAGACGTCATCGGGATATACCTAACCAGCCATCCGCTGGACAGCTACAAGTTTGAGATCAGCCACTTTTGCAAGCATCCCGTTAGTATCTTGCACGTCATCGACCGGGCCAAAGCTGCCGAGGTGGACGAGGAGACCCGGCAAGCCTTTCAGCAAATCAAAAACCGCGAACTTGTCATTGGCGGCATGGTCACCTCGGTTTCCCACCGCATGACGAAATCCGGCAGGCCGTTTGGTGTGTTCATGTTTGAGGATTATAGCGACTCGTACGAGATTGCCATATTCAGCGATGAGTATATCAAGCACAAAGGCTATCTCCAGGAGGGTTACTTCCTCCAGTTGCGGGGCATGGTGCAAGAACGCTACCGCCAGCCCGAAAATTGGGGATTCGAGATCAAGAACGTGCAGCTGCTGTCCGAACTGCGTGAAAAGCTGGCCAAAAGCATCACGATTCAGCTTCCTTTGCACCAACTGGACGAAGAGAAGGTTTCCAAGCTGTCGAGCATCATCGCCGCCAATGGCACACACGAAGCGAACCGAAACTGCCAGTTGCGCTTCCTGGTTTTGGACCACGAAGAGAAAATAAGCTTGGAAATGCCGTCCAAGGGAATCAAAATCGACCCCAACAATGACTTTATGACTTCCTTGCTGGCCATAGAAGGGCTGAAATACAAGTTAAATTAATGTCAGAATGTCGGTTTTTTTAGCTTGGCAATGAATTTGACTGTATCTTTACGTGGTGGTTCCCTTGCCGTTGCCGGATTTGGGCACCACATCAAGAAACTTCTAATATCAAAAACGATAGGAGTGCTCACCTGCAGGTTGCGCTCCGCTTTTAAATGAATGTTATGGCAGTAGAAATCACAGACAGCAACTTCGACGAAGTTGTATTGCAATCAGACAAACCCGTATTGGTCGATTTTTGGGC
>CAYUIZ010000138.1:0-6820 GCA_964444885.1 uncultured Sphingobacteriaceae bacterium | reverse complement strand
AAATGACGCAAATTGGATTTTTGTCGGTGCACCCCCGCTGATACTAAGCCCGCTAGCTCCCACAAATTTTCCCTACCTTTGTAATTAGACCCTAGGTTCAAGACACATGAAACGACTTACGTTGCCCCGTATTATCAGCTTTATCTTCATTGCCATTTTGCTGGTGTTTCTGATCAGCCCCAATGCGAAGGCTTGGTTGAGCCAGCAACTGATGAAAATGGGCTTGTTCAAGCCTGACCTCACTCAGGTGGAGGCACCTGCGCCGGGCGCGGAGGCCACAAACGCAATGCGTCCGGTCCGTTCTGTTTTCTTTCAGGACGGCGAAGGCAACCGCATTGACGCGGCCAACCTGCAGGGCAAGGTCGTGTTCATCAACTTTTGGGCGACATGGTGCCCGCCTTGCATCGCCGAGATGCCCTCGATCAACAAACTTTATGATGCCTTTCGCGATCATGAGGACATTGTGTTCATCTTGGCAGACGTAGATAACAAATATGAACAGTCGGTCAAGTTCATGGAAGACAAAAATCTAACCCTGCCTGTGCATGTGCCTGCTGGCGAAATCCCTGGCGACTGGCTGGGCGGGGCCATCCCCACGACGGTGATTTTGGATAAGACCGGCGCCATTGCAGCGCGCCACGAGGGCATGGCCGATTATGGCCGTCAGGAAGTCGTCGACTTTATCCAAAGCCTCATCGACGAGTAGCCCGGCCGCGCCTCACCTATCGTACACCTCGGGATTGACGCAATACGGCATGCGCTGGCCCGATACGGCCGCACGGATGTTTTCTACGCTCCGTTCCAGCATTTTCGTCCGCGTTTCGATCGTGGCCGACCCAATATGGGGAAGCACCACGCAGTTATCCATGTCCAGCAGGGGATGGTCGGACCGCATCGGTTCCGGGTCTGTCACGTCCAATCCAGCGCCCCATATCGTGCGTTCGCGCAGGGCCTCTAGCAAATCTTCTTGGTGATGGATGCCGCCGCGGGCGGTATTAATAAAAATGCAGTTTGATCGCATCTTCCGGAAGGCGCTGCGGTCAAAAGCCTTCGTGTTCTCCTCGCTTAGGTTAGCGTGAATACTGATGACGTCACTCGTGGTCAGCAGTTCCTCAAAGCTGACGTAGCGGGCATCCAGTTCGCTTTCTGCTTCCCGATTGCGGTTCCGGTTATGGTAAATGACGCGCATGCCAAACGCGGCTTGGCAACTTTTGGCGAGCGCAAGCCCAATGCGGCCCAGCCCGTAAACACCCAGGGTTTTGCCTTCAAACTCGATGCCCAAGTTGTCCAATGGCTGTTGGAATTTGCCCCACTCGCCCCGCAGGATTTCCTTATGGAAATGCAACGCCTTGCGGGCCACCAGCTGGATCAGCAGGAAGGCCGTATCGGCTGTGGCTTTGCTCAGTACTTCGGGCGTGTTGCCAATCGGAATGCCCATTTCCGTTGCTACGGCTAGGTCGACATGGTCATAGCCGACACTATTGAGGGCGACGCCTTTGAGTTGGCGGCACGCGCGGAAGAATGGGCTGTTCAGCTCGTTATGGCCTACGAAAAGCAACGCGTCCGTCTCGCGGCAAGCCTCGGCAAGCTCGTCGTCGGATAATTCCCGCTCATGGGGCCAGTAATGCATTTCATGGCCTTCCTTCGCCAGTGGCGAAAAAAAGTGTTCGGGTACCTGTCGTGTGATAAAAATCTTCATAGGATGTCGTTTTAAGTGGGTCTTTGGAGACTATCATAGCGGAAAATTAGGCGTGCTGTCCATTTATAAATCGGCCACATATTTTTTAACAGCGATTTTTGTTTTAGGTTTGCGCAACGAAACATAGATGACCTGCGTATGACCCGCTTCCAGCTAATCGAGCAAATTAAAGCCAAACGTTCCTTCCTCTGCGTGGGGCTGGACACCGACATCACAAAAATCCCCGCTCACCTGCTCGGCGAGCCGGATCCCGTATTCGCCTTTAATAAGGCGATAATCGATGCGACGGCCGACCTATGTGTGGCGTACAAGCCCAATACGGCCTTTTACGAAGCGATGGGCACAGGCGGTTGGGAGAGTTTGGCGAAGACTTGGCACTATCTGCCTACGGATTGCTTCAGCATCGCGGATGCCAAGCGGGGGGATATCGGAAACACGTCACGCATGTATGCCCAGGCATTTTTCGACGAGACGGTGTCGGGGCTAGGCTTTGATTCCATCACCGTGGCGCCTTATATGGGGCACGATTCGATACAACCTTTTTATGATTTTGCCGGTAAGTGGGTGATCGTGCTGGCGCTGACCTCCAATGCCGGGAGCCAGGATTTTCAGGTTATCCCGAATGCGCATGGCGCGCAGTTATACGAACAGGTACTGGCGAAAGTCAATGCGTGGGGAACGCCCGACAACACGATGTACGTGGTGGGCGCTACGCGTGGCGAAGCCTTCCTGACCATCCGCAAGCACGCGCCGGACCACTTCCTGCTCGTGCCGGGCGTAGGCGCCCAAGGGGGGAGCCTCAGCGAGGTATGCCAGTACGGGATGAATGCGGATTGCGGTTTGCTGGTCAATGCCACCCGGTCGATAATCTACGCGTCTGGCGGCACGGATTTCGCCGAGCGTGCGCGTGAAGAAGCCCTAGCTATCCAGCAGGAGATGCAGGCTGAATTGGAGAAAGCCGGGATTATCTGATGCCTCAGCCCGACTAAGGCCTTTCGAAACGGGCATCAGCGTTAGCGTCTATCCGGTGGGTTTGGCGGTGACCAGTACCTTGTCGATACGGTTCACATCCATGTCCATGACCTCAAACTCGTAGTCTTTCCATCGGATTTTTTCGCCGGCTTCCGGTACATGGCCCAAATGAAGCAGAATCAGCCCGGCTACCGTGTTGATGGCGCTGACGTTTTCCTCCTCGTCTTCATCCAGGGCTATGGCCAGCAGCTCCAGCAGTTCGCCTACTTGGTACTGCCCGTCGACAAGCATACTGCCGTCTTCGCGCATGACGACGTCCGGCTCTTCGGGAAATTCGCCATCAGATATATCACCAACCAGTCCGCTGAGGATGTCATTAAGCGTCACGATACCCTGTAGCGAGCCATATTCGTCCAAAACGACCGCTTGGTGGATCTTGGATAACTGCAGCTTGTTGAGAATGCTGTAGGCCGAGCTGTTTTCGTAGACATAATTAAGCGGCTGGGTCAACTTCGTCAGCTCGATCGGCTCGTCTGCCGCCGTCAGATATTTATTCAGCAAGAATTTAATGTGGACGATGCCCAGGATGTTATCCAGCCCGTTTTGGCAAACCGGATACACCGTATGGCCGGATTCGAGAATAATCTTCTTGTGTTCCTCGAAGCTGTCTTCCACGTCCAGCCACACGATATTGCTACGGTGCGTCATGAGGTGAACGGCTTTCTTATCCCCCAAGACAAAAACCCGGTCGACAATTTGGTGCTCAATATGCTCAATAGCGCCGGTGTCAGCGCCTTCGTCTACGAGCGCTTTGATTTCTTCCTCGGTGACTTCTGCGCCCGACGACCGAATATTCAACGCACGTACAATACCCTCGGTCGTTGTGCTAAGCAACCAGACAAAAGGGGCAACCAGCTTGCTCAATAGATCCATCGGGATGGCAACCAGCGTCGCATAGCGCTCGGGTATCGCCATGCCGATGCGCTTGGGCACCAGCTCGCCCAGTACCAGCGTCAGAAACGTGATGGCGATGACGACAATCACAACCGACATCTGCTGGCTGTAGGTGCCCACCCAGCTGATGTCGTCGAGGTAGGCCTGTAGGCGCCGGGCAATCGTGGCTCCACCGAATAACCCGGTGAGAATACCGATCAACGTGATGCCGATTTGGATCGTGGAAAGGAATCGGTTGGGTGATGCTTTGAGTTGCAATGCCTTCCTGCCGGCGGCATTGCCTTTGTCGGCAAGCATTTGCAAACGTGCTTTGCGGCTAGAAATAATGGCGATTTCGGAGGCGGAAAATACACCGTTTAAGATGATTAACGCTAAGATTATCAGCGACTCTGTAAGCATGTAGCTAAATTAGTAATATTATTAAATAAATGAAATAGCACTGCCCTTTGGCAATGCTATCCATCGTTTTTTATTAAAAAGGTGAATGATATCTATGCGCGCCCTTGCGTTCCCGACGACCTGTTCATGCGTTGACGAGCTCCTTGGCGCCTTTAACGCGTCGCTCGAGCAGGGCCAGCTGGATGACTTCGGCCATCTCCGTCACATAGTGGAATTTCAGGTCTTTGATATAGTCTTCCTTGATTTCGAGGATATCCTTCCGGTTTGACTTCGACAAAATGATCTCCTTGATATTGGCGCGTTTCGCCGCCAAGATTTTCTCCCGGATGCCGCCTACCGGCAGGACTTTGCCACGCAGGGTGATCTCGCCGGTCATTGCCAGTTTCGGGCGCACTTTGCGTTGCGTGAAACTGGATGCCAACGCTGTCAGCATGGTAATACCCGCTGAAGGACCGTCCTTCGGCGTGGCGCCGGCGGGCACGTGGACATGCACGTCCCATTTGTCAAATACCTGGTAGTCGATCCCAAACTCATCGGCATGCGCGCGCAAGTAGGCCAGGGCAATCGTGGCGGATTCCTTCATCACATCGCCGAGATTTCCCGTTAGCGTTAATTTTCCCTTGCCCGGGCTGAGGCTCGATTCAATAAACAGGATATCGCCGCCGACTTGGGTCCAGGCCAAGCCCGTCACGACGCCGGCCGCCTCATTGTCTTCGTACAATTCTTTGTCAAAGATCGGTGCGCCCAGAATGCGTTCAACGTCCTCGGCGGTTACCTTGGGGTCGTATTCCTCTTCCATCACCACCTGCATCGCGACACCTCGCACAATAGAACCAATTTTTTTCTCCAATCCGCGCACGCCCGATTCGCGGGTGTAATCCTCGATAATCTTTTCGATAACGGTATTTCGTAAGTTGACTTGCTTCGTGTCCAGTCCGTGTTGGTCCCGTTGTTTTGGCAACAAGTGCTTCTTAGCGATTTCGACCTTTTCCTCGATGGTGTAACCGTTCACTTCAATAATCTCCATGCGGTCAAGCAGGGCCGGCTGGATGTTGCTCAGCGAGTTGGCCGTGGCGATGAACATAACTTTCGAAAGGTCAAAATCAAGCTCCACGTAGTGGTCGTAGAACGCATTGTTTTGCTCGGGGTCAAGTACTTCGAGCAAGGCTGACGACGGGTCGCCGCGGAAGTCGCTGCCGACCTTGTCAATCTCATCGAGAACGAAAACCGGGTTTGTCGAACCTGCCTTTTTCAAGGATTGGATAATCCGCCCCGGCATGGCTCCGATATAGGTTTTGCGGTGCCCGCGTATCTCGGCTTCGTCGCGGATGCCACCCAGGGCCATACGCGTGTATTTGCGGCCCAGCGCTTTGGCAATGGATTTGCCCAAGGAGGTTTTGCCCACGCCCGGAGGGCCAACCAAGCAGAGGATCGGGGCCTTCATGTCGTTTTTGAGCTTCAGCACAGCCAAGTACTCGATGATACGTTGCTTTACCTTGTCGAGCCCGTAATGGTCCCGGTCGAGCACGCGGCGTGCGCGCTTCAGGTCGAAGTTGTCTTTGGTAAGCTCATTCCATGGTAGGTCGAGCAGCAGCTCCAAATAATTGAGCTGTACGGAATAGTCGGCCGCGGCCGGATTGACGCGCGCTAGTTTGTCCACTTCTTTTTCAAAGTGCTCGCCGACCTCCTTGCTCCATTTTTTCTTCTTGGCACGGGCCCTCAGATCCTCGATTTCGAGGTCGGGAGAGGAGCCGCCCAGTTCTTCCTGAATCGTCTTCAGTTGCTGGTTGAGGAAGTAGTCGCGCTGTTGCTTGTCCAGATCGCCCCGCACCTTATTCTGGATTTGGTTCTTCAGTTCCAGCAATTGCAATTCCTGGTCAAGCTGTTCCAATACCTGTTTGGCGCGTTCGCTCAGCTCAGGGAGCTCCAACAGCTGCTGTTTGAATGACAATTCGGCATTGAGGTTTGACGAGATGAAGTTAATCAGGAAAGCAGGGCTTTCGATGTTTTTAATCGCAATGCCCGCTTCGCTTGGAATCTGCGGCGAGAGCTGGATAATCTGCAGGGAGAGTTCCTTGATGGACGAAATCAGCGCGTTGAACTCTTTGCTTTTCTTGTGTTTTTTTTCTTCAAACCGGTGGACTTGCGCCTTGATGTACGGCTCGGTTTGGACGACTTGCGTGAGACGAAAACGTTGCTTGCCCTGAATGATCACGGTGGTGTTGCCGTCAGGCATTTGCAGCAGCTTGATAATCATCGCTACCGTACCTACGGAATGCAGCTGCTCAAATGTAGGGTCTTCGATAGACATGTCGCGCTGGGAGACCACGCCGATCGTGCGTTCGCCTTTGTACGCATCTTTAATCAACTTGATTGACTTGTCGCGCCCCACCGTGATAGGGATAACTACGCCGGGATACAGCACCGTATTCCGCAAGGGCAGAATCGACAGGACGTCGGGCAATTCGGCATTCGCCATTTCGTCTTCGTCCTGCTGGCTCAGCAAGGGAAAAAACTCAGTATCTTCATTTATAATCGGGATTCCCTGTTGGAAATCAAACGGGTCAAATTTACTCATAAGTGAATCGCTTCTTTGTGTTCCGCCACTGGCGCCAAAATGGCAGTTGTGCGGCGGGTATGCGTGTCTTTGTTGTTGGTAAGCAAGTATTGCAAGTGTTATGCCAACTTGAGGGGAGGTGGCTCAAGGGGGAGATACGTAGGGTGTGACATAGGTTCAGCTGAAAAAAAGTCAGTACGAAGGGGAACGAGAGTTGAAATATGAGAGTTGAAATATGA
>CAYUIZ010000137.1:0-6839 GCA_964444885.1 uncultured Sphingobacteriaceae bacterium | reverse complement strand
TAAAATCATTATCGAGCAAGCCCATACCGCTGTTCTTCCCGATGACGTCAAACTGGGTTTCAGTCTGGTCATCGGTGATGGCGCCGTAGAACACGAAGGAGTATTTTTCGGCCGTGTTGAGGTTCGAGACCACCAGACTGCTCTGCGGAATATGTATGCCATCGCTGAAGAACATATCTTGCGACACGGTCATCGGCATTCCCAGCACGTTATACAACGTCCGGTCTAGCGTGCCGGTAAACGGCTGGCCTACTTCAATGGCAAAATTAGAATTGTTGCCCTGCGCATCTGCCAGGTTACTCAGCTTTTGGTCGTTAGGGTGCCTGAAGTTATTGAACGGCGCCGGCGAGGCCACGCCTCCAAAGTCGATGAAAATGGGAGCCTCCAATTGGAATTCATTCGGTTCGGGATACAGGAATTCGGCCAGCACGCTGATTTGTTGCGGCGTGCCTACGGCTGAAGCAGCCGCGTTTTTCACCAAGTTGGCGTCATATTCCGAAAAATTGGGCGGCACAAACGAGTTGCCCAGCACGTTGCCGAAAATAGCCTCAAACCAAGTAGCTGCCGCGGTAAACCGCCCAGCACCCAAGCTGAGGTGGTATCCGTCGCGCGTAAAGCTGTCGCCGATGTAGCTTGTACGGGCATTTTGGATGGCTGTGCCCGCAGGGATCACCATATCCATGCCCACGAGGTCTTTTGCCTGCCATACTGCATCCACGATGGCGTCATACATTTTTTGCTGGTCACGGTCGTAGTTGTCAAAACCGGCGTGGTTCGAGTCCTCCGCATAAGCCCAAGTCTGGTGCAAGACGAATTTGACTTCCGGGTTGGTCGTTAATGCCTTGGCATAGTCCACCAAATTGCCCAAGTAATCGCGATAGCCGTCGATCTGGCCCGACCGCTGGCTCACCTCCTGGAAACTGATGTAGTCCCAGTTTTCGTCCGCTATGACTTCCATCAGCGTGCGTTCGTTGATAATATTGACGCTTCCGTCGGTCGCGATGGCCCGTAGCTGGTAGGCCGCCCGGTTTTGGGACGCGTTTTCCCAATGCCCCTCAAGCGACTGCCCGCCGATGTACATGTTGGCGATTAGCACGCGATGCCCGGCCGCCACGGCCAGGTCATGCAGGTAATTTTCGACGGCATCCTCCGAAAAACTGTTGCCGATGGCCAGGACCTTGATGACCCGATCCTTGCCTACAGTCAAGTCCGAAAAATACTGGATGCTGCCATCGCTGGATTCGACTTTGACGATGGTTTTCCCTTCGCTCAATCCGGTAATGATCGCCGTATGTTGGTCGCTCGATGCGATCGACGCTACCTCGGGGTCGAGTACCGACCACGTGAGCGTCTTTGATGCGCTTCCCAACGTGTCTAGCGTGGCGCGGATCGTGTATTTTTCGCCTACGGTGATTGCCACGTTCTGTTTGTCAAGCCGGACAAATTCCCTGTCCGACAGATCGACCGAAAACTTATCTTGGCAGGACATGGTGCCAAACAGGATTACGATTAGGCCGATGATTATATTTGTTGATCTCATGATTAGAATCATTAAGCGGGGATGCTAGCCATCGCGGCTAGCTCCCTTGTGCTAGTGGTGAATACTGATCTTTGCTTATTAGTCATCATAACCGGGCGCCTGCCTCAAATTGGGGTTGATATCCATTTGTGCTTGCGGTACCGGCCAGAGGTACATCCGGCTGGTGAAATATCTGTTCTTATAGAACGTGCGCTTGTAAAAGGCCTGCGGATCGTTGACGTCGTCGCTTTTGCGCGTGCCGTTGAAGTTCATGCCAAACAGCCGGGTATTGAAGTACTTTTCGCCCTGTTTCCAACGCCGCACGTCGTTAAAGCGGATGCCTTCGCAGTTAAACTCGACTCTGCGTTCGCGGTGGATCGCCTCGCGCATCTCTTCCTGGGTCAGCCCTGCTTGCAGGCCGGGGATGCCAGCGCGCTCGCGAATCAGGTCGACGTATTCATACACCTCGGCCGTGGGGCCCTGCGCTTCGTTAAGGGCTTCGGCATAGCTGAGGTAGGCCTCGGCCAGCCGATAGAGGATGCCCGGCTGGTAGACGAAACGTCCCTCGCGTGGCAACACGTCCAGGCTGACGCGCTTGCGCACGTTATACCCGTTTTGCGGGGCGTCAAAAGTTGGCCCAGTATCCACGCCACCGCCTTGCAGGAACTGCGCCCTGCGGTTGGCTACGCCGAGCCATACTTCGTTGTAGATGACCGACACGTAGAAGCGGGGCTCGCGGTTTACGTACATGTTGTACGTACCATCCAGCGTGATGGGCCGCGCGCCGCCTTCGGCCAAGTTAGCCGGGCCGCCGCCGGGCCAGCTGGTCACTCGCCGGTGCACTTCAGTCGAAAAACCATCCTCGGAGTATCCCGACTCAGGGTTGATAATGGGCGACCCATCGGCGTTGTAGCCCGTGATAGGCACTTCGCCATTGGCCATGTGGAAAGCGTCAACCAACTCCTGCGTAACGCCCATGCCGGCGTTGCCGCCGATACCTTTGGGCAGGTGGTGCATCTGGAATCCGTTGACGTCCGAGTTTTCGGGCCGGGCGAAGAGAATCTCCCGGTTGCCAGCGCTAAACGAGCGGAGCGTCGCGTTGTAGTAGGACATAAACGGATCGATGGAACCATCGGCCGCATACTCGCGATACAGCGCATAGCCCGAACCATGGGCCGCGTCAATCAGTTCCTTGTGCGCGGTTGCGGCGCGTGCCCATTTTTGGGCATCGTACTCCGGCTTGAACAAGTTTGCGCCATCGGCGTTCTGCCACGAGCGGAACTCGGGGTTGCCATTAAACAACGGACTAGCGGCAAACAACAGCGTGCGCGCGCGGATGGCCAACGCCATAACGGACGTAGCTCGCCCAAAGTCGTTGCGGTCGTCATACACGGCCGGCAGCTTGGTCGACACGTCCTTCAGTTCCTGGTCAATCCAATCGACGATATCGTCGTAGGGCGTCTGAGTGGTGAGCAACTCAGAGGCGGGCGCGTCAATAGCATAGATTACGCCCGGCTCAAACGGGATAGGGCCGTAGAGCTCCAGCATCAACGAATAGTAATAGGCAATCAGGAAACGGACCTCGTTTTTCATTTGGTCTACATAGGCTTGGGTCAGCCCCGCTTCGGGGATAACGCGCACCTCTTGCATGAAAATCAGGCCTGTACGGATGCGCTTGGGCAGCTCCACCCAATAATAGGGATTCCATCCTGAGTTGGGGTTCCAGTTAGCCATGGTGTAGGCGTAGACGTTGGCCCAGCCAAACTGTTGCCATTCCTGGGGAATGGTGATGTCGTCGCCCATGATATTGAAGCCTTGGTCTTTGAAATATCCCCACATAGGGCTCGGCACGGACGAATACACGCTCGCCAGCCAATCTTCGGTCCGTATTTTATCGGAGAATATCATCTCCATGGTCAGTTGGTCGTCCGGCATTTTATCCAGGAAGCTGGAGCATCCCGTCATTTGCAACGACAGTGCGAGGACCAGCGCGGTTATGATAACATGAATTTTTTTCATTGTACAGTTAGTCATTAAAATTAACAGTCAAACCAAACGAAATCGATTGCATCTGCGGATAGATCAATCCGTCGGTGGTTTCCAGCTCGGGGTCCCAGAGCTTGAACTTAGAGAGGGTCAGCAGGTTGCTTCCCCGTACGAAAAGCCGGCAGTTGCGTACGCCGATGCGTTGCATCGAGTTGCCCGCAAACATATAACCTACTTCCAGGTTCTTCAAACGCAGGAAACTCATATCACGCAGCCACCAAGTAGACCGGACCTCGTTGTTGGCCACGGCACGGTTACCCAGTCGAGGCCAGAACACATCCTGGCTGGGATTTTCGGGTGTCCAGCGGTCGTCGATGTTCGAGAAGATGTTACCCGCGCCTAAGACCGAGCCGGGGAGCCAGTTTTCGCCGCCTAGCACTTGGTAGGTATTGCTCGCACCTTGGAAGAAAAACCCGAAATCAATCGCCTTGTACCGTACATTGGCACCAAAACCATAGATGACCTCCGGCACGCGGCCGCCACCGATGGCCGTCGCATCCAGTGCCGTAATGACGCCATCGTTGTTCATATCCCGATACTTGATATCGCCAGGGCGCAAGTTGTTGACGTCGCTAAAATTCTGCGTCGGGATTCCTTCCTTCAGCCTGCCATCGGCGTCGAAGTCGTCATCGGTGAACAGGCCTTCGGCTACCAGCCCGAAAAACTGGCCCACCGGCAAGCCCGTGGCCGAACGGTAGGTGCCGACGATGGAAAGCGGCTCGTCGATTTCGACGACCTTATTGCGCGCGTAGGTATAGTTGGCGAGCGCCGACACAAACCAATTGTTGTTCAGCTGGCGGTTGACGTTGAGGGACATGTCCACGCCTTGGTTGTCGACTTTGCCAAAGTTGGCCCAGATCGCGCGGTTAAAGCCCGCACTGCCCGGCACGTTGCGGCGTTCCATGAAGATATCCTCGCGGTTTTCCTTGAAAAAGTCAACGACGTAGTTGACAGCACCGCCCCAAAGCCCGAGCTCGAAGCCCAAGTTGCGCTTGGTCACTGTTTCCCAAGTCAGGTCAGGCACGCCCACGTCGCCCTCGGCACGGCCCAGGCGGTACACGAACGGTGGCTCGGTACCCCAGTTGTAATAGCCCGTGTTGACGATGGTCGACAGGTAGGCAAAGCGATGCGTGCCAATGTCGGCACCCAAAATGCTGTTACCGGCTTTTCCGATCGACCCCCTGATTTTCAGGTTGGAAACGGTATTGCGCAGTGGCTCCATAAACCGCTCTTGGGAAATGACCCAGCCGGCAGCCACAGCCGGGAAGAAACCGAAGCGTTTTCCGGCGGCGAAGTTTTCCGATCCGTTGTAGCCAAAGTTAAACTCCCCGACAAAGCGGTTGTCGTAGGTATAAGAAAAACGCGCGGCCATCCCTTGGTTCCGGTAGGGCAACGCGTCGCCACGGTCAAAATCCTTGTGGTTGTAAAGTACCATGGAGTTGACATCGTGCACGTCATTGAAAAGCCGGTTGTAGGAAAGCATGCCTTCTACGTAAATGCTCTGGTCGCCCCACTGTGCCCCCGTGCCATGGCCGAGAAACTGCTCGCCGTGGTGGGCAATGGAAGTCACCAGGTTGCCATCGGCATCGCGCGCCGATGCGGGGTTGTAATAGTCTGGCGTCTTAGCCCGGGTTACCGAGTTGCCGGAAAACTTGTCAAACGCAAAGGTTACCTTCGCTTTCAGCCCGGGCGTAACTGCGGCCAGGTCTTGCTCGATGGAGGTCAGTGCCTCGATCTTCGAATTGTTCATTTTCTCAAAGCCGCGCTGGGTAGCCCATGCCCAAGGGTTTTCCTTGGCAAACACGCGTGGGATGCGCCCGTCAGCATAGATCGGCGGATGCACATAGGGCGGAATGCGCATCGCTTGATAAAAGATCCCTACATTGGATTCGTTATTGCCCGGAGGCGCGTTCTTCGTTTGCAAGAAGCCACCCATATTGATGCGTAACAGCGTCGTGGGCGTCACGTTGACGTCTACGTTGGACCGGACGGTGTAGCGGTTGACGCGGAGCTGCGAATTCCACTCCTGAGCCGGGTCGCGCCGGATAATGCCATCCTCGTCATAATAGCCAAGCACGAGCGCATATCGCAGCATACTGGTTCCTCCGTTCACGCTCAGGTTAGCCTTGGTGAGGGCGGCGTTGTCTTTCGCCACGACATCCCACCAGTTCACGTCCGGATACAGTTCGGGGTCGGTCTGGTGCTTGTAGTTGAGCAAGGTGGCATCGCTGACGAATGGTGCCTGCCCGTTGTCGGCGTTCATCTCGTTCATCAGCTCCAAGTAGCGCACGCTTCCCACGTAGTCCAGCAGCTTGATCGGCGAGGTATAGGCCCGCTCGTAGCGCACGTCCACTTGGGGCTTTCCGATCTGCCCCCGTTTGGTGTTAATCATAATGACACCGTTGGCACCACGGACGCCATAAACCGCGCTCGCTGCCGCGTCCTTCAACACGGAAAAGGATTCAATCTCCTCTGGGTCAATATCATGCAAGGACCGCTCGATACCATCAACAAGTACTAATGGGTTTGAATTGCCCGTAAACGTACTGATGCCTCGAATCCAAAAGTCGGAGTTGTTAAACCAAGGGTTGCCACTGCGCTGCACGGCAATAACGCCAGATACCATGCCCGCCATGTTGTTGCTCAGCGAACGACTAGGCGTCATCTGCAGTTTTCCTGGTTCGACATTCGTAATGGCGCCTACTACCGAGATCTTTTTCTGCGTGCCAAATCCCACGACGATCACTTCATCCATCGTGCCTTGGTCGGTTTGCATCGTCACATCTACCGTGGTTTGCGCGCCCACATTGATTTCCTGGGTGACAAAACCGACGGAGCTGAAGACCAAAACGGTATTTGGTGGAATATCGATCACGAAGCGCCCGTTCATGTCGGTGGTCGTCACCACGGCTTGGTCATCCTTCGCGCGTACCGTGGCTCCCTCCAAGGGGTTTCCCTGCTCGTCGAGCAAGCGGCCGGTAATAGTTCGTTGCTGGTTGAGAGCCTCTGTTTCCGAAATTGCCACCGTACGCTGATCGGCTGGCAGTTCGGTGATCACGATCGTGTTTTCGGTGATTTGATAGCCGAGCGCCATGGGATGCAGCAACGACTCCAGCGCTTGGAGCAGCGGTGTGTTGCGGACTTGGAACGACACGGGGTTTGCCGGATTGACAAAGCGGTCGTTGAAAACCACCAAGAGGTCGGTTTGCTGTTCGATCGACTCGAACACCTTGCTGATGGGCTGGTTTTTCACATTGATCGTGACCGTCTGCGA
>CAYUIZ010000136.1:0-7005 GCA_964444885.1 uncultured Sphingobacteriaceae bacterium | reverse complement strand
AACGAGATAAAAAAAGCGGCTTTTCAGCCGCTTTTTTGTTTGCGTATATTGCTGGGACCTACACGTCGTAGGTGGTCGACGAGGTTTCCCCGCCGCGTCCTGTCCAATTCGTGTGGAAGAACTCGCCCCGGGGCTTATCCAGTCGTTCGTAGGTATGCGCTCCGAAATAATCGCGCTGCGCCTGCAACAGGTTGGCCGGCAAGCGCTCGCAACGGTAGCCGTCGTAGTAAGTCAGTCCGGCAGACAAGCACGGAGCCGGAATACCGTTCGTAACGGCCGCCGCTACCACCCTGCGCCATCCGCGCTGTGCAGCTTGTATCTTCTCGCTGAAGAAATCGTCGAGAATCAGGTTTTGCAAATCGGGATTCTTATCAAAGGCTTTCTTGATCTCACCCAGGAATGCCGAACGGATAATACATCCCTCGCGCCACATCAACGCGATGCTTCCGTAGTTTAACGACCAACCGTATTCCTTCGCGGCCGAGGCCATCATTTGGTAGCCTTGCGCATACGAGATTACCTTGGAGGCGTACAGTGCATCGCGCAGGTCGTTGATAAAGGCTTTGCGGTCACCCTCAAAAGCAGGTGTCGGTCCGGACAGCACTTTGGATGCAGCCACACGCTCATCTTTCAACGCAGACAAACAACGGGCGAATACCGACTCCGCAATAAGCGTCAGCGGGACGCCAAGCTCCAGTGCCACCGTCCCGGTCCATTTGCCTGTCCCCTTTTGCCCGGCGGTGTCCAGAATCTTATCGACCAACGGTTGTCCGTCTTCATCTTTGAATGCAAGAATATCCCGGGTGATTTCGACCAAGTAGCTGTCCAGTTCCCCCTCATTCCACTCCTTAAACACTTCGTGCATCTCATCGGGCGTCATGCCCAGCACGTCCTTCATGATATGGTAGGTTTCGTTGATCAGCTGCATATCGCCATACTCGATGCCGTTGTGCACCATCTTGACAAAGTGTCCGGCACCGCCGTCGCCTACCCAGTCGCAGCATGGCGTACCGTCGGCAACCTTTGCCGCGATAGACTGAAAAATCGGCTTCACCGCAGGCCATGCTGCCTTCGATCCGCCCGGCATAATAGAAGGGCCTAACAGTGCGCCCTCTTCACCGCCAGACACGCCCGTGCCTACGTAAAGCAACCCTTTGCCTTCTACATACGCCGTACGGCGTTCCGTATCCGGAAAATGAGAGTTGCCTCCGTCGATGATGATGTCACCCGGCTCCAGGTGGGGGATCAGTGTTTCGATGAAGTCGTCAACAGGCTTGCCCGCCTTAACCATCAACATGATTTTGCGGGGACGCTTCAGGGATTTAATGAAATCCTCGATGGACATCGCCCCATAAATATTCTTGCCTTTGGCGCGGCCATTGACAAACCGTTCTACTTTGTCTACGGTGCGGTTGTAAGCCGTAACGTGAAAACCCTTGCTCTCCATATTCAGGATCAGGTTCTCGCCCATCACGGCGATTCCGATGACACCTATGTCAGATTTTTCTTGCATGTTATTCTCAGTTTTTTTTTGCACCCCAAAGTTATACTTTCCTGCCAAAGAAGCAAGGGAGAAGTGGCGGGTTTTACGATTTTAGGGTATATTTTGAACGTTTTTTCCACCTCAGCCGGACAATTCCTATCATTTTGGTCGATTAAACAATATCGATACGCTAGAGGGGGCAACTTCCCGCGAGCGGCAATATACCGTTGTACATCCGTACAGTTGCCGAAAAAGCCCGTCCGTCCCTCCGTAGTCGGCACAATTATCGTAACTTTGGTGCCCGCTGGCACCGGCAGTGCCGGCGACAGGACATTTGCAAATGGATATGACCCGATACAACACACGTTTCCTCATCAGCTGTTTCCTGGCCATATTGGCCTCCTTGGCCTGCGCCCCCACGGCTTATGCGCAGCATACGCAGGAGAAACTGGTCAGCAAACACATCCACAGACTCGCTTCGGATAATATGAAAGGCCGCGGTACGGGAAGCAAGGAACTGGAGAAGGCCGCGCGTTACATCCAGCGCCATTTCAAGAAATATGGTCTCCAGCCATTGGGTACGGAGGGCTACCGCCAGACCTTCACCGCAAAAGTACGCCGCGTAGTCGTGGACGACAGTATTCGCCAAGCGCACAACGTAATCGGTTTCTTGGACAACGGCGCTGCGCACACCATTGTGGTAGGCGCACATTACGACCATCTGGGCATGGGCACCCAAGGAGGCTCGCTGGACAGTATCCCGCATGGCAAGATACACCAAGGCGCGGACGATAATGCCTCGGGCGTGGCCGGATTGCTGGAGATTGCCCGGTATTTTGCCAAAAACGACGAAACCGAACCGTACAATATCCTATTCATCGCTTTCTCTGCCGAAGAACTCGGCTTGCTGGGCTCCCGGCACTTCGTGGAGGAACCGACCCTGCCCCTGGAAAGCATTCACTTCATGCTCAATTTTGACATGATCGGCCGGTATAACGAGCAATTGGCGGTTATCGGTTACGGGACAAGCCCTTCCTGGCCGGGGATCTTTGACAGGGTCGACGCCCGAAGCCTGCGTATCCACCGCGGGCATGATGGCAGCGGGGGCTCAGACCAGACGTCGTTTTACCGAAAAGATATTCCCGTCCTGTTTTTCCATACGGGCGGCCACCCCGAATACCATCGCCCTGGCGATACTCCGGACAAGATTAACTACCCGGCCACGGCGGCCATCATCGACATTGCCATTGACGTGATCAAAGAGGCGATGCTGGAACCAAAACTGACGTTCACCCCTACTAACTAGCTCGCTAAGCGCATGTCAAATACTACGAAAAGGAAAGTTTTAGTCACGGGAAGCAACGGGCTGCTGGGACAAAAAATCACTGACTTGGTCTTGGCCGATGGGCGCGTGGAGCTAATCGCCACTTCGCGCGGGCCAAACCGCCATCCCGTGAAAACCGGCTATGCCTACGAGGATGTCGACTTACTGGACACGGATCGCTTAACGAAGGCAATTGCCCACCACCGACCCGATGCGATCATCCACACGGCAGCGATGACCAACGTCGACGCCTGCGAAACCGATCCCATGGGATGTCAAGCGCTTAACGTGGAGGTTGTGCGGACCCTATCCCAGCTCAGCGAGCAACACGGCATCCACTTGATCCATCTTTCTACGGATTTTGTATTTGACGGCGAAAACGGGCCGTATCGCGAAGATGACCCGCCCAATCCGCTCAGTCTATACGGCAAAAGCAAGCTGGATTCGGAAAATATCCTGCGCCAGTCGGCGTGCAAATGGGCTATCCTGCGCACCATCATCGTGTATGGCGTGACAGCCGACATGAGCCGCAGCAATATCGTGTTATGGGCCAAGAGTGCGCTGGAAAAAGGGACTCCCCTCAACATTGTCAACGACCAATGGCGTACGCCCACCCTCGCCGAAGACCTAGCCGAAGCTTGCCTGCTGACGGCAACCGTCGAAGCGGAGGGTATCTTCCATATATCGGGCAAGGACCTGTTTGCTATCCATGAGCTGGTGGAAGCCGTGGCCGATTTCTGGGGACTGGACAAATCACTGATCAACGAGGTGAGTGCCGATACCTTTACCACCGCCGCACCACGCCCGAAACGCACCGGATTCGTACTGGATAAGGCTCGTCAGGTACTCGGTTACGAACCACGGAGCTTCCGCGAGGGACTGGCTATCGTCGACCAGCAATTGAACAAACGCTAACCATCACGCTTCAGCAACGAAAATGAAAGCTAAGAAAGCCCAGGAATCCTACACCATCATGAACGAGCTGGTGTTGCCAAACGACACCAACACGCTGAATAACCTAATGGGTGGACGGTTGCTCCATTGGATGGATATCGCGGCAGCCATCTCCGCACAGAAGCACTGCAACCGCATCGTCGTGACGGCATCCGTTGACAACGTTTCGTTCAGGCACCCCGTCAAACTGGGCGATGTGATCAGCATCGAAGCCAAAGTGACCCGGGCGTTCACCACTTCGGTGGAAGTGCAGCTCGTAGTATGGGCGCAAAACATCCCCTCGGGAACGAAAGTTCGTTCAAACGAAGCGTTTTACACCTTTGTCGCCATCGACCAAAACGGACGGACGATACAGGTTCCGCAGCTGGAGCCGGAAACGGACGAAGAGAAAAAATTATACGAAGGCGCGTTGCAGCGCCGGGAACTGAGGCTGGTGCTTGCGGGCAAGCTGAAGCCCAAAGACGCAACCGAAATCCAAAATCTATTTCGCGGCGTGGTGAACGACTAAGGAAAGCCTGCGTCCTACTCACTTCCGAGTTGCACGATCCGGTCGAATTCCTCTTTCTTCAACGGCATCACGGACAGCCGCCCTTGGCGAACCAGCGCGATATCCTGCAAGAGTTCGTCCTGCTTGACGGCTTCGAGCGTGACCGGCGTTTTCAGCGTTTCCACAGGTGCCAAGTCGACAACAACCCAACGCGGGTCTTCCGTTGTCGGATCCTGATAATATTCCTTCACTACTTTGGCAATGCCCACCACTTCCTTGCCTTCGTTGCTGTGGTAAAACAGCACCAAGTCGCCCTTTTTCATTGCTTTAAGGTTGTTGCGTGCCTGATAATTGCGTACGCCGTCCCAAAAAGTTTGCTTGTCTTCGTTGAATTGCGCCCAGCTGTACTTAAAGGGCTCGGATTTGACGAGAAAGTAGTTCATTTTTTTTAACTAGATAGTAAGCTTGATGATTTTCGATAACCTTCAGTAAAGCCGGAATTTTCCCTATTGTTTCTCCAGGACTTCCATTTTTTCGGCAAAGTGATCACAATAGTCGCGCAAGTCGCCGATTACCGCCTTGGCCACCGGGTCGTCGCCCGAGGCGCGGATAAACGTATCGCCCAGCGTTTGCAGGGTTTCATAAAAAAAACGCTTCATCTCATCCAAGGGCATATCTTTGGTCCACAGGTCGATACGCATCGAATTCTTGTATTGATGATCCCACAATGCCAAAAACATGGCCTTTGCCGGCAGGGCCTCCTGGCTTTCGCCGTCCGTGGACTCCCACATGATTTTGTCGGGGACATTATTCCCGTCCAATTCCACTGTTAGCTTTATTTCTGCTTTTTTCATGTTCGTTGCTTTTTAAAAAATTATGCCCTTATTCCTTACCACACCCGGATCATCCAGATCGCAATAACCACCAATATTACGAAAAAACCCTCGATAAGCCACACGCGTTTCAGGGTCTTGAGCATCGCCCGGAAAAACTGGTCGGCCACCACGACAGCGACCACGAGCAGCAAGGACAAGCCCACCCAGCCCAGCGTATAGTCGTCCTCCAGAATACGCCAGAGCACCCAGGTGAGCAGGCCTGCGGCCACGATATTCAGCGGCGTAATACGAAGCTTGCTCATCGTTTCTTTTTGGTGGTTTTGCCCGGTCGTCCCGACCACGAGCCGGCCTTACGTTTGGGCTTGGCCGTCTTCGTATTGCTGGCTTTCTTTTCGTGAAACGCCCCTTGGAAGTCCGGATTGTCCTTCCGCTTCTGTCCGTCGATTTGCCGTGCAATGTCCTGGCGCTCCTCGAACCCGGTTTCCTCGACAAATACCCCATCTGGGATCTCCAAGACGGGGATAGATTGGCGGATGAGCTTTTCGATTTTGCGGATATAATACACCTCGGCCGGACTGCAAAACGTGATCGCATCGCCGGTATTGGTGGCGCGCCCCGTACGGCCGATGCGGTGCACGTAATCTTCAATAACGATCGGAACCTCAAAATTAATCACGTGGCTCACGTTACTCACATCCAACCCCCTAGCGGCTACGTCTGTTGCCACCAATATGCGGATATTGCCATCCTTGAAGGCATTAATGGAGTTGATACGCGTATTCTGACCCTTATTGGCATGGATGACGCGCACGTCATCCGCACCGTACCGCCGTTCCAAAAACTTGTAAACGCTGTCGGCTACTACGCGGGTTTTGCAAAACACAATCAGGCGGTGAAATGCCTCGTCGTCCTTCAACAGGTACTGCAGCAGGTTGAGTTTCGTTTTCAGGTTGGGGACATGGTAAAGCAATTGGTTGACCGTCTGCGCCGGCGTAGCTTGGGCCGTCACTTCCACTACCGTTGGAAATTCCAGGAAATCACCCGCTATCTTATGGACCAATTCGCCCATGGTAGCCGAGAAAAGCAGGTTTTGCCGCTTGCGGGGCACGACTTCCAAGATCCGGTGCAATTTGCTGATGAACCCCATGTCCATCATCTTGTCGGCTTCGTCCATCACCAGCACCTGAAGCTGCTTGGTGACGATATGCTGTTCAAGATACAAGTCCAAAAAACGGCCGGGGGTCGCCACGATGATGTCAACGCCCTTGTCGAGCGCTTCTTTCTGCGTTTTGGGGCCAAGCCCGCCGTACAGTACGACCGTACGCAAATCCGTATAGACCGCAAATTGGCGGATGTTTTCCTCGATTTGCATGGCGAGTTCGCGTGTGGGCGACAGAATCAGGGCCCGTGGATCCATCCCTTGGGCGTATTTGAGCTTCATCAGGATAGGCAACACGAAAGCGGCGGTCTTGCCCGTTCCCGTCTGCGCGATACCCATAACGTCCTGTCCGGCCATAATCGGCGGCATGGCCTTGAGCTGTATGGGCGTTGGTTCGGTGTATCCCGCTTCGGCAATGGCCGTGCGTATCTGTTTGTTAAAGTTGAAGTCGTCGAAGCTGCGGTGCTGCATCTGACAAAGATAGGGAAAACAGCGGGGACTGCCACGCATCCAATGTCATCACCATAATACCTTTTAACCGAAGTTCCGATTATAAAACGGCCATTCTTTCCCCCAATTGGCTATTTTGTCATAAATTTTGGCTACCTGGTCGGCAGGCAGGCTGTTCCACCACAAAAATTTTCGCCAAAGCGGTCGGTTCTTCATTGCTAGCTGCGGGGTTGAGACCCGAGGCTAGCAGTAGGACACCGGTATGCCGGACCACCCGGTTTGCCGCTCCTTAACCGTCGCTGAGTTTCACCC
>CAYUIZ010000135.1:0-7030 GCA_964444885.1 uncultured Sphingobacteriaceae bacterium | reverse complement strand
AAAAGACTTACCCACGGCAAAAGTAAGGAAAATCGGGGTGTTTTCATAACATTGCCCATCAAAAAACATAAGACATTGAAAAACAAGCCCGTGTTTTCTTTCGTGGGACGAGGACCTGGGCTGCCATTTGGTACTTTGATGCCAAAATAGTATTTTCACCTAAGCCATTTGATGGGAAATGCGCGGGTTTAGACAAAAGGCTGATGAAAAAAGATATCGAAAACCGAACAGACATTGAGTTGCTGGTCGACACATTCTACGACAAAGTACAGGTAAATCCCATCATCGGGCCCATCTTCACCGACATCGCCCGCGTGGACTGGGACCACCACTTGCCCCGCATGTACCAATTCTGGGCCGGTCTATTGCTCGGAGAATCGGGGTTTTCTGGCAACCCCATGCGAAAGCACGTCGAGCTCAGCAAAATGGCTCCGCTCACCGAAACCGAGTTTTCCGAATGGCTGCGCCTGTTTGGAGAAACCACGGACGAGCTGTTTGCCGGGGAAAAAGCCGAAGAAGCCAAAATCCGGGCTGCCAACATTGCCCGGATGATGCTGTACAAAATCGAACAGGCGCACGGGTAGCCCCGCCCGTACCGATTTTCGGGACGTCACCCCGTCCGAGAGCCCTTTTGCACTTTCCCCAAATTCCCTACACTTCTTTTTTACTAAAAATATTAGTATTATATTTGTCGTCCGGAGAGGAAAGAACATGCCCAGACAAGCGGACAACAAACAGAAAATCGTCGAGCAATTGCGCCAGCAGCTGTTGCATATGCAGGGCAATGGACATCCTACTGGCCAAGGATGCCCCATGGGCTTGGGCCCGATAGAACGGGCTTTCCCCCACGGGGTGTTTCCCACGGCCTGCATCCACGAGTTTGTGACTTTCAATGCCGAAGAAGCGGCCGCTACCAGCGGGTTTGTCAGCGGATTACTGGCGCGGATGGTGGCCCAGGGAGGCACCTGCCTCTGGATCGGTGCCTCGCCACGCCTCGCCCCTTTTCCCCCTGCCCTTGCCGCTTTCGGCATAGCCCCCGAGCGGATTGTCTTTGTCGAGGTCAAACGCGAGCGCGACATCTTGTGGGCTATGGAAGAAGCACTCAAAAGCACGGCGCTCACGGCGGCCGTTACCGAGGTGTCGAGTATGGATTTCGTCCAGTCGCAGCGCCTGCAGCTCGCCGTGGAAAAAAGCTGGGTAACGGGATTTGTCTTGCGCAACCAGCCACTGGGCCTAGGCAACACCGCCAGCGCCGCGCGCTGGCACATCCGGCACTTGCCCAGCCTACTGGAAGCCGGAATGCCCGGCGTGGGCTTCCCGCGCTGGGAAGTGGAACTGCTCAAGGTCAGAAACGGAAATCCGGGGCGCTGGACGGTAGGCTGGTCCGGCAATCAATTTGCCCCGCCGCAACGAGCTGAAAAACCCGTACACTGGCCTTTGGAAAGCAAGCAGATTGGATAAGCGGAATGGAAAAGCGCTATGTATCGATATGGTTCAAGCAATTAGTGGCGGACCGAATGGCCCTACGCTATCCTGCCCTGCGCGACCAGCCCTTTGTGGTGGCGATCCCGGCACAGGGCCGCATGGTCATCACCGCCACGAATGCACATGCCGTTTCCCTCGGCATTTCGCCAGGGATGGTCGTAGCCGACGCCAAAGCCTCCGTACCCGGCCTGCACGTGCTGGACGACCGCCCGGGGCTAAACGACAAATTGCTGGAAACCTGGGGCCATTGGTGTATCCGCTATACGCCTATTGTAGCCGTAGACCCCCCAAACGGGTTACTGCTGAATGCCACGGGCTGTACGCATCTATGGGGAGACGAACAGGCTTACCTGCATGATCTCGTTTTCCGGCTAGCACAAAAAGGCTTTGAAGCCCGGGCCGCCATGGCCGATACAGCCGGTGCGGCGTGGGCGATGGCACGCTTTGGAAAAGACGCGCTCATCGTGCCACCGGGCCAGCAGCGGGACGCGCTGGCGGCACTCCCGCCCGCGGCCCTACGCCTCGAAAAAGAAACCCTGGAACGCCTGCACAAACTCGGGTTCTACACCGTCGGCACCTTCATGTCCATGCCGCGCACCGTGCTGCGCAGGCGTTTTGGGGAAGGATTGCTGTGGCGCCTCCGGCAAGCGCTAGGCGCGGAGGAAGACGCGCTGGTGCCTATTCGCCCGATAGCGCCCTACGTCGAGCGCCTCCCCTGCTTAGACCCCATCCGTACCGCCAAAGGCATCGAAATAGCCCTGCAGCATTTACTGGAAAGCTTATGCCATCGGCTGGCCCAAGAAGGCAAAGGCATTCGCCGGGCCGTGCTGACCTATTTCCGCATCGACGGCAAAACCGGAAGCATCGCCATGGGCACACACCGGGCTACAGCCACGGTATCCCATCTTTTCAAGCTATTTGCGTTGAAAATAGTCCAGATCAAACCGGCACTGGGCATCGAGCTGTTTGAGCTGGAGGCCGTGCAAATAGAAGAAACCGACCCGGCACAGGAAACGATGTGGGAAAAGGCAAGCGGCTTGGAAGATCCCGCCTTAGCCGAATTGCTGGACCGCCTAGCCGGCCGTACCAACGCCTGCACGATACGGCGTTACCTGCCAGCAGCCCGTCACTGGCCCGAACGGTCACTGCAACCCGCCCTGCGCTTATCCGACAAGCTACCTTTTCCGTGGCCTGACGCGCGCCCCCGTCCTACCCGATTGCTGGCCAAACCGGAACCCATCGAGGTGTCTGCCCCCATTCCGGATTACCCACCCATGCTCTTCCGCTACCGCGACGAGGTGCATCCCATCAAAAAAGCCGACGGTCCGGAGCGTATCGCGCGGGAATGGTGGATGGACGCCGGCGAACACCGGGATTATTTTGTGGTGGAAGACGACAAAGGACAACGGTATTGGCTGTTTCGGTCGGGGCATTACCAAGATGGGCACCCCTGCCGGTGGTTTATACACGGTTTTTTTGCTTGAGCCATGGAATACGCGGAGCTACAGGTGACTTCTAATTTCAGCTTCCTGCGCGGTGCATCCCATCCGGAAGAGCTGGCCGCCCAAGCGGCGGCGCTGGGCTACAGCGCCTTCGCGATTACCGACCGCAACACGCTGGCCGGCATCGTGCGCGGCCATATGGCCGCTAAGAAACACGGCATTCGGTTTATTCCCGGATGCCGGCTGGATTTGCAGGACGGCACCAGCTTATTGGCCTATCCGACGGACCGGGCGGCATACGGACGGCTATCGACCTTGCTCACCGAAGGCAACCGGCGTACCGAAAAAGGGAAATGCCTCCTATACAAAGCCGATGTGTACCGGCATGCCCAAGGCATGCAGTTCGTCGCCGTACCGCCCACACAGCTGACCCCTTCCTTTGCCCTGCCACCACCGTTTGTGGATGATATGGCCGAATACCGTGCTACACTGGGGCAGGAATTCAGCATAGGTGCCATCCAGACCTATGCAGGCAACGATGCAAAAAAGCTCTTCTTGCTCAACCGTCTTTGCGAACGGATAAATGCCCCCTTGGTGGCCTTGGGGGATGTCCATTACCACGTGGCGGAACGCCGCGCATTGCAAGACGTGCTGACCTGCATTCGTGAAAAGTGCACCATACAGCAGGCTGGATATAAGCTCCATCCCAATGCGGAACGTCACCTCAAATCCCCAGCCGAGATCACGCACCTTTTCCGGCAACACCCCGATGCCCTCCGCCACGCCGCAACTGTGGCTGCCGCCTGCCGGTTTTCCTTGGATGAGCTGGAATATGTCTATCCCGTGGAACTCACCAGCGCGGGGCGCACGCCCCAGCAGGAGCTCGTGAAGGAAGCCTGGGAAGGCGCCCACGAACGCTACGGCAAGGAAATTCCGCAACGCGTGCAAAAAGCGCTGGAACATGAGCTCCAATTTATCGAGCGGAAAAATTATGCTTCCTACTTCCTCACGGTGTATGATTATGTGCGTTTCGCCCGCAACCGGGGGATCCTATGCCAAGGACGAGGATCCGCCGCCAACTCGGCAGTCTGTTTTTGCTTGGGCATCACTTCGGTAGACCCCACCAAGTTCCAATTGTTGTTTGCGCGCTTCATGTCGGACGCACGCGACGAACCGCCCGACATCGATGTCGATTTCGAACATGAGCGCCGCGAGGAAGTTATCCAATACATCTATAACAAATACGGGCGCCGCCGGGCGGCCATTGTCGCCACGGTCACCCAAGTGCGGGCCCGGGGGGCCATACGCGACGTGGGGAAGGCCATGGGATTATCAGTGGACGCTGTGGGCCGCTTAGCAGGCATCATCGGTAGCCATTGGGATACCCATGTCGACAGCAGCCAGCTCGTCGAACAAGGTTTCAACCCGCAGGATGCCCTCCTGCAAAAAACATTGGAACTGACGCAGCAATACATCGGTTTTCCCCGGCAGCTGGGCCAGCATACCGGCGGATTTGTCATTACGCAAGGCAATTTGCATGAGCTGTGTCCCATCCTCAATGCCCGGATGGAAGCCCGCACCTGCCTGGAATGGAACAAGGACGATTTGGAGGCTTTGGGCTTCCTGAAAGTGGACGTATTGGGCCTCGGGATGCTCACCTGCATCCGCAAGGCGTTCGAATTGGGAAAGACGCATTACAACCTGGACCTGACGCTGGCCAACGTGATGCGGGAAGACACACGCGTGTACGATATGATCTGCCGTGCGGACACGGTCGGGGTTTTCCAGATCGAAAGTCGGGCCCAGATGTCCATGTTGCCGCGGTTGCGTCCCCGCGAGTTTTATGACTTGGTCATCGAGGTAGCCATCGTGCGCCCCGGCCCCATCCAAGGCGACATGGTACATCCCTACCTACGCCGGCGCAACGGGGAGGAACCCGTAGACTACCCTTCTGAAGAGATCCAGGGCATTTTGGAACGGACGCTCGGCGTGCCCTTGTTTCAGGAGCAAGCAATGGAAATCGCTATGGTGGCCGCAGGATTTACCGCTACGGAAGCCGACGAGCTCCGACGAAGCATGGCCACCTTCAAGGCCAAAGGGGAAGTCAGCCGATTTCGCAGCAAAATGGTGGAAGGAATGGTCAAAAAGGGGTATCCGGAAGAGTTTGCCCACCGGGTGTTCAAGCAACTGGAGGGTTTCGGCAGTTACGGTTTCCCCGAGAGCCACGCGGCCTCCTTCGCCCTGCTGGTGTACGTTTCGAGCTGGCTGAAATGCCACTATCCCGATATTTTTGCCGCCGCCTTGCTCAATAGTCAGCCCATGGGTTTCTACCACCCCGCGCAATTGGTGGCCGATGCCCGCAAGCATGGCGTTACGGTGTTGCCGATCGACGTGAACCATTCGGAATGGGACCACACGCTATGCGGCACGCAGGGCACAGGCCTACGCCCTTTGCAACTGGGATTCCGTCTCATCAAAGGCCTACCTATAGACGAAATCCAAGCCCTGCTTAGCACCCGGGGTACGGGGTACCGCAGCATCCCCACCCTGATGGATGCAGGCGTTGCTTTGACTACGTTGGAAAAGCTGGCCGATGCGGACGCATTCCGATCGCTCGGGCTCGACCGGCGACAGGCCCTGTGGGAAGTGGCCGCCCTCCATGACCGCCCGCTGGCACTCTTTGGGGGCCAGCCTTCGGAAAGCACCAGGGAACAACAAATGGCCTTGCCCTTGATGAGCCCCAGCGAGCATGTGGTACAGGACTATGCCAGCACATCCCTCTCCCTCAAAGCACATCCGGTGAGCTTCCTCCGGCACCAACTGGACCTGCTGCGAGCCACCCCGGCTTCCGAGTTGGCCAACTTAAAAAAAGGCGCTCCCGTGAAAGTCTGCGGCTTAGTGACGGTGAGGCAACGCCCGGCGACTGCCAAAGGGGTGCTGTTCGTCACCATCGAAGATGAAACGGGCTGCGCCAACCTCGTCGTCTGGGCCCAGACTTTCCAAACTTACCGCCGCCAAATCCTGCAGTCCAAACTCTTGTTTGTAGAAGGCCAGTTGCAGCGGGAAAAAGAAGTCATCCACGTGGTGACCCGCCGATGCTTTAACCTGAATGCCTGGCTGAACGGATTGGCACAGCCCGAACAAGCAACGGATACCGACCGGTTTTTTCATAAGGGAAGGAATTTTCAGTAGTGGTGGGGGGCTAATTGCCGTGTAGCCGCGGGCCCGAGTGACGCTGCATTTGATGCGCGCGGGAGCCGGGACTGTCGAATCCTTGTCCCTTCGACAGAATATCACGTATTTTTGGCAATTGTGTGCAAGCATAAAACCGACCCGGCCGAACATCAAAACGACCATTTGAACTCAGTCAAAAAATATTTTCTACGGATTGTGATATTTAGACCCGTTGTGCGAATAATTAGGAAAGTAAAAAGTTGAACCCCTAATTATTTGATCGAATGGGAAACAGAAAAAATAAAATGTTGGCTATTGCATTTATCATAATCATGACCCTGACTACAGGATGTGGAATAACAATCACAAGAAATCACCACTATGGTTATCCTGACCACAGCATAAAAAAATCAAACAATAATGACGTACCAACCGATTACTTTATTGATTCACTGACAAATAACAAGAATGGACCAAATTGACAAATCCAACATATTTCTCTCTGTTGTTCAAACTAATAAAGGTATAATTTACAAAGTAGCAAATTCGTACTGCAGAAATGTTGAAGACCGAAAAGACCTTGTTCAGGAAATCATTATCCAGTTGTGGAAATCGTTTGACAACTATAACGACAATTTTAAGTATTCAACGTGGATGTATCGAATTTCGTTGAACGTTGCCATATCATTTTACCGAAAAGAAATTAGCAGAAAAAGAATATCAAATCCACTAACGGACGGAATCATCAATTTCGCAGACAATGGCGATTTTGAAGATAAGGAAACAGATTTGGGTGTTCTACAACAGATGATTTCGCAATTAAAAGATTTGGATAAAGCCTTGATGCTGCTTTATCTGGAAGAGAAGAGCCACAAAGAAATTTCCCAAATCATCGGTATTTCGGAAACCAATGTTGCCACCAAAATAAA
>CAYUIZ010000134.1:0-7050 GCA_964444885.1 uncultured Sphingobacteriaceae bacterium | reverse complement strand
ACGCAAAACTAGCTATTTTTGTTGGTTGGGGCAATAGGTTTTGAACGTTTTGGCGTGCCTTTTTTAGCCGTTTTTTTCCGGTTGCCAGCTGGGATAAGAATGTGGAAGGAACGTTTGGCGAAGGATCGGGAATGCAAGGCCTCGGGCCGATCGGCTGGTATTAAACAATTTCGAGGAAGCCGTATTCGGTTGACTGGGAGAGCAGTTCGATTTCAGGCAATTGTTTGATTAGTAGTTGTTCGAGGAACGAATTGCGCTGGTTTCCTGTGCGTAGGAGCACTACCTTGGGTGGGAAACCATTCGTGTTTGCCAGGTTCAGGTAATCATTGTCATTGGTGACGATAATGAGGTCGCTGTCCTGCGCATACTGCTAAATTGCGCGGTCCTTAACCATAGATCTCTCCTCATTCCTCGTCGAGATGACGGCATAGTTTGTAAGGAGTTTTTCCACAATAGCGAAAATCTGTCGTGCGCCCGCCGTTTCCGCGTAGGAACAACACGTGGCAAGCGGTCCCGCTGTCGCAAGCCCCAGTGATTTTATATCCGTATCTTTGCGCAAATACCATGGCATTTTGAACAAACAAAAGAACATCATCCTACTCGCATTGGCCACAGGCATTGTGCTGATGCTGGTGAAGTTCACGGCCTACCTGCTGACTAGTTCGAATGCGATTCTGACGGATGCGATGGAAAGC
This sequence comes from uncultured Sphingobacteriaceae bacterium, assembly GCA_964444885.1. Taxonomy (GTDB): domain Bacteria; phylum Bacteroidota; class Bacteroidia; order Sphingobacteriales; family Sphingobacteriaceae; genus CAYRGQ01. The sequence continues at coordinate 6,355 of CAYUIZ010000134.1, read as the reverse complement.
ATTGTCAACGTCATCGCTTCGGGATTTGCGTTTTACAGCATCCACCTCGCGGCGCGTCCCAAGGATCAAAACCATCCCTACGGCCATGGCAAAGTCGAGTTTTTCTCCGTTTTTCTGGAGGGGGGATTGATTTTCCTGGCCGGCGTGCTGATTGTCGGCAAGGCGTGTTATAACGTTTTCTTCCCCGAACCTGTCGGCAACCTGCTGGAAGGAATGGGCTTGCTGGCCTTTACTGGCGTGGTGAACTTTGGTGTGGGCACGTACATGGTAGCGCAAAGCAAGAAGTTGAACTCGCTGACGCTAATGGCCGATGGGAAGCACCTGAAAACCGACGCCTACAGTACCGGTGGGCTCTTGGTGGGATTGTATGCCATGCACCTGACTGGGAAGGCATGGATTGATATTGCGCTGTCGCTCGCCTTAGGTTTGTATATTCTCTATCAAGGGTATAAATTGCTGCGCAAATCCATCGGCGGGCTTATGGATGAGTCCGACGTCAAGCTCGTGGCTCGTATCGCTTCCATCCTGCAACAGCACCGCAAAGACGACTGGATCGACGTGCACAACCTGCGCGTGCAACGTTATGGACATGAATTGCATGTCGACTGCCACGTCACCTTGCCCAACTACTACGACCTCAACCGCGTGCATGACGAGGTGTCGGCCATAGATGTGGTCGTCAATACGCATCTCCACGCCAACACCGAGCTATTTATACATGCAGACCCGTGCCTGCCTTCCTGCTGCCATTACTGCCGGGTGCAGGATTGTCCCATCCGCAGCGAAGCCTATTCCAAGGATATCGTCTGGGACAAGAAAATCATCAGCAAGAACGAGAAGCACGCCTAGAACGGGCTTCGGATACACCTCAATAAGACCGGCTTGCATCGACGTGGAACCTCACCACGGGGATGCCTTTCGAGGAAACGTAACCCTAAGTAAATCAGTGTGTAATGCTATTTTCGTTGGGTCGAAATGAACGTTACGGCACAATTCGTTGTTCTAAGGGGTAACGAAACGATCTTAGGATGGATATCCGATATGTTTTACGAAGGGCCGAGAGTCCTGTCATTGCGCTAGCCTTGCACGATGGGCACGAAATCGATACCGCGTTGGCAGCTCATCTCAAGCTAAAATCGCATGAGCGCTTCCGGGAGGAAGACCCCTATACGGGGGATATGGCTGACGTGCCCGCCAACCGTTTGGTGGTTCGTACGTCCCGTTTCCAAGTGGACCTTAATCGGCGAAAGGATGCGGCGCTGTACCGGGAACCCGCGGATGCCTGGGGGCTGGACGTATGGGGTGAGGCGGTGAAGGAAAAATATGCCGGAAAACTCATCGAAGCGTATGAATCGTTTTACGGTATGTTTCGCGACTTGCTCGAGTCCCTCGTCAAACGGCATGGATGTTTCGTCATCCTTGATATACACAGTTATAACCATCGGCGGGACAGTCCCAACATCGAAGCGCCTAGGGAGGAAAATCCCGAAATCAATATCGGTACCATCCACAATGATCCGAAATGGGCAGGCTTAACGCAAAAGTTTATCGGCTACCTCGCGCATGCCAGGGTCGGCGATCGCCGCCCCGATGTCAGGGAGAACGTCAAGTTCAAGGGTGGTGGATTTTCGGAGTGGGTCAACGAGCGGTATAGCGGCAAGGGGTGCGTATTGTCCGTTGAATTTAAGAAAACCTTTATGGACGAATGGACGGGGCGGGTGGACGTGGCCCATCTGCGGGACTTGAATCGGATGTTGGAGGGCAGCATCCCCCTGCTGATGGATGAACTGGAATGCTACAAGGAAAACGCAAACGTGTGATGGATAAGAAACGAATGAACCAGCTGTTGGACAAGCTCAAAAAAGGAGAGCCGATTTATACCACTGTCGGCGAAGGCGGAGAATTACGCATCGACAAGCCAGTGCCGTTTTTGTTGGTTTACCGCATTCCCCATGGCCAGAAAGACAATTTTACGTCTACCCTGGGCAAGACCGAGTCGTCATATCTCATGGCTAACGATACTGCGGATTCGCCCGTTAGCCCGCTCATCCACACCATCGCCACCACGCTTTCGGACAAGTTCAATGGCTTCCTGTTGTTGGAGGTATGGCTGTCTGAGCGCGCAGATCCGGCGTCGTTCACGATTCACGTGAGCCAAAAAGGTGCCTTGCCGATTGCCGATAACATGCGGGACCATTTAGCCGCCATAAAGGCTGGGTACGAACAGCTGAACGCCGAATTGAATACGTCGAAAGACATGCCCAGTCCGCCTCGCCTTACGCCGCTGATGACCGATGAGGAGTCGCGCAAGAAGGAGATTACGGTGATTGGACTGGAAGTGGCGCCGATCTACCTGGACCGCTCGACGGGCACGCCATACCCCTTATTCCTGCGGGAACTCCGGGAGGGCTTTGGAAAGGCATTGCGCAAAAGCTTCTTCGAATTCGTACGGCTAAAAACGTCGCATAATGCCACGCATTTTGAGATGCTGGGCACCACCGAAATCGACGACATGGTATGGGAAATTGACGCGAAGCTGGCCGAGTACAGCAACCTGTTTGATTTTCTGTTTTTAGTAACACCCATCAATTCGAGGGAAAGCTGGGAAAGCTTCAAAAAAAGCAAATACATGGAAAAGCCGGCCTTCCATTACCGCCCGATGCCGATCGATCCCGAATTAATCAAGCGGAAACTGTTTAACCTGCCGATTGAGCGGATCACCGACCCCACGATTGCCTACCTCTTTCGCGACAAGCGCAAAGAAGTCGACCGCATGCTGAATATGATGGACGAACGGGAGAAGCCCGGATTTCTGCATAGTAGCATCCAGATATTTGGGGGCATCGACGAGAAGCTGCGCGATGTCGCGCAAGCGATTTTGGTGGCGGCCGAACCGTTAGGCGGCACCAAAAAAAAGAAGGAAACCATCGGTGCGGCGGAATTCGCCCGGATGGCTGAGGTGGAACTGGAATACCTGAAAGCACAATATCCGGATGTTTCCACGGCCGTGCGGGTCAGGGACGACATCGAAGGGGTGCTCGTATCCAGGGGTACGCTGCATATCAGCAGCCGCTATTCCATTTCGCGCGACCGGGCTTTCGCACTGATTCAGCACGAAGTGGGTACGCACGTAGCCACCTACTACAACGGCAAAGCGCAACCCTTGAAGCTGTTTTACCTAGGGGTGCCGGGGTACGAACAACTGCAGGAGGGTCTTGCCGTATTTGCGGAATACTTGTCGGGCGGACTGACCAACGAACGGCTGCGTGTATTGGCCGCGCGTGTGCTGGTCGTAGACGGCATGGTCAGTGGCAAGGGATTTTCCGAGATGTTTTCCCTGCTGGTCGATAAATACGCGTTCGGTCCCGAGTCGGCATTTTACGTCACGATGCGTGTCTATCGGGGCGGCGGCTTGACAAAAGATGGCGTCTACCTCAAAGGGTTATTGAACCTAGTGGACTATGCCCGCAAGGGCAAGGATATTTCCAAACTACTCGTAGGGAAAATCCGACAGGATTACCTGCCAGTTATCGAAGAGCTCATGCACCGGCAACTATTGCGCCCGGCGCCTATACGGCCCCGGTACCTGGAGCCCCCCTATATTGACAACGTGGCCAAGATCAAGGGCACGGGCAGCATTTTCAAGATGCTGGATTAACGAAACGAACAACACATTAATTTATACGCGGATATGAAAATAGGATTTGTAGTCAACCAGACGCCCAAGGAGCACCCGGAGTACACAACAACCGGACTGGCTTTCGCGGCCCATAAGTTGGGCTTTGAGGTGTATTATATTGGCGTAGGCTCGTTTGTGTATTTGGCCAACGGAAAAGTAGGCGCCCATGCACGCAAGGTGCCGCGCAAGGTATTCCGATCGGCGAACACGTTTTTGGAAGCCGTCATCGCAACGGAAAAGAAGCTGGTCAATTTTGATCGGGTGGACGTCCTCTGGCTGCGCAATGATCCCTCGGTCGATATGGAAAACCGTCCTTGGGCGCAGGACGCAGGAATCATTTTCGGGCAATTGGCCGCCATGCGGGGCGTGCTGGTGCTCAATAATCCCGATGGTCTCGTCAGGGCTTCCAGCAAGATGTACTTGGAATATTTTCCGGATCAAGTGCGTCCACGGACCGTGGTGACGCGCAACCTGTCCGATGTCGAGAAGTTCTACGAAACGGAGAACAACAAGATTATATTGAAACCTCTCCGCGGATCGGGCGGAAAAAATGTGTTTTTATTGGATAAAAAGGAGGGGAAAAACAAGAAACAGATCGTGGAAGCGATTACACGGGATGGGTTTGTTATTGCGCAAGAGTACCTCCCGGCTGCCAAAGACGGGGATACGCGTGTTTTCCTTGTCGACGGCCAGCCACTGGAAATAGAAGGCAAGGTGGCCGCCATCCAGCGCGTCCAGGCGCCGGGCGACCTCCGCAGCAACGTGCACCAAGGCGCTACCGTGCAGCTGCCGGTCTTGACCAAGCAAACGTTTCGGCTGATAGAAACCATCGGCCCGCAGTTGCAAGCCGACGGCATGTTTTTGGTGGGATTGGATGTCGTTGGAAGTAAATTGATGGAAATCAATGTGTTTAGCCCCGGCGGAATTGGTGTCGCGTCCAAACTGAACGGCGTAGATTATTTTACGTCCATCATGCAAATCGTTATGACGAAAGCCGAAGCCCATAAAGCAACCCGGAAGAAAGCCAAAAAAAGGTAACAGGGGAGCATCGCCCGAAGATTTTTTTTTCCGAAGGACCGCGAAAAATAGGGTTGTTTGCTGTTGCGTTGGCTGACGAGCGGTTCTTTCGAAAACCGTGGACGGAATACCTTACCGCCTTTTCTTTTTCATGGTCATTTTGGCTTTTGTGCCGCCGCCATAGTTGTACGTCTTGCTGTTGCTTTCCTTCTTTTTATGAAAAGCCGCCCCGTGGGATGCCTCTTCGATATTTTTGGTGTCTTTTGCCTCCGCGGAGGGCGTGTAGATGGTCAGGCCTTCCGGAAGCGGCACGACCGGGATGTTCTTGCCCAGCGACTGTTCGATTTTTTTCTGCATCGGAAGTTCGATATCGGTCGCAAAGGTGATCGCAATAACTTCGTCCGCTGTTTTGGCAACCCGTTGCTCGAAAACCCCGATGTGTTCCGGTATATCGAAATGAATGATAAACGGAATCCCCGTCAAGTCGAGCTGGTCCGTGCATTCATTGGCAATAAGCAACACGCGGCAATACGGGCTTTGCTTGAAATCGCCGATATGTGCAAACTCCGCATCGTCATCGGCACTCGGATGCAGTACCCCGATTTCTCCTTTTTTGGTATGCAGGCTTTGACGCAGCTTTTGAACCGTGTGTCGGCTGTTAGCAAAAACGACGACTTTGTCGAACACCTCATCGTCTTCCAGCAATAGATTGAGGAGATTGATTTTCGTTGTGAAATTAGGGACGCGGTACGCGAGCAACTCGTGCGTTTCCAACGCACGATCCCCAAGCTCTTCCACTTCGATAATGGGGGCAAGGGGCATGAAATCATCGAGCATGAGATGCAACTTGTCGTGTGCGACGGTACTAAAGGCGAGAAACTGGACTTTTCCGCAACTTTGGGCTAGCTCCCGCACTCGAGTCTGCATGCCCTGCTTGACGAGTTCGTCCGCGTCATCGATCACCAAGGTTTGGATGCGGTTGAGGTTCAGCCCCAATTTCAGGTACACCGCACGGGCACGGTCTGGCGTGGCCACGACGATATCCACACCACGCACCAAATCTTCGATCTCCTCTTCCATGCTTCCACTTGTTTTGAGCCCCATGATGTGCAGGTTCGGATTTTGGCTGATGGCCAGAAACTGATCCACGATCTCCGCTATTTTCGCCTCATTGGGTGCCAAAACCAGTGCTTTCGGAGCCTCGTCCTCCGTATACGTCAACCGCATCAATACACCCAGCACATACGTGGTGGTTTTGCCCGCGCCGTCAGGCGCAATGCCAATGATGCTATGCCCGCCCACAATGCGCGAGAGGGACCTGAGCTGGAATTCCTTGGGAGCCAAATAACCCAGCTTTTTCATGGAAGCCTGAAGGCGTTTGCTGAGCTTTAATTTATCGAGTGACACAATGAAGCGGATTTAATGAAAACGAGACTACGAAGGTAACTAAAATTTAATCGTGGCTTCGGGTAAGCTTGCCTTCGGGTGCACGACAGATTTCCCTTTTGTCATGCTGAATGAAATGAAGCATCTCACATTTTGGGTATTTTACGCCTTTAGATCCTTCCTGTCGTCAGGATGACAAAATGATTTTTGTAATGAAGGGGAAATCTGTCGTGCACCCCTTGCCTTCCCGAAGGGACATGGCTTTTCAAACGT
>CAYUIZ010000133.1:0-7094 GCA_964444885.1 uncultured Sphingobacteriaceae bacterium | reverse complement strand
GAAATAATATGTAAAATCAAGCGTTTATATTTTTCGCCCACCGTGCAGCCTAGCGGCGTGCCGGATGGCGCAGGGTAGGCGTGGGGGTGCCCTGAAAATCGGTCCGCAGGGTAGGCATCTCGCAGGCGGCCGAATGTCGCCTGGCGATGCGCCCATGTCATTTTTTGGTCAATCGATGTGCGCGATAGTGCTTTTCAGTGTCAGTTTTTCGTTACGGCGTCCGCAAGCGTTGCGTGGCTTGGGGAATTCCGTTACCTTCGCGACCGAATGAACGTTCAATTAGACCAGGTAACGGCCGCGGACAAGCGTAGCAGCATACTCGACAGCACGGTGAAGCTCATCCGACAGTACGGATTTCATGGCACCTCGATGAATCAGATCGCGCAAGAAGCCCAAGTGGCGACGGGAACGATTTATCATTATTTTGAGTCGAAAGAGGATCTTATTCTGGCGGTGTTTGCCCATTGCGAGGCGTTAGTTTACGTGTCCATATTTCACGAGGACGACAACGCGGTACCCTACCGGCAGCGTCTGGAAAGTATCTGGTTTGAGCTGGTTTCATTCTACACGGCCCGTCCGGATGTGCTGAGTTTCCTGGAGCAGTTTTTCTCGTCGCCTTATGTCAAGTTGCTGAAGCGCGACGAAACAGTATGCGGCCAGGATAAGATGAGGGCCTTTCTCAAAGCGGGAATCCAGATGGGACATATCAAGGACGTGCACGAAAACGTCGTCAGTTCGGCCTTCCTGGGCACGGCGGTAGCCGTCGCTAAACAGACCAACAGCGGCAGTTTCGTTTTTAATGAAAGGCACTTGGCCAACATGCTGACCATTCTGTGGGACGGCATTAAACGTTAACATTCAGATTATGCTAATAAGAAATATGCGTGGAATCTTAGGGGCTGCTTTTATCGTCGCCTCGGGCCTCCTGGCCCAAGGGCAGGAAACGGGCGGGGTGCCCCGTGGGGCTACTTTACAGGAATGTATTGAGTTTGCCCTGCAAAACCGGGGAAGCGTGCAGCAAGCGCTAATTGACGAGGAAATCGGCGAACGGGACATTGCGATTGCCCTATCGGGCTGGTATCCACAGCTCAACGCCAATGCCCAGTACACGAACAACATTATTATCCCGACGGCCGTCATCGGCGACCAGGTCATCCGGATGGGACAAAATCACACGGCGGCGCTGGCGTTTCAGGCTGATCAGCAAATCCTGAATCCGCAGCTTATCCAAGCGTCTAAAGCGGCAGCACACATCCGCCAGCGCAATGCGGAAAACACCGAAAGTACGCTCATTCATACGATTGTAGAGGTCAGTAAGGGGTATTACGATATTTTGACGACGGAGGAGCAGCTGAAAATCATGGACGAGAATATTTCCAGGCTGAGCAAGCAGCTGTCTGATGCCCAGGCACGCTACAACGCCGGATTGGCCGATCCCACCGATTACAAGCGCGCGCAAATATCCCTGAGCAATGCGCAAGCCGCCCGCAAGCGGACCGAAGAGGTTCGGAAGTACAAGTACGCTTTTCTCAAAGAACTGATCGGGTTGGATGCGGGGGGTGAGCTCCATTTGTCCTTTGACAACGCGGCGATGGAATCGGAAATCCTGCTGGACACGACAACCCAATTGCAATACCAAAACCGTGTTGAATTCCGGCAACTGGAAACCACTCGCCAGCTGCAGGCACTTAACACCCAATACCACAAATGGACATTCCTGCCCAGTGTGTCAGCTTTCTATAACTACGCGTGGGATTACCGCGACAACTCGTTCCGCGATTTGCTTGGGACGGATTACCCGCGTTCGGTATTCGGGCTTACGCTGAGTGTGCCAATTTTCCAAGGCACGCGGCGCACCCAGGAAATCCGCCGGTCGCGCTTGCAGGAAGAACGGCTCAACTGGGATGCGGTTAACCTGGCAAACCGCATACACTCCGAATACGAGCTGGCGATGGCCACGTACAAAGCCGGGTTGGCCGACCTGCGCGCCGCCGAGGCTAACGTCACGCTTTCCGAGGAAGTGTACAACACCATTAAACTGCAATACGACGAAGGCATCAAGACCTACCTGGACCTGATGACTGCCGAGACAGACCTGCGCACGACGCAGCTCAACTACCTGGGCAACCTCTACGCCGTTCTGTCGGGCAAGCTCGACGTGCAGCGTGCCCTGGGCACGATAACCATACCAACGCAATAAAACACTATACGCAAAGAACACTATGAACCATTTCCCTACAACATCGAAACAGTTGCTATTCGGCTGTTCCCTGATCGTGGCGCTAGCCACCGCTTGTTCCGGCGGAGCCGACCGTGGCGCGGGTGGCCAGCCCGTGGAGATCAGCGTGCCTATTTCCACCGAAGTAGTTACCGCGCGGGAAGTGGCTGGACTAGACCAGTTTCCTGCAACCGTCGTCCCCCTCAACGAAACCGAATTGCGCGCCGAGGTAAGCGGCTACATTACCCGGATCCACGTGGCCGACGGTGCATCCGTCAGCAAAGGCCAAAAGTTGTACGAAATAGACCATACCCGCTACGCGGCGGCCCAGGAGCAGGCGAAGGCCAGTGTGGCCATTGCCGAAGCAAACCTGACACGGATTAAGCGCGACCTAGCGCGCTACCGCAAACTGGCCGAACAGGACGCCATCGCTCGCCAGATACTGGACAATGCCGAGACGGAACTGAGCAATTCAGAGGCCCAGCTTATCCAGGCCAAAGCGTCCCTGACCTCGGCGACAACCGATTTGAACCGGTCAGTGATTGTGGCGCCTTTTGCCGGCACAGTCGGCATTTCATCGGTTCGGAACGGCGCATTGGTTAGTGCTGGAGCCACCCTGCTGAATACCATTTCGTCGACCCACCCCATTGGTGTCGATTTTCAAGTGAACGAGCGCGTACTGCCCCGTTTTCTGGATCTGCAGGGCACTTCCCAAGCGGCGCAAGATTCGAGCATTTTACTCGTGCTGCCCGGCGGCACCGTTTATCCGGCTGCTGGCCGGATCGCCGCCATTGACCGTGCCATCGATTCTTCGACAGGAACGATCACGATCCGGGCGAGCTTCCCTAATCCAGATGGCTTGCTTCGGGCAGGCATGAACACGATGATCCGCAACCGCCACGCCATTCCCGGCCAGCAGTTGACCATCCCCCACAAGGCCATCGAGGACCAGCTGGGCACGACCAACGTGTATGTGGTCAACGACAGCAGCCGCGTGGAACAACGCCAGGTGAAGCTGGGTATTAAGATTGCCGACCGCGTGGTTGTAGCGGAAGGCTTGCAGGCGGGCGAGCGCATCGCCGTGGATGGCATCATCAATCTGCAACACGGCGCTAAGGTGCAGATCGAACAATAATACAAACAGGACGATAAACAGAGGAGTTGTCCGCCGCACATCCCGCGGCGTACCCTCCACGAACGTTATAGCATGATATCAGAAGTATTTATACGCAGGCCGGTGACCGCCATGGTCATATCCATCCTGATCCTCGTGATCGGCGGCATCTCGATTACTACCCTTCCGGTCACTCAGTACCCGACGATAGCGCCGCCCACCGTGACGGTAAGCGCGAATTATACCGGTGCTGACGCCCAAACGGTGGAGCAGACGGTAACCACCCCTATCGAGACCCAGATCAACGGTACGCCCGGCATGATCTACATGCAGTCAAACAGTACCGCGGACGGGAGCTCGCAGATCACCGTTACCTTTGAGGTGGGTACGGATATCGATATCGCCACCCTTGACGTGCAAAACCGGGTAGGCATTGCCGAACCCGCACTGCCCGAAACGGTACGCCGCCTAGGTGTGACGACGCGGAAAGCGAACACCGACGTGCTGATGATGGTGGCGCTGATCTCCCCAGACGGCTCCCGCGACCGGAAATACCTCGCTAACTACGTGAACCTATACGTGCGGGACGCCCTGATGCGCGTGACGGGCGTGGGTGACGTCATGGCCTTCGGCCAGCCCTTTAGTATGCGGGTGTGGCTCGATGCGGCCAAGCTGGCCAACCTCGGGTTGACGCCGGCGGATGTCAACGCGGCCATTCAAGAGCAGAACGTCCGTCTGCCCGGTGGCCGGGTAGGGGGGAGCCCGCAAGCGGCCGACCAGGTATTTGAGTACCCGATCGTGATGGACGGCGACATCAATACCGAAGAGGAATTCCGGCAAATCGTCGTTAAGACCAATGCGGACGGATCTATCGTCTATTTGGATGACGTGGCCCGCGTGGAGCTAGGCGAGTTTTCGTACAATATCTCCAACAAGGTGAACGGCCAGACCTCATCAGCGATGATGATCAACCAGACGCCGGGGGGCAACGCCATGGAAACCGCTGAGGGGATCTATGCTGCCTTGGAACAACTAAAAGCAGGCTTCCCCGAGGGAGTCGACTACGTGGTTCCGTTTGAGAACGTGACGGTGATCGAAGCCTCGATCCAAGCCGTTTTGGTGACCTTGTTTGAGGCGTTGATCCTGGTGACGCTGGTGGTGTTCGTCTTTTTGCAGAGCTGGCGCGCTACCATCATCTGTATTCTGGCGATTCCGGTTTCCATTGTGGGAACGTTTATATTCTTTAACCTTTTTGGCTTCTCCATTAACAACCTGACGATGCTGGCCTTTGTCCTTTCGATTGGCATTGTGGTGGACGACGCCATTGTGGTGGTGGAGGCCGTGCAGCATTATATTGACCGGGACGGGCTGAGTGCCCGGGAGGCGACCATGCGCGCGATGAAGGATATTACCGCGCCGGTCATCGCCATCGGTTTGGTTTTGGCTGCGGTGTTCGTACCGGTGGGCTTCATCCCAGGTATGGTCGGCCAATTGTACCAGCAGTTCGCAATCACCATTGCGGTGTCCGTCTTGATTTCGGCATTTGTCGCCTTATCGCTCACACCGGCTTTATGCTCGCTGATGCTTCGGCCATCCCGCATTACCCACGGCGCAAAAGGTTTTAATAAAATCTTCTACCGGTTTAACGTTTGGTTTGATCGCGTCACGATGCGTTATTCCAACGGCGTTCGCTGGTGCATCCGCAAGGCGCCGCTGGTGCTTATTCTGTTGTTGTGCGTGTATGTCGGCACCTACGGCTTGTTCGTTACCAAGTCTGCCGGGTTTATTCCCAACGAAGATATGGGAACGTTCATTGTCGGCGTCAACCTGCCTGAGGGCGCGTCAGCTTCGCGGACCAATATCGTGCTGGACGAAATGTCGGCGACTTTCCGTGAGCATTATCCGGAAATCCGCAACGTCAGCCTTATCTCGGGGCTAAACTTGCTGAACCGTTCGTTCAAAGCCAGCGGTGGAACTTTCTTCGTGCAGCTGCACCCGTGGGCAGAACGGAGCCGAAGTGTGCACGAGGTGATCGCCGATTTGGAACAGCGGTTTAGGAATTACCCCCATGCAACGATGCTTGCCGTATCGCCGGCCCCGATTCCGGGACTGGGCTTGAGTGGCGGGTTTTCCATGCAGCTTCAAGAACAGCAGGCGGGCGATATCAAGCAATTCGAACAAATTGTTCGGCGTTTCGTACAAACGGCCAATCAGCGGCCCGAAGTGGCCATGGCGTACACCATGTTTAACTCAGAGACGCCGAACTACGAGCTAGAGGTAGACCGCGAGCAGGCCAAGCGGATGGGGGTCAACGTAGCCAGTGTCTACAGCACAGTGTCGGCTTATATCGGCAGTAGTTATGTGAACGACTTTACGCGTTACGGGCGTAACTATCGCGTCGTAACTCAAGCTGACACGAGCTACCGCAAGCAAATCGAAGATGTAGGCAACCTTTACGTCAAAAATAGCCGTGGCGAGTCGGTGCCGTTGAGTTCGCTGGTGTCGTTCAAGTTGATCGAAAATCCATCGATCATAAGCCACTTCAATATCTTTCGTGCAATTGACGTGAGCGGACGAGCCGCACCGGGATACAGCAGCGGCGATGCACTGCGCGCCCTTGAGGAAGTTGCCGCCCAGGTGCTGCCTGCAGGCTATTCCTACGACTATGCCGGCCTGAGCCGTCAAGAAAAGGAGTCGGGCAACCAAACAATCATGATCTTTGCGCTCTGTATTCTGTTTGTGTTCCTGCTGCTAGCATCGCTCTACGAAAGCTGGTCTGTGCCGTTTTCCATCTTACTCTCCGTGCCGATCGGTATTTTCGGTGCTATCCTCGTCCTTATGTTCCTGCCGCATCTGGATAACAACGTGTACGCGCAGATTGGGCTTGTCGCGATCATCGGACTGGCAGCCAAAAACGCGATTCTGATTGTTGAATTTGCGAAGGAACGGGTAGATATGGGCATGCCATTGTTGGAGGGCACATTGGATGCCGTACGGGTGAGGCTCCGGCCGATTATCATGACCTCCTTGGCATTCATTCTGGGTATCGTGCCACTGATGTTTTCATCCGGTGCTGGGGCGCTGTCAAGGCAGACTATCGGCTGGACGGTATTCGGCGGGATGACCGTGGCGACTACACTGGCTATTTTTGTCGTACCCGTCCTGTTTATGGTCATTACGCGCTTCGCCTATGGCAAGAAAAAGCTGGAAGAGCTGCAGGCAAACTACAAGCCGGAGGAAAATAACCCGCCCCATTAATGGAGCGATAGCCCATAATGCTGGCTTTTTTTGAAATAAAAGGCTCGCAGAAAAAAATATTATCGGAAAAAATTTCTCCGATACAGGCGAACTCCTATATTTGCACTCCCGAACGTTAGCGCTCGGGGAAACGTGCCGCCCGGATGGCGAAATTGGTAAACGTTGCGGTCTCAGAAGCCGTTGGGAAATGTCCCTTGAGAGTTCGAGTCTCTCTCCGGGCACGAAAACCGCTCCACAGATAATGTGGGGCGGTTTTGTTTTTTTAGTCGTAAGTCTTTTAGTCGTAAGTCTTTTAGCCGATTAGTCTTTAGTCGTAAGTCTTTAGTTGTAAGTCTTTTAGTCGTAAGTCTTTAGTCGTAAGTCTTTAGTCGTAAGTCTTTTGGTCGTAAGTCTTTAGTCGTAAGTCTTTAGTCGTAAGTCTTTTGGTCGTCAGTCTTTAGTCGTAAGTTTTTTAGTCGTAAGTCTTTAGTCGTAAGTCTTTAGTCGTAAGTCTTTAGTCGTAAG